>NZ_SMKQ01000201.1 GCF_004348995.1 Nonomuraea terrae
GTCCTCATGAGCGGTGGGTCCTTCCGTGCCGGGGATCAGTCCTCGGCATCGAAAGTAGGGATCACCGCCTGTAGTCCGACTCCCGCTGGAGAGCGCACCTTTCAGGTAGCTCTGGAGTACTACGGGGCTTCTCAGACGAGGGAGTTGGCGCGCAGGACGCTGACCGCGCTGACGGTCGCGGCGCCGCGCCACTCCATCGCCCCGGCGGGCGAGATCCGCGCGTAGTCCACCGCCCAGCCGCCGTCGTCGCGCTGCTCCCCCGCCAGGCGGACGAGGTCGGCGGCGATCACCTCGGGCTCGAACAGCGTGCGGGCGGGCCGGCCGGGGTAGGGCGCGAAGTCGAGCGGGCGCAGCGCCTCGTCCTCGGTGCCGCCCTCCACCCGCACCCTGCCGTCCTCGGGGATGTGGTCGCCGAGGCGTTTGAGCAGCTCGGCGGCGCCGGGCTGCGTGTCGTGGACCGCGTCCAGGAAGTGCACGGCGAACGCCAGCACGTACGCGTGCGGCGGCTCCTTCATCGCGTGGATGGCGTCGAGGCAGTAGCGGGTGGCCCGCTCCAGCCACGGGTGCGCGGCCACGGCCGGGTCGTGGGCGGCGACGCGGTGGGCGGCCGCCGCCGACACGGAGGTGATCTGCAGGGACGACACGGTCGGGTCGCCGCCCGCCCACCAGGGCGCGGTGGCGGCGGTGTCACGGATCGGCAGCGCGAACGGCAGCCCGCCGTCGGGCAGCGTCACCGACTCCAGCCAGTCGCACAGCGCGGCGGCCTGCGGCGCGGTCGCGGGAGCGATCTCGTCGAACACCTCGAAGGCGTGCAGCGCGGCCCCCGGCTGGCTCTCGGGAGAGCGCAGGTCGGGCTCCAGGCCCCAGCCGTACCCGCCGTCGACGTTGCGATAGCCCTCCAGCGCCGCGAGGACGCCGGCCGCGTCGCCCTCCCCCATGAGCAGGTCGTAGCGGCGGCGGTCCAGCACCCGCGCGTGCCCGGCCAGGAAGGCGGGGACCACGGAAAGGTTCACGTTCATGCGCTCATCGTGCCCGGATTCGGGCCGTGCGCTCTTGTACGTTCCGGACGCGCCTGCGGGCCAGGGCCGCAGCGCGCCCGCACAATGGCAGGGTGATGGACGCTCAGCTGGCACGGGAGAGGTTCGCCGGGCAGCCGGTGGCGCGGCTGGCCACGGCCGACGCCGGCGGGCGGCCCCACGTGGTGCCGGTCACCTTCGCCGTGACGGGCGCGCGCGTGGTGACGGCGGTCGACCACAAGCCCAAGACCACCATGGCGCTGCGGCGGCTGCGCAACGTCCGCGACAACCCGGCCGTCAGCCTGCTGGCCGACCACTACGAGGACGACTGGACGCGCCTGTGGTGGGCGCGCGCCGACGGCACCGCGCGGGTCGTCGAGGACGGGCCCGACCGCGAGGCCGCGCTCGACGTGCTCGCCTCGAAGTACGAGCAGTACCGCGGGCGCCGCCCCGCCGGGCCGGTGATCGTCGTGGACGTGACCCGCTGGAGCGGCTGGTCGGCGGCCGCTACTCCCGCACCGTGACCGGCCGTTTCAGCAGCCACAGGGCCGCCCGGCGCAGCAGCGTGCGGTGGATCTCGTTGTCGTACGACCTCGTGTCGTGCCCCAGCGCGTCGTAGAACACCCGCCCCCGCCGCACCGGACGCGCCCACACCAGCGGCCGGCCGTTCGCGGAGGCCAGCGGCTCGACGTCGGGCAGCACGTCGAGGTCGCCGTAGACCTCGTCCACCACGTCGAAGTCCCGCAGGCCCTCGGCCACCGGGTGAGTGCCGTGCACGCGCACGCCCGTCCAGCCCAGCGGCGTGTGGTGGGACTTGGGCCAGCTCCAGCAGCCGCCCAGCACGCGCGGCCAGCCCTGCCAGTCGTCGAAGCAGATGGCCGCCGTGTGCATGCACAGCAACCCGCCGCCCTGGTCGAGGTGGTCGAGCAGAGTCGTGCGGGCCGCGGTCGGCAGGGAGAAGCGCCAGCGCGGGCGCAGGCCGGCGAAGCGGTCCTGGGTCATCTGCCAGCGCAGCGCGTTGACGGTGATCAGCTGGACCTCGGGCGGCTCGGCGAGCGCGCCCGTGATGTCCTCGGTGATCTCGGATTCGACCCCCACCTCGGCGAGCGTCTCGGCGAGCGCGGCCGACGTGGCGGCGAAGTCGTGGAACGGGCCTCCTGAAAGGATCAGATTTCTCGCCACGCGTCCAGCCCATCACGGTTCCCGCGAACTGTCACATCTCCCGCGATCGCCGCGTCCTATCACCAGGAGGCGACGCGCGGCTCGCACGATGAGGGGGCATGATGCCGGACGTGGACTTCGAGGAGCACCGTCCGATGTTGCTGGGGCTGGCGTACCGGCTGCTCGGCAGCATGTGGGACGCCGAGGACGTCGTGCAGGAGGCGTGGCTGCGCTGGCAGGGCACGGACCGGAGCCAGGTCAGGGAGCCGCGGGCGTTCCTGGTGACGGTGGTGTCGCGGCTGGCACTGGACCAGCTGCGCTCCGCGCGGGTCAAGCGTGAGGCGTACACCGGGCCCTGGCTGCCCGAGCCGGTCATGACGGCGGAGGCCGGGCCGCTGGACACGGCCGAGCTGCGCGACACGGTCTCGTACGCGACGCTGCACCTGATGGAACGGCTGTCGCCGCCGGAGCGGGCGGTGTTCGTGCTGCGGGAGGCGTTCGAGCTGCCGTACGACGAGATCGCGGAGATCGTCGGCACGACCGTGGCCAACTGCCGGCAGCTGCACCACCGGGCCTCCGGCCGCCTGGCCGCGGGGCGCGACCGGTTCCGGCCGTCGAGCGAGGAGCACGCCAGGCTGCTGGGCAGGTTCATGGAGGCGGCCACGGGCGGCGACCTGTCGGCGCTCACCGACCTGTTCCACGAGGACGTCGTGGCCTACACCGACGGCGGCGGCCGGGTCAGGGCGGCGCTGCGGCCGGTCTCCGGGCGGCGCAAGGTGCTGGCGTTCCTGGCCGGGCTCGCCGCCCGCTATCACTTCGCCGATCCTCGGCTGGTCCACGTCAACGGCGAGCCGGCGATCTGGGTGCGCGTCGGCGACCAGCACCAGCTCGTGGTGCTGGAGTTCCGCGACGGGCTGATCAGCGCCGTCTACGGTCTGCTCAACCCGGACAAGCTGACCCGCGTGAAGCCCGCCTGACCTCCGGCGCGGAGGCGATCTATAGTCGCCCGTATGGATCTCGGTATCTCGGGCAAGGTCGCTCTCGTCACCGGAGGGAGCGCGGGCATCGGACTCGCCGCCGCCAAGAGCCTCGCGCGGGAGGGCTGCGACGTCTGTGTCAGCGCCCGCGACCCGGAGCGGCTCGCCGACGCGGTGGTGGAGCTGCAGGAGTTCGGCAAGGTCGTGCACGCCGTGCTGGCCGACGTGGAGGATCCGTCCGCCGCGCGCCGGGTGGTCGAGGAGACCCGCGACGTGCTCGGGCCGGTCGACATCCTGGTGGCCAACGCGGGCGGCCCCCCGGCCGGCCGCTTCGACCAGGTCGGGCTCGACGACTGGGACGTCGCCGTCCAGCGCAACCTGCTGGGCACCGTACGCCTGATCCACGCGGTCCTGCCGGAGATGCGCTCGCGCGGCTGGGGGCGGATCGTCACCATCACCAGCCGGTCGGTCCGCGAGGCGATCGACGGCCTGCTGCTGTCCAACGCCACCCGCTCGGCCGTGGCCGGCGTCGTGCGCACGCTGGCCCGCGAGGTGGGCGGCGACGGCGTGCTGGTCAACAACGTGCTGCCGGGCCCCATCGAGACCGACCGGCTGCGGCAGCTCATGGGCGACGAGGAGGCGCTGCGCCGCCGCGGCGAGGAGGTGCCGGTCGGCCGCGTCGGGCGGCCCGAGGAGATCGGCGACGTGGTGGCGTTCCTGGCCAGCGAGCGGGCGTCGTTCGTGAACGGCGTGTCCCTGCTGGTGGACGGCGGCGAGAGCCGGGTCATCGCCTGACCCGGCCAGGCTCCGGGTGGCCGTCCGCCGCATACCCACGCACATGACATCCTTCCCTTAGGAGCCATCGAAGGGGCGAGGGTCATGGAAAAGCCGGTCATCGTGACGGTCGATGACGATCCGGGCGTCTCGCGGGCCGTCGCCCGCGACCTCAGACGGCGCTACGGGCAGCAGTACCGCATCGTCCGCGCCGAAACGGCCGCGGACGGCATCGGCGCGGTCAAGGAGATGAGGCTGCGGGGCGACGACGTGGCGGCGATCCTGGCCGACTACCGGATGCCGCAGATGAACGGCGTGCAGTTCCTGGAGGCCGCCATGGACCTCTACCCGTACGCCCGCCGGGTGCTGCTGACCGCCTACGCCGACACGGACGCGGCGATCCAGGCGATCAACGTGGTGGATCTCGATCACTATCTGCTCAAGCCGTGGGATCCGCCGGAGGAGAAGTTCTATCCGGTGATCGACAACCAGCTCGACGCCTGGATGCGCACCGACCGGGTGGAGCGGACCGAGCTACGGGTGGTGGGCGACCGGTGGTCGGCGCAGTCGTACCGGGTGCGCGACTTCCTGTCCCGCAACCACGTGCCGTACCAGTGGATGCTGGCCGAGGATCCCGAGGGCGCGCAGCTGGTGAAGGCGGCGGGCGAGGGGTGTCACCTGCCGCTGGTGGTGATGCCCGACGGCGTGACTCTGGAGTCGCCCGACCAGGCGACGCTGGCCACGGCGGTGGGCCTGTCCACGACTCCGGCCACCGACTTCTACGACCTGATCGTGGTGGGCGGCGGCCCCGCCGGGCTCGGCGCGGCCGTCTACGGCGCCTCCGAGGGGCTCAAGACGGTGCTGGTGGAGGCGTACTCGTCGGGCGGCCAGGCCGGGCAGAGCTCGCGGATCGAGAACTACCTGGGCTTTCCGGACGGCGTCTCCGGCCAGCAGCTCGCCGACCGGGCGCGGCGGCAGGCGCTGAAGTTCGGGGCCGAGCTGCTGACCGCGCGCAAGGTGGTCAGCCTGGAGCCGCGCGGCCAGGCGCGCGTGGTCGGGTTCAAGGACGGCGGCGAGATCGCGGCGCACGCGGTCATCCTGGCGACCGGCGTCACCTACCGCCGGCTGCAGGCGCCCGGCCTGGACGACTTCGTCGGCCGGGGCGTCTTCTACGGCGCCGCCATGACCGAGGCGCCGTCGTGCCAGGACTCCGAGGTCTACATCGTGGGCGCGGCCAACTCGGCCGGCCAGGCGGCGGTCCACCTGTCGCAGTACGCGAGCAAGGTCCACCTGCTGGTGCGGGGCGAGGGGCTGGAGAAGTCCATGTCCCACTACCTCATCGAGCAGCTCACGGCGCTGCCCAACGTCGAGGTGCACGCGCAGACCCAGGTCGTCGCCGGCTCCGGCGACGACCACCTGCAGGAGCTGACGCTGGCCACGAAGGGCGAGGAGCGCACGGTCCCCGCGCAGTGGCTCTTCGTCTTCATCGGGGCCGAGCCGTACACGTCGTGGCTGGACGACACCGTCGAGCGGGACGCCCGCGGGTTCATCCTGACCGGCCCCGACCTGGTGCAGAGCGGGCAGCGGCCGCGCAACTGGCCGCTGCGGCGCGAGCCGTACTACCTGGAGACGAACGTGCCCGGGGTGCTGGCCGCGGGCGACGTACGCGCCGAATCCATCAAGCGGGTGGCCTCGGCCGTCGGCGAGGGCGCCATGGCCGTCTCGCTGGTGCACCGGTACTTGGAGAAACAATGAGCGAGACCGAGACCCAGATCGGCATCGACGAGCTGCGCAAGCTCTTCCTCTTCGAGCGGCTGACCGACGAGCAGCTCACCACGCTGGCCCGCAGCGGCCGGGTGCAGACGTACGCGCAGGACGAGGACATCGTCCGGCAGGGCGAACCGGCCGAGTGCTTCGCGGTGCTCATCGAGGGCGAGGTGCAGATGATCAGCGAGACGGTCGCCGCCGGCACCGTCGCGATGCCGCGCACCTCGCAGCCCGGCGTCTACGGCGGCGCCACCGCCGCCTATCTCGGCGACCGGGCGCCGCAGACCTACCAGCACACGCTGCGCGCCACCGCGCCGTCGCGGGTGTTCATGCTGCCCGCGCGGAAGTTCGGCTACATCGTCGCCGAGTGGTTCCCGATGGGGATGCACCTGCTCGACGGGCTGATGTCGGGTGGCCGCATGCAGCGGGAGATCATCGACCGGCGGCAGCGGCTGACGGCGCTCGGCACGATCACGGCCGGATTGACCCACGAGCTGAACAACCCCGCGGCGGCGGCCGTGCGCGCGGTGGGCGAGCTACGCTCGCTGGTCAGGGGCGCACGCCGGCAGCTCGCCCAGCTGGCCGAGGACGGCATCCCGCCCGAGCGGCTGCGCGCGCTGATCCAGGTGCAGGAGGCGTGCACGGGCGGCCTGGCCACGCAGCCGAAACGCTCGCCGCTGGAGATCGCCGACGCCGAGGACGAGCTCGGCGAGGCGCTGGAGGAGCTGGGCGTCGAGAACGCGTGGGACCTGGCGCCGCCGCTGGTCACGGCCGGGTTCACCCGTGAGCATCTGGAGGAGATCCGCGAGAGGCTCGGCGAGCGGCACATCGTGGGGTCGCTCAACTGGCTGACCAAGGCCGTCGAGATCGCGCAGATGCTCAACGAGGTGACCGACGCGACCGACCGCATCACGACGCTGATCCGGTCGGCCAAGCAGTACTCCCAGATGGACCGGGCGCCGTTCCAGCAGATCGACGTGCACGAGCTGCTCGACAGCACGATCGCGATCTTCCGTGGGAAGATCCCGCCGGGCATCAGCGTGGTCACCGAGTACGACCGCACGCTGCCGTCCATCCCGTGCTACGCGGGCGAGCTCAACCAGGTGTGGACCAACCTCATCCACAACGCGCTCGACGCGATGGGCGCGGAGGGCACGCTCACCATCCGCACCGCGCACGACGCCGACGAGGCGATCGTGGAGATCGGCGACACGGGCCACGGCGTGCCGGAAGCGATCAAGGACCGGATCTTCGAGCCGTTCTTCACCACCAAGACCGTGGGCGAGGGCACGGGGCTCGGCCTCGACATCTCGTACCGGATCGTGGCGGGGCGGCACGGCGGGGAGATCAAGGTGCGCTCGGTGCCGGGCGACACGTGGTTCGAGGTGCGCCTGCCGCTCAGGGAGTCGTCCATCGCCCCTGCGTGATTTCTTGGCGCCGATTTGTCAACTGCTTCCTTACCGCATGTAATGTTTGACCGAAATGCGGGAAGGAGGCGGCGCGGTGATGACGTCCGAGCCGGTGGCGGAGTCCCGTTCGCTCGGCGCGCTGCTCAGGGTGCTCGGCGGCATCGAACGACTCGGCAACAAACTGCCACATCCGTTCTGGCTGTTCGTGGTGCTGAGCGCGCTGCTGGCGCTGGTGAGCTGGGGGCTCTCCGCGGCGGGGGTGTCGGCGGTCAACCCGGCGAGCGGCGAGACCGTCGTGGCCAAGAACCTGCTCTCGGTCGAGGGCGTGCGGATGATGGTCGGCGACGCGATCGAGAACTACACGTCGTTCCCGCCGCTCGGCACGATCCTGGTCGTCATGCTCGGCGTCGCGGTGGCCGAGCGCTCGGGGCTGCTGGCCGCGGTGCTGCGGTCCGGGGTGTCGAAGGTGTCGCCGAAGTGGGTGACGTTCGCGCTGGCGTTCACCGGGATGGTCGCGCACGTGGCCTCCGACGCCGCGTACGTCGTGCTCATCCCGCTCGGCGCGCTGGCGTTCCGCGCGGTGGGGCGCAGCCCGATCCTCGGCATCGTGGTGGCGTTCGTGTCCATCTCGGCCGGCTACGACGCCAGCCCGCTGATCACGCCGGCGGACGCCGTGCTGTCCGGGCTGACGACGGCCGCCGCGCACACCATCGACCCGTCCTACGTCGTCACGCCGGTGGCCAACTACTACTTCTCGATCGCGTCGTCGTTCCTGCTGGCCGCCGCGATCACCCTCGTGACCGAGCGGGTGCTGGCGCGCCGGGTCGAGACCATGCCGGTCGATCCCGACGCCCCCGACGACGACCTGGGCTCGCTGACGCTCGGCGACGGGGAGCGCAAGGGGTTGAAGGCCGCGCTGATCACGCTCGTGGTGCTCGCCGCCGCGATCGTGGCGGCCGTGCTGCCCTCCGGGTCGCCGCTGCGTGGCGAGGACGGCGGGATCGTGCAGTCGCCGCTGCTCACCTCGATCGCGATCTTCCTCGGGCTCGCGTTCCTGGCCGCCGGCTGGGCGTACGGGAAGGCGGCCGGGACGATCGGCGGCAGCCGGGACATCCCCGCCTTCATGGCGCACGGGTTCCGCGAGATGGCGCCGATCCTCGTGCTGTTCTTCGCCATCTCGCAGTTCCTGGCGTACTTCCGGTGGACCGGCATCGGCGAGATCCTCGCCATCGACGGGGCCGGTCTGCTGCGCTCGGCCGGGGTGAGCGGGCCCGTGGTGTTCCTCGGCATCCTGCTCGTGGTCACCGTGATCAACCTGGTGGTGACCAGCGGGTCGGCGCAGTGGGCGCTGGTCGGGCCGGTGTTCGTGCCGATGCTGATGTTGCTGGACATCCCGCCCGAGTACACCCAGGCGCTCTACCGGATCGCCGACTCCTGCACGAACGCGATCACGCCGATGAGCCCGTACTTCGTGATGGCGCTGGGCTTCCTGCAGCGCTACCGGCGCTCGGCCGGCATCGGCACGCTGGCCTCGATGACCATCCCGCTCGCGTTCACCCTGCTCGTCGTCTGGACGTTGCTGTTCTTCGCGTTCTGGGCCCTGGGCGTCCCGCTCGGGCCCGGCGCGCCCGTCCCCTAGAAAGGATTCTCGTGCTGATCACCGACTGGACCCGGCAGGCCCTGCCGTCCATGCTCGACGACCTCAGGGCCGTGGTGGAGCTGGAGACCCACAGCTACGACAAGGCCATGTTGGTCAAGGGGCTGCGCGCGATCCGCGCGCGGGTGGTGGGCCATCTCGGGACTCCTGACGACGAGATCCTGCACGAGGGCGGCCAGCACGGCGACGTCCTGGAGCTGACCTACCGGGGCACCGCGCCCGGCACGGTGCTGATGCTCAGCCACTACGACACCGTCTGGCCGACGGGCACGCTCACGAGCTGGCCGTTCGCGATCATGGACGACAAGGTCACGGGGCCGGGCGTGTTCGACATGAAGACGGGGCTCGTCCAGGCGGTCTGGGCGCTGCGCGGGCTGCGCGAGCTGGGGCTTCCCCATCCGAGCGTGCGGTTCCTGTTCAACGGCGACGAGGAGATCGGCAGCCCGGCCTCGCGCGAGTTCATCGAGGCGGCCAGCGAGGACGCCCTGGCCACGCTGGTCTTCGAGGCGTCGCTCGACGGGGCGGTCAAGACGGCGCGCAAGGGCGTGGGGCTGTTCAACGTGACGGTCACCGGGGTCGAGGCGCACGCGGGGCTCGACCCGTACGCGGGGGCGAACGCGATCCACGCCCTCGCCGAGATCGTCACCACGCTGGCCGGGGCCGGCTCGCGTGAGCGCGGCACGACCGTGAACGTCGGCCTGATCAACGGCGGCACCGGGCGCAACGTGGCCGCGGGGCGCGCGACCTGCGGCGTGGACGTGCGGGTCGGCGACCCGGCGGAGATGGCGCGGATCGACGAGGTGTTCGCGGGGCTGCGGGCCTCCGACCCGCGCGTGACGGTCGCCGCGACCGGCGAGTGGAACCGGCCGCCCATGGTCCCGAACGCCCCCTCGCAGCGGCTGTTCAAGGAGGCGCAGGCGGTGGCCTCCGGGTTCGGGTGGCAGCTGGAGGAGACCGCGGTCGGCGGCGCCAGCGACGGGAACTTCGTCTCGGCGCTGGGCCGGCCGGTGCTGGACGGCCTCGGCGCCGTCGGCGACGGGGCGCACGCGCGGCACGAGCACGTGCTGGTCGAGCACATCCCCGAGCGCACGGCCCTCGCGATCGGCCTCATCACCGCCCTGGCGTAGGTCTCGGGGGCTGACGAGCATTGGAACGAAAAGTCCCGCTAAGCGGACTCCGTAGAGCGGCTTACCGTGACTTTTCGTTCGGATGCGCCTCGTCGAAGCGTATCCGCACAGGAAGAGCACGCGAGGGATGCTGATCGTTCCACTTCCTAGGAAGCGGAACGACCGCGACCGTACATCACCCATCCCGTGAGAATCGGACACCGACGGACACCGTTCGTTCCAGAGTTCGTCCCACAACAACTGTTCCAGAAGGTATGTACGAAGCCGACTTTCGGTACGATTTCGGAGTGGGAACTGGTAGCGATCACCCCCAGGGGGGACTTGAACTCGGCTACGCCCGCGTCTCCACCACCAAACAGTCCCTCGATCGTCAGCTCGACGCTCTGGCCGCCGCCGGCATCCCGGACGAGCGGATCTTCGTCGACAAGAAGACCGGAACCACCGTCGACCGAGACGGCCTCGATCGGCTCCTGGCTTACGCGCGTGCTGGCGACACGGTCGTTGTCCATGCTCTGGACCGGATCGGCCGTAACCTCCGTGAGGTTTTGAACCTCGTGAACGAACTGTCCGAGCGCGGCATCGGCGTGCGCTCGCTGGCCGACCCGCTCCCCATCAACACCGCCGACGAGGGTATGGGCCGCATCGCTTTCCTGCTGCTCGCGTTGTTCGCCGAGATGGAACGGACCTTCACCGCCGAGCGCGCCGCCCACGCCCGCGCCGTCGCCGAAGCGGGCGGCCGACACGTTGGCCGGCCTATCGCCCACCCCGCCGACAAGATCGAATATGCCCAGTTGCTCAAAACCCAGGGCGACTCCCTCGGCCAGATCGCGGCCAAGACCGGCATCCCCAAGACATCCCTGCACCGCTACCTCTCCGATACCGTCGCCGCAGCCAGCAGGGGCCGGGGCGACAGCATGAGTAGCCGCAGCCCGAAGCGGCAGCTCGGAGAAGCCGAAGGGGATGGAGTCAGCCGCGCCGGTGAAGCCGTAACCAGCGCTACCGCCCAGAACGCTGACGAGTCGGCCTTCGGCGGGCTTGTCGAGCAGTATCGGCGAGAGTTGCAGGTGCATTGCTACCGGATGGTCGGCTCGTTCGAGGAGTCCGAAGATCTGGTACAGGAAACATTCCTGCGGGCGTGGCGCAAACGCGAGACCTTCCAGGGTCGTTCCACATTCCGCGCGTGGCTCTACCGGATCGCGACGAACGCCTGTCTCGACTTCCTCGACCGGCACCCGCGCCATCCGCTCCCACGGGAGACCGCCCGGGTAGGCGATAGGGGCGAGGCGCCGCCGGATGAGATCCGATGGCTCCAGCCCTACCCGGATCGGCTGCTGGAGCCGATGGCACCAGACGACATAGAGCCGGACGCCGCCGCGGTCAGCAAGGAGACCATCGAACTGGCGTTCCTGGTCGCTATCCATCACCTGCCTCCCCGGCAACGTGCGGTGCTGATCCTTCGAGACGTGCTCGGCTGGTCGGCCAAGGAGTCCTCCGCGGCGCTGGGGATGAGCGTCGCCTCGGTGAAGAGCGCTCTGCAGCGGGCGCGGCCGACCCTGAAGATGCACCTCCCGCAGCGTCGGGAGGAGTGGGCGGCGTCAACGCCCGCCACCGCGCAGGAGCGGGCCTTGCTGCAGCGCTTCATGGACGCCCACGAGCAGGCGGACACCGCTGCGCTCGCACAGTTGCTGAGTGAAGACGTGCGGATGACGATGCCTCCGCTTCCGTTCTGGTTCTCCGGCCGCCAGGCGGTCACGGACTTCGCCGCCCATGCCCTCGGGCCCGACTCGCCGCTGTACCGGGCACAGTGGCGGAGCGTGCCGACCCGGGCGAACCGGCAGCCGGCGGTGGCGGGGTACGTCCGGGTGCCGGGAGACCGGGAGTACCGGGCTCAGGTGCTCAACGTGCTGCGGGTCGAGGACGGGAAGATCGCCGAGATCACCGCCTTCGAGCCGCGCGTGTTCCCTGCGTTCGATCTGCCGCTGACGCTGTCCGAGCTCCCGGACATCCCTGTGCTCGATCGTCGCCCTGGGCGGTGATTCCTTTTCGGCCGCCTAACCGTCTCAACAGGGGACGGCCGCGATACGCGCGGTCGGCGACGGTGAGGAGTTGTTGATGGGAACCGGGAATCGCGACGATGTGATGGCGCTGCCGCAAGGTGATGTCGGCCTGCTGGGCAGTGACGTGGCCCAGCGTCTGCTGGTCTCCAAGGAGCTGGCGCGAGTGGCGTATGTCGCGGCGGACGGCACGCCGCGTGTCTTCCCGATGTTGTTTCACTGGACCGGGACTGAGGTGGTGCTCTCGACGTTCGGGGGTGCCAAGGTTCGCGCCCTGCGGGCCAGGCCCGACGTCGCCATCACCATCGACGTCGCCTCCACCCCGCCGCAGGCGCTGCTGATCCGTGGGCGGGCCTCTGTCACCGATGTCGCAGGGATCGTACCGGAGTACGCGCTGGCCCTGCGCCGCTACGGCGGGCAGGAGCAGGCCGCCGCCCAACTGGCGGAAGTCGATCACCCTGATACGAAGATGGTCCGCATCGCCGTGCGGCCAGCCTGGGTCGGGGTTCTGGATTTCCAGACACGACTGCCCGGTGGCACCAGCATGCGGGATTTCGAACGTCGGGGCCGACTGTGACAAGGGGGACCGGAAGTCAGTGTCATCACTATCAGGAGAGCAGCTCATCATGACCACCTATGTATTGATCCCCGGCGCCGCGTCCGACTCCTGGTACTGGCATCTGCTGAACGCCGAACTGCGTGCGCGCGGCCACGACGTAATCGCGCCCGATCTGCCCTGCGACGATGACTCGGCCGGGCTGGCCGAGTACACCGACGTGGTGATCGACGCCATCGGGGACCGCACCGACCTTGTCGTGGTCGCCCAGTCTTTCGGCGGATTCACCGCTCCTCTGGTGTGCGATCGGGTCCCGGTCGATCTGCTGGTGCTGCTGACAGCGATGATCCCCTCGCCGGGTGAGTCGCCCGGCCAGTGGTGGGCCAACACCGGCTGGGAAAAGGCCCGACATGAGCAGGACAAACGCGATGGACGGGCACCCGACGACGAGATCGCCCTTTTCCTCCACGACGTGCCACCCGACCTGGCGGCAGAGGTGATCAAGCGGCGCCGTCATCAGTCCGCCACACCCTTCCTGCACCCATGGCCGCTTCAAGCGTGGCCCGCGGTGCCGACGAAATTCCTGCTCTGCCGCGACGACCGCTTCTTCCCTGCAGAGTTCATGCGCCAGATCGTCGGACAACGCCTCGGCATCGCCCCGGACGAGATCGACGGCGGCCACGCCATCGCCCTCAGCCGCCCCAGGGAGCTGGCCGATCGGCTGGAGGCCTACCAGGCCGTACGGTAGCAACCTGCGTGCGTCGGCACCGGAACGTACGCCAACGCCTCCGAGCACGCCTCGTACGGTGCACCTGCGGAAATGCGCTCACCGAACGAAACGGTCCCGTTGCGGGGTCCCCCCAGGGCCCCGCTCCGCTAAATGCCCTCTATAGGCCGTCGTCGTCCCAGTCCGGCTCGTCAGGATCCCGGAGCTGCCGCATGCCGGTCGGGCCGAGGTCGGGCTGGGTGAAGGAGTAGGTGCCGATCACGTTGATGTGCCGGCGGACGAAGGGCGACAGCCGGGCGACGTCCTCCTCGCCCAGCGGGTATCGCTCAGCCTTGAGCTGGTCCAATGCCTTGTCCATGTAGAAGGTGTTCCACAGCGTGACGCAATTCAGAACGAGGCCGAGCGCGCCGAGTTGCTCTTCCATGCCCTTGTGGTAGCGCTGGTAGATCTCGCCCTTCCTGCCGTGGAAGATCTTCCCGGCCAGGGCATGCCGGGACTCCTGCAGGTTGCGGATGCCTTTGATGTCACGCCGGTAGGGCTCCTCAACTGCGTAGGTGAGGATGTGCAACGTCTTGAAGATCCGCCCATAGTGTGCGATCGCGTCGCCCAGCGGTGTGGGGTTGCCATCTCGCTGGATCATCCGGAGACGGAGTACAGCTACTTCGCCACGATCAGAGGCATCCTCACCATCCCGGCGGCCAGCGACTCCGCCGCCCGGCAACGCCTCGCCGACGCCGTCACCGGCGGCAAAGCACTCGACCTGCACCACGACGACCCGGACGCCGAATTCTCCGCCTCGCTCGTCCTGGACGCCGAGGACCTGCAACTGTTCGAGATCAACGGCAAGCCACCGTCCGACGACGTTCATGTCACCTGGGATCCGTCACGGGCACCGGCCCCCGAGGTGCTCCCGCCCGGGGTGACCGTCGACCTTTACACGGTCACGGGGCCGCCCTCGGACAATCCTCTGGAGGCCACCTCTCGCGTCCGCATCGAGCCCTACCGTGATTTCCTCCACGGCACGGTCAGCAACGCCTGGCTGATCCGCAAGGGCCTCCCCTCCGACCGAGTCGTCTGGAACTACGCCGTCGGCGACTGGGTCTATCCGGAAGACCCCGATCCTGCCGACTTCGCGCCCTCTCGACCAGGCCATCAGGCAAGCCCGTCTCATCGTCGGGCTGGACACTCTCGCCGATCCGCCGCCGGCAGCGGCGACATCTCGATCCCGAGGTCCTAGAGCGCTGGGTCGAGCCTTGGGTCTTCTCCCACTGCACCAACGCCTCCAGCACACCCGCGATCGAATACGAGACAGAGACTCTACCGGTCAACTACTCCGGGAGTCCCTGTCTCTGCTGCGCAAGGGACTCCACGAAGAGACTCCTGTTACAGCGCAGTCTGATCATTCGCTCCACACAGCCATCACTTCATGTAATGAGCCGTGACGGAAGGGGCTACCGCCAGCAAGATCCGGCCCGTTCTTCAAGGCGAGGCTGTGGAGATGGATGGCATATTCCGAAATTATGGCCTGGTCCGACCTATCATGAGAGACCAGCCCATCTCCTGACCCTAACGGTTGACTAGGGCGTGGCTGCAACCGGTGCGGCCCGGGTGGCACAGTGAGGAAGAGGCCGCTGCCTCAGCGTTGTGACCGGGCGGATCGCGGCGTACGGCACGGCGAGGAGGTGCTGACATGAAGATCGCCACGCGTGACTCGGCCGGTTCCGTGACCGAGACGCTGGAACGGCTCAAGGGACTGATCGCGGCCAAGGGGCTGAAGCTCTTCACCGTCATCGAGCACGACGCCGCCGCGGCGGACGCCGGGCTGAGCATGCCCCCGGCCAAGGTTGTCATCTTCGGCAATCCGGTGACGGGCACCCCGCTCATGATCGCCTCTCCGCTGCTCGCCCTCGACCTGCCGATGAAGATCCTCATCTGGCAGGACGCGTCCGGCGGCACCCGGATCAGCCACGGCGACGTCGCCGAACTGCAGGAGCGCCATGCTCTTACCGACGAGCAGGCGGCCCCGCTGCGCGGCGTCGAAGTCCTCGCCGCCGCGGCCTCCTGCACCTGACGACGCGCTGGCGCGCCCCCGCGCGCGACCGGTGACGGCATGGACGAGCCCAGGCAACCGTCCATGCGCGCCCCGGCTCGTGCTCGACACGTCCGCGCAGGCCAAGGCTGGCCGACCGACCATGCCGGTCACGCTGACCAGCGTGGTGCCGCCGTCCATGGCGAATTTCTCTGGCGCCGCCGTCCGTGGCCGCGCCGTCCCTGCCAGCACTCCAACAGGCCGTTGCTGTCAGCGTTGCTGTCACTGGAGATCAAAAACGCCCCGGCCGTGATCGGCTCGGGGCGTTCTGGCTGTTCAGGTGCTGTGGTCAGGGACAGGGTCGAACTGCCGACCTTCCGCTTTTCAGGCGTGGCAATCGCCCTGCTCACCCGCCGGGAGCTGTGAGTGGAGGGGTGCCGACGGTGCCCTACGTGTGGCTGTGGTGGTGGACGCTGCCGTCAGCCACGCCGTCGAAACGGACTGTCGCAGACAGTGCTGGATGATGTATCAGCGAACGAGCAGTACCAATGCGATGAAGGCTGCGAGCACGAGGACCATGGCCGCAGCGATTGGGCCATGAGTGCTGGCTCCGATGACGACGCGGCCCCGCGTGATTTCCTGATTCAACGCACGGTAACGGACGGTGGCGTAGCCAAAGCCAGCGATTGCCGCGCATACGAGCACGCCGCCTGCGGCAAATGCGTAGACCTCGTTGTCTGAGCCGAACTTCGCCGCTCCCAGACCGAAGGCCATCATGGCCAAGCTCGTCCGCAGCCAGGCGAGGTAGGTGCGCTCGTTGGCCAGATGCTCGCGAACCCGGAGATCGCCGGCTGCGATGGACGACTCGTTCACCGATCAGGCACTTCCCGTCCGACCGATTGGGCCCTCTTTGCGACCCGTTCACGGCAAGCTGTAATCCGCAATGGCACGATGATACAAGAGGTTATGCCGGGTGGGGGCCTCGGGAAGAGACTCAAGCCAGTCGTGGGAGGCGATGCACCTTGAATGGTCCCCTACGCGGAAGTGATCCTGATCATCCTTCATCTGAGGGGGTCAGAGAACGAAAAGTCGTCAAGCCGACTCCTCCCGAGCTCATGGAGGACGCCGGTACTACATCCGTAGATCTTGATTCGTTTGGCTCCGCCACGGGATGTAGTTGCTTCATCGTCAGTGCGTGACATGCGCTCTGACCTACGATCTTGTCGTGTCCTGGGATACGGAACTGACCGCGCTG
>NZ_SMKQ01000202.1 GCF_004348995.1 Nonomuraea terrae
CCGCCGGGCGGGGGATCCACTCCGTGCCAAAATGCGCGCTATGTCTGTTTTTCAGATTTTGCCTTTCGTCCTGTGCGCCGAGACGACATCGGTCCGGCGGCCGACCTGCTCATGCTGACGAGCGCCTCAGGCGTCCCGCACCACGTGACCCTCCAGTTGACCGCCGCCGAGGCCGGCGAGCAAGGCCACGCGTTCGTGGCGGAACGGGACGGCAGGATCGCCGGCGCGGCGCTCCTGTCGAGCGACCCCGTGTTCCCCGGTCTTGTCATCACGCTCGTGGCGGTCGCCGAGCCGTACCGCGGGCGAGGAGTGGGCGGCGCGCTGGCGGACCTGCTGGACGAGCGGCTCGCGCACGAGTCGCTCCCCGCGTCCTGTCATCTCCGTGACGACCGGGCCGACGGCCGGCGTTTCGCCGAGCGGCGGGGTTTCGCGGTGAAGGGCGACAACCTGGGATGGAGCTTCGACCTCGCCGCCGAGGACGGCACGCTCGAGACGCGGGCCCGCGAGGCGGCCCGCTCGGCCGGGGTGAGGATCCGCCGGGCCGACATGGCGACGGAGCCGGAGACCGTGCTGGAGTGCGCCCTGCGGTGCATGCCCGGCCTGCCGAGCGACCAGAGCGCCGATCCCGAGCAGGGGCGCCACTATTTCCCGCCCGACGCCATCCTGCTGCTGGCCGAGCAGGAGGAGCCGGACGAGAGCGCGCCGCGCGCCCTCGGCATCACGGTCGTCGCGCCCCGGATCGAGGAGGGCGTCTGGTACACGATGTTCACCGGGGTCGACGCCTCGTACCGGCGGCGGGGCATCGCCCGCGCGCTGAAGACGGAGGCGTTCCTGCGCGCCCGCCGCGCCGGCGGCCGGTCCGTGGTGACGCACAATCACGAGACGAACGAGTCCGTGCTCGGGCTCAACAAGTCGTTCGGCATGCAGCCGACGACGGGCTACTGGGACCTGCGGCGGGCGCCGCTGAAGTGACGCGCCGGCGGGGGCGCGGCAGGCGCCCCCGCCCTACAGCAGCAGGTTGATGACGACGGTCAGCACCACGGACAGCAGGATCGACACGGCGATCATCAGCAGGCAGCCCACCCAGCCGCCGAGCGGCCGCACGTCCCAGTTCCCGAACCTCATGACCGGACGGCTACCCGGGCGAAGACCCCGTACGCGGCGGGCCACCTGGTCACGGAGGGTTCAGGTTCCGGTCATCCGGAAGGCGACGACCGGTCATGCGACCTCAGGACACTGCGCCCCATGCGTACCACCACTGCACTCTCCCTGGCGGCGGCGAGCCTGTCCGTCCTGTCGACATTCCCGGCCGCTGCCGCATCCGCCCAGGTCAGGCCCTCCGGCCTGGAGCTGTCCCTGCTCGGCCGGTACTCCGCCGGCGCGGTCGGGGCCGGCGCGGCGGAGATCACCGCGTACGACGCCAAGACCCGGCGCGTCTTCGTGATCAACGCGGAGCGGGGCACGGTGGACGTACTCGACCTGCGCGACCCGCGCAGCCCGCGCAAGGTCGCCACCCTCGCCACGCCCGGCGCCAACAGCGTGGCCGTGCACGACGGGCTGGTGGCCGTCGCCCAGCAGGCCGCGGACAAGACGGCCGCGGGCAGCGTCGCCTTCTTCCGGGCGTCCACCGGCGAAAAGCTGCGCCAGGTCACCGTCGGCGCGCTGCCGGACATGCTGACCTTCACCGAGGACGGCAGGAAGGTCGTCGTCGCCAACGAGGGCGAGGCCGCCTCGTACTGCGCCGGCGACGTGAACGACCCCGAGGGCTCGGTCAGCGTCGTCGACGTGCGCACCGGCGCCGTCCGCACCGCCCGCTTCACGGCCTGGAACGGCAAGGAGCGGCAGCTGCGCGCCGAGGGCGTGCGGATCAGCGGCCCCGGCGTGAGCGTCGCCCAGGACCTGGAGCCCGAGTACATCACCACCGAGAAGGGCACCGCCTGGGTCACCCTGCAGGAGAACAACGCCCTGGCCGTCGTGGACCTCGACCGGGCCGCCGTGCGCGACATCGTGCCGCTCGGGCTGAAGGACCACGCCAAGCCGGCCAACGCGTTCGACGCCTCCGACAAGGACGACAAGATCGACATTCGTCCGCATCCCGTCAAGGGCGTGTACATGCCGGACGCCGTCGACCACTTCCGCAGCCGCGGCCGGACGTACCTGGTGACGGCCAACGAGGGCGACAGCCGGGAATGGGAGTGCCACGCCGACGAGGTACGGGTCAAGGACGCCGAGCTGTCGCCTGCGGCGTTCCCGGACGCGGCGCGGCTCAAGCAGGACTCCGAGCTGGGCCGGCTCACCGTGCTGGCCGACTCGCCCAAGGACGCGCAGGGCAGGTACACCGGGCTGCGGGTCTTCGGCGGCCGTTCCATCTCGGTGCGCGCCACCGACGGCTCGCTGGTGTGGGACTCCGGCAGCCGGCTGGAGCAGCTGATCGCCCGCGAGCTGCCCGGGCAGTTCAACTTCGACAACGAGGAGAACGACTCCTTCGACTCGCGCAGCGACAACAAGGGCCCCGAGCCTGAGGGCGTCACGGTCGGCACCGTACGCGGCCGCCCGTACGCCTTCGTGGGCCTGGAGCGGGTCGGGGGCGTCGCCGTGTTCGACCTGTCCGACCCGCGCGACCCCCGCGAGGCCGGGTACGTCAACACGCGCGACTTCACCGGCGACGTCGAGGCCGGCACCGCGGGTGACGTCGGTCCCGAGGGCGTGCTCTTCATCGACGCCCACGACAGCCCGACCCGCACCCCGCTCCTCGTCGTCGGCAACGAGATCAGCGGCACCACCGCCGTCTACGAGATCAACCCCTGACCGCCCCGCGCCGCCGGTCAGCTCTTGCGGCGGCGGGTGAACGTCAGGACGGTGGCGGCCACCGCTCCGAGCAGCACCACGGGGAAGGAGGGCGCGTACAGCGGCGCGAGGTGGAGGAGGAGCGCCCCGGCGGCGGCACCGCACAGGAGCGCCGTCAGGCGGGCGAGGCCGCCCGCCACGCCTGCTCGCTCCGACGGGGTGCCGGTGAACGCGCCCACGACCCCGGTCAGGGTGCCGGTGAGGAACGTGGTCGACGCCGCCGGCATGCCCGACCCGAGAGACAGGGCGCTCTGCACCCCCATCGCCAGTGAGCTGAGCACGAGGAGCACCACCGCCACGTCCTCGCCCGGCCGGCCGCCGGTGACGGCCCACGTCGCCGCCACACCGGCCAGCAGGAGGCACTCCCCCGCCGCGACGGCTCCGGCCCTGCGGCCCCATCCGCTGCCGCGGTGCGGCCGTCCACAACGCATGCCGACGTTGGCCGCCGCGACACCGGCGGCGTAGCCCACCACGGCGATGGCGGCCGCGAGCACGAGCTCGCCGTCGCGCGTCGCCACGGCCCGGCCGACGTGCACCAGGTTTCCGGTGATGACGCCGGCGAACACGCCGCCCAGTCTCATCAGGCACAACACGTCCACGGCACCGGCCGCGGCTGCGAGCAGCAGGAGCAGCCACGAGACCAGCCGTCCGGGCACCAGGCCACTCCCGTGATCCACGGGGTTCAGCCGGTGTGCCCGCTGGCTGGGCGGCGGTCGTACCACGACGGGGCTTCGTCGATCTGTCGCATGCACCAGGTGTGCCCCGTCACGCCCGGTCAAGCACCCCTCGTCACGTACGGCGGCGGGCGCGGTAGGCGGTGGCCTTCGCGCGGTTCTGGCAGGAAAGCCCGCAGAACCGGCGGGAGGCGTTCCGCGTGACGTCGAAGAACACCAGCTCGCAACCGTCCGCCTCGCACGAGCGCAACCGCCGTCCCTGCCCCACCCCGATCACCATGGCGAGGGCCGTGCACGCGTCGGCCGCCCAGGCGTCGACCAGGTCCGTCCCGGGCCGGTGGAAGGCCAGCACCGGCGGGTCGCCGTGCAGGCTCGGCACCGCGCCGTGGCGGACCAGCGCCCGGTTGAGCGCCGCCACGTCGCCGCCGAAGGCCGGGTGAAGCTCCGCGGCCACACCGGCAAGCCGATCGGCACCCTCCTCCGTCAATCTCACACGGCCCTCCCCCACGGCGGGGCCGGGCGTCCAGTCGTGGCGGGTGAAGGCGGCTTCCAGGGCGGCGCGGCGGTCGGCGGGGTGCTCGACGGGACGGCCGCGCGCCTGCGTGACGTGCAGTGCGTTCACGAGGAGGACGGCGAGCCCCGCCCATCTGCCGACATAACTGTCTATTTGCGATTGACCAGTGATGCGCCACGCCTCTATCGTCACTGGCATAGCTTATCTAGACAGTGAGGAAAGCCGTGAGCGCATCGCCCGCACTTGCCCGCCGCATGTGGCACCAGCTTGAGCCCCTCCACGCCGTGCTCTACTTCGCCCCGCAGGCGTTCGAGGAGGCGGCGGCGCTGGGCTACGACGTGGAGTCACGCTGGCCCGCCTATTTCGCCTACCGCACCGCGCCTCTCGGCAGGACGGGCACCCACCTGGCCACGGCGGCGTACTACAGCTTCAGCCCCCGCATGGTGGCCGAGCACGTGCCCGCCGTCTGGGACGTCGCCGCCCCCGACAAGGTGCTGCGGGCCCGCGCCGAGGCGGTCGACCGCACCTACCGCGCGCTGCTCGGCGACGCGGTCGCCGGTGACGCCATGGCCGAGGCGGCCGGGCTCGCCATGAGGGCGGCGGAGAGCGTCCAGGCGGCGGGGCGCCCGCTGGCGGCGGCCAACCTCGACCTGCCCTGGCCCGGCGAGCCCCACCTGGCGCTCTGGCACGCCGTCACCGTGCTGCGCGAGCACCGCGGCGACGGCCACCTGGCGGCACTGGCCGCCGCCGAGCTGGACGGGTGCGAGGCCCTGGTGTCGTTCGCCGCGATCGGCGCCGCGCCGGCGCCGAACTTCGCCGGCCGCGGCTGGAGCGAACAGGAGTGGAACGAGGCCGCGGAACGTCTCGCGGCCCGCGGGCTGGTCCACCCGGACGGCACGGCCACCGACGAGGGCCGGGCGCTGCGCGACCAGGTGGAGCGGATGACCGACCAACTGGCCGCCGAGCCCTGGCGGCGCCTCGGCGAGGAACGCGCGGCCCGCCTCGGGCAGCTGGTCGCGCCGTTCCTGGGCGCGGTCTTCGAGGCCGGTCTGCTGCCGATGACCAGCACCCTCGGCATCGCCACCGTCCAGGTCGCCTACTGAGCACCGGGCGGGGCGGATCAGGCGCCGGTCCGCCGATCAGCGGACCGGCCGAGCGTCACTGGCGGCCGTACTTCTTGTGCACGGCCTGCTTGCTCACGCCGATCGCGTCGGCGATCTGCGACCAGGCCAGCCCCGCCACCCGGGCGCGCCGCACCTGCACCGCCTCCAGGCGCTCGATCTCGCGGCGCAGCGCGGTCGTGGCGTGCAGGGCCCGCAGCGGATCGTCGTCCTGCGCCTGCTTCATGAGGGCCGCCAGGTCGTTCGTCATGCACTAAAGGTAATCCAGCAGCAGTGCATTGATCTCCTCGGGACGTTCGAGCGCGGGCAGGTGCCCGGCCCACTCCAGCTCCAGCAGCCGCGAGCGGGGCAGCTCGGCGGCCACGTGCCGGGCGCTCTCCCGGAAGTACGGCAGGTCGTGGCCGCCCGCCACCACCAGTGCGGGCACGTCGATGCCGGGCAGCGACAGCTCGCCCTCGGTCTGCTCGGGCTCCGGGTCGGCGGCCAGCTGCACCTCGAACGCGTGCCGCTGCATCGCCACCAGCCGCCGCCGCGCGTCGCCGGTCGCCTCGGGCCCGAGCAGGGTGCGGGCGTTCAGCTCCGCGGCCCCCTGGACGTCGCCCTGCTCCAGCAGCCGCCGTTCCTCCGCCCAGTACGCCCGCAGGTCCGGCGTGGGCTCCAGGTCGGCGACGGGGTTGAGCAGCACCAGCCGCCCGGCCAGCCCGGCCGAGGCGAGCTCCAGCGCCACCCGGGCCCCGCCGGACGCGCCGACCATGGCCGCCCGTGTTATCTCCAGCGCGGCCAGCACCTTGGCCACGTCGCCGGCGTCACCGTACGGCCCGTCCGCGCGGTACGGCGTGCGCCCGTACCCGCGGAAGTCCACTGTGATCACCCGGAACCGCTCGGACAGCGCGTCCACCTGCGCCTGCCACATGCCGGAGTCGGCGGCCGTCGAGTGCAGCAGCACCACCGGCTCGCCCGCGCCCTTCTCGGCGTGCCGGATCGTCATCGCGACTCCACCGCCATCCGCACGCCGAGGCCGATCAGCAGCACGCCGGACAGCTGCTCCAGCCGCCGCCGGACCGCGGGCCGTCCCAGCAGGTCGCGGGCCTTGGCCACGGCCCAGATGAGGGCGCCGTACCAGAGCAGGTCGACCGCCACCCAGACGACGGCCAGCGTCACGAGCGTCAGCGGCACGTTCTGCCCGGCGGGGACGAACTGCGGCAGGAACGACATCGCGAAGACCGCCGCCTTGGGGTTGGCCAGGCACGTGCCGAGACCGGCCAGGTACGGGCCGCGCCACCCGGGCACCGCCTCGCCCTCGGGCGCGGGCGGCGCCCCCTTGCGGGCCTGCCACAGCGCCTGGGCCCCCATGACGACCAGGACGACGGCCCCGGTCACGCGCATGACGTCGTAGGCCACCTGGGAGGCCACGAGCAGCGCCGACAGGCCGAACGCGGCGGCCAGGCCCCACAGCAGGATGCCGGTCTCGTTGCCCGCGGTGGCGGCCAGGCCGGAGCCGCGGCCGGCGCGCAGGGTCTGACGCAGGATGATGGCCGTGCTGACCCCCGGCACCATGGCCACCAGGACGCACGCGCCCGCGAACGCGAGAAGATACATGCCGGAATACTGGCAGAACGGCCCGCCGGATCGCGCTCGGTTATTCAGCCGTACAGCTTGGCCAGCTCCTCGACCGCCTCGCACATGAGCGCGCGCAGCTCCGGCGGCTCCAGCACCTCGACGCCGGCGCCCAGGCGCAGCAGCAGCCAGCGCGCGTGGGTGATCGACTCGACGGGCACGGTGAGCGTGGTCCAGCCCTCGGGGTCGGGCTCGCCGGCCGCGGCCAGCGCCGCGCCGACGACGTCCTGCCCCATGGTGTACGCCAGCAGGCTCTCCAGGCCGGGCGCGAGCTTGATGACGGCCTCGGCGGTGTACATCCGCTCGCGGAACTCCTTGGCGTACGCCCGCCAGAACTCGCCCAGGTCGAACCCCTCAGGCCGGGTGAACCGCCCGGGCAGCGTCTCCACGGTCAGGATCCGCGCCACCCGGTACGTGCGCGGCGAGCCGCCGGGCGGCGCGGCCACCATGTACCAGGACCCGCCCTTGAGCACCAGCCCGTACGGGTGGACCACCCGCTCGACCTCCTGGCTCCCCCAGCGCCGGTACGTCATGCGCAGCGGCCGCTGGTCCCACACCGCCTCGGACGCCTCGCCGAGGTGGGGCACGTCGTCGGCCGAGCGGTACCAGCCGGGCACGTCGAGCAGGAACCGCTCGCGCATCCGGGAGGCGTGGGAGCGCGGCTCGGGCGGCAGCGCGGCCAGCAGCTTCAGCTCGGCGTTGGCCGCGACCTCGGCCAGCCCCAGCTCGGCGGCGGGGCCGGGCAGCCCGGCCAGGAACAGCGAGGAGGCCTCTTCGGCGGTGAGCCCGTTGAGGCGGGTGCGGTAGCCGTCGAGCAGCCGGTAGCCGCCCGCCGGGCCCCTGTCGGCGTAGACCGGGACGCCGGCCGCAGACAGCGCCTCCACGTCGCGGTAGACCGTGCGGACCGACACCTCCAGCTCACGCGCGATCTCGGGCGCGGTCATACGCCCACGTGTCTGCAGGAGCAGCAGCAGCGAGAGCAGACGGCTGGCACGCACCCCTCCATTATCGCCCCGCCGGCGGCCGCTCAGCCGAACTGCTGCCAGCCGAGCCTGATCACCATCGCCACGACCACGACCAGCAGCACGATCCGGACGAACGCCGCCCCGCGCCTGAGCGCCATGCGGGCGCCGAACTGGGCGCCGGCCACGTTGCAGACCGCCATGCCGAGGCCGAGCGCCCAGTGCACGTGCCCCTGCGCCCCGAACACCGCCAGCGCGCCGAGGTTCGTCCCGACGTTGATGATCTTGGCGGAGGCCGAGGCGGCGACGAAGTCGAGCCCGAGGATGGTGGTGAAGGCGATGATGAGAAACGTCCCCGTGCCCGGCCCCATGATGCCGTCGTAGAAGGCGATCCCCACGCCGGCCGTGGCCACCGCGGCCGCCACCCGCGGCCCGGTCCGCAGCCGCGGCTCCGGCACGGCGCCCATCGACGGCCGCAGCGTCACGAACACGGCCACGGCGACCAGCACCACCATGACGGCCGGGCGCAGCACCTCGGCGGAGATGGCCGCCGCCGCCCACGCGCCCAGCCCGGCGCTCAGCGCGGCGAGGGCGGCGCCGGGCAGCGCCACCTGCCGGTCGACCTTGGCGGAGCGCGAGTACGCGACGGCGGCGGAGGCGGTGCCGAACACCGAGGAGAACTTGTTGGTGGCCATCGCCTCGACCGTCGGCATGCCGGTCACGAGGATGGCGGGAAGCTGCAGGAGACCGCCGCCGCCCACGACGGCGTCGACCCAACCCGCTGCGGCCGCCGCTGCCAGCAACACCAGAAACTGCTCCAGCGGCACGCGCCACTCCCCCGAAATCCCCCAATAAACCCCAAGAGTGTATAAGTCGGGTTTTAGGGGTTGGACACTGGGCGGATCACCCGGCCTTCCCCAGCTCGGTGAGGTGGTCCTCGCTCATCGGAGCCCGTCCCGCCTCCACGTCGGCCAGCCGGGCGAGCAGGCCGCGCAGCAGCGGCACCGGCGTCCCGTCCGCCTCGGCCCGCGCCAGGACGGGCCGGTAGTGCTCGTGCACCTCGATCGGGCGGCGCCGCACGGCGATGTCGCGCCAGATGCCGCTGCGGTCTTTCGGCTGGGTACGCAGCCACGCCGTGAGCCGGTCGGTGGCCTCCTCCCGCGCCCGCTCGGGCGCACCCGGCGCGTACGCGGCGGCGTCGAAGGCGTCGAACGGCTCCAGCCGCAGCCCGAGCCCGCCCGCCACCGCGAACACCTCGGCCACCAGCGCGTGCATGAGCGGCCGGTGCCGGTCGATCAGGTCGGCCATCGGCGCGTCGGCCAGCGCGGTCGCACTCAGCATGGCCCCGAACCCGAGCTTGGCCCACAGATGGCCGCGGACGTTGCCGGTGGCCTTCGCGCCGGCCCCGGCCAGGTCGGCGACCAGCCGGTCCACCCGCTCGCTGGAGCGCCCGTCGAGCTCGCCGATCACGAACGCCCCCGGCCCGCCGTCGCGCACGACGCCCGGCTCGACCACGTCGGCGAAGATGTTCACGAACGAGCCCACGACGCGTCCGGCGCCGACGTACTCGGCGATGAGCTGCTCGTTGAGCCCGTTCTGCACCGACACGACGTGGCCGCCGGGGTCGAGCCGGGGCGCGATCCAGGCCGCCGCCTCCGCCGTGGCCTGCGCCTTCACGCACAGGAGCACGCTGTGCAACGGCCCTTCCACCTCCTCGGGGGTCGCCGCGCCGAGGCGGACGCGTTCGTCGCCGCCGGCCCGCCGCAGCACGAGGCCGTCGCGGCGGACCGCCGCCACGTGGGCGGCGTCGGCGTCGACGAGGAGCACCTCGTGTCCGCCCCGCGCCAGGTGGAAGGCGATGGTCCCGCCGATGGCGCCGCCGCCGACGATCGTGTAGGGGGCGTTCATGCGCGTTGTACCTCGCTCGTTCCGTTCCAGTGCAGGGGCAGCGCGGTGGTGCCCGCCGACGCCCCGCCGTCGACCCGCAGCACGGTGCCCGTCACCCACCCGGCCTCCTCGCCGGCCAGCCAGCGCACGGCCCCGGCGACGTCGGCCGGCAGCCCGCGCCGGCCGAGCGGGTTGGCCGAGACGGCGGCGGCGTACTCCTCGGTGACGGGGTTGGCGGGGCTGTCGACGGTGACGAAGCCGGGGCTGACCGCGTTGACGCGCACGCCGAGCGGGCCGAGCTCGACGG
Organism: Nonomuraea terrae; assembly: GCF_004348995.1. Classification (GTDB taxonomy): domain Bacteria; phylum Actinomycetota; class Actinomycetes; order Streptosporangiales; family Streptosporangiaceae; genus Nonomuraea; species Nonomuraea terrae. Next base: position 9,930 of record NZ_SMKQ01000202.1, read on the forward strand.
CCGCGGCCTTGGTGAGCATCTCCAGCGCGGCCTTCGACGTGCAGTAGTGGGCCGCGCCGGGACGGGCGCGCAGGGCGGCTCCCGAGGCGATGTTCACCACCGCGCCGAAGCGTCCCTCGGCCGCGCAGGCCCGGCCGAAGGCGGCGGTGACGAGCATGGGGGCGCGGACGTTGACGTGCTGCACGCGGTCCCACTGGGCGGCGGTCATCTGCAGGAACGGCGTCGCCGGGTAGATGCCGGCCGCGTTCACGACGACGTCCACCGGGCCGTGCTCGCGCCAGGCCCGTTCCACCAGGCCCGCGGCCTGCTCCGCGTCGGCCAGGTCGGCGACGATCCGGCCGGCGCCGGTGCGGGCGGAGACCTCGGCCAGGGGTTCCGGCCGCAGGTCCACGGCGGTGACGCGGTCGCCGGTCGCGAACAGCTCGCAGACGGCGGCGCCGATGCCGCTCGCCGCGCCGGTGACCAGGACGTGGCGGGTCATGTCAGCTCCTTTCCCCGGGTCTCGGGCATGGTGGCGTAGACGGCCACGCCGACGAGCGCGGCGGCGGCCACGTAGAGCCACACCTTGTCGCCGTGACCGCTGGAGCTCAGCCAGGTGGTGACGTACGGGGCGGTGCCGCCGAAGATCGCGACGGCCAGCGCGTACGGCAGCCCGATCCCGGTCGTGCGGACCTCGGCGGGGAACTGCTCGGCCATGATCACCGCGCAGTTGGCGGAGTAGCCCACGAGGAACACCATGCCGGCGAGCTCGATGGCCAGCAGCGAGCCGAACCCGCCGTCCAGGAACTGGAACGCCGGCCAGGCCAGCACCAGGAAGCCCACCGCGAAGGCGAGCATGGTGGGCTTACGCCCGACCAGGTCCGACAGCAGCCCGCCGAACGGCAGCAGGATCAGGAACACCAGCACCGCGATCGTGTTGGCCAGCAGCGCCTGGTTCAGCGGAATCCCGGTGGTCACATGGGCATATGTCGGCATATAGCTGACCCAGATGTAGTACAGCAGCGTCCCGGCGATCGTCACGCCCGCCACCCGCAGCGCCGCCCGCGGATGGTCCCTGACCATCGAGACCAGCGGGTTGGCGCGGGTGCGGCCGGACGACCGGACCTTGGCGAACGCCTCCGTCTCGGGCACCGAGACCCGCAGCCAGAGACCGACCAGTCCGAGCAGGCCGCCGAGGAGGAACGCGATCCGCCAGCCCCAGCTCTGCAGCGCCGCCTCGTCCAGCGTCGAGGTGAGCACCGTGCCGAGCGCGGAGGCGATCAGCACGCCGCCGCCCACCGAGACCTGCTGCCAGGAACCGGCGAACGCCCGCCGCCCGCGCGCCGCCGACTCGACGAGGAACGCGGAGGAGGTGCCGAACTCGCCGCCTGCCGAGAAGCCTTGGACCAGGCGGGCCAGCACCAGGACGATCGGCGCGGCGATGCCGATGGTCTCGTAGCCGGGGCAGATCGCGATGGCGAACGAGGCCCCAGCCATCAGCGAGATCGTCAGCGTCAGGCCCTTCTTGCGGCCGTGCCGGTCGCCGTACGCGCCGAGGATGGCGCCGCCGATGGGCCGCATGAGGAAGCCCACGGCGAAGACGGCAAGGGTGGACAGCAGGCTCGCGGTGGAGTCGCCGGAGGGGAAGAACTGGCGGGAGAAGATCGAGGCGAACGTGGTGTAGATGGCCCAGTCGACCCATTCGACGGTGTTGCCGATCGCGCCGGCGACGATCGCCTTGCGCTGTGCGGGGGTCAGTTTGGTGGGGGCGGGGGAGGCGACCGTCATGCGTGCTCCAGGACGTAGTCGGCGATCTGGGCATGGGTGGCGTACCAGACGCCCTCGTGGGCGTCGATGTGCTCCAGCAACTCCGTGAGCGCGGCCATGCGGGAGCGGTGGCCGATGATGTGGGGGTGCATGGTGAGCTGGAACAGCCCGCCTTCGGCGTGGGCGGCGTCGAACTCGTCGCGCCAGATCCCGGCCACCTCGCGCGGCGGCGTGTACGGCCGCAGCGAGCCGTAGCGCTCCATCATCAGGTAGGGCGCGTCGTCTCTGATCCACTCCACGGGGATCTCCACGATGCCGGTCGGCTCGCCGCCGGCCAGCAGCTCGTACGGCTCGTCGTCGGCCATCAGCGAGGAGTCGTAGGTCAGGCCCAGCTCGCGGGTGATGGCGAGGGTGTGATCGGAGAAGTCCCACGACGGGGTGCGGATGCCCACCGGGCGTGTGCCGGCCAGCCGCTCCAGCGTGTCGGCGGCGCGCAGGGCGAGCTCCCGCTCCTGCGCCGGCTCCAGCAGCATGTTGCGCTCGTGGATCCAGCCGTGCATCGCGACCTCGTGGCCGGCGGCGACGTAACCGCGCACCTCCTCCGGGTGCAGCAGCGCGGAGACGGCCGGCATGAAGAACGAGGCCGGGACGCCGAAGCGCTCCAGCAGGCGCAGCACGCGCGGGGCGCCGACGCGGGAGCCGTACTCGCCCTGGGCGAGCTTGCCGGGGCTGGTCTCGCCGTCGCGCAACGGGATCGTCTCGTGGTCGGAGTCGAACGACAGCGCGACGGCGACGCGGGCGCCGCCGGGCCAGGTGCGGGGGCGCAGGCTGCGCCCGGCGCGGACCCGCTCGACGTGGCCGCGCCAGGTCTGCTCGTCCCACTGCCAGGGCTGCTGTTCGGTCATGATGCGGGGTTCTCCGTCCGTGCGGCGGGGGTGGGCGCCCACGCGCGTTTGAGCGTGGTCAGCTGGAGGGTCACGTCGGCGGCGCGCAGGCCGGGCAGGGAGCCGACGTCACCGGTCAGGTAGCGGAACAGACCGCCGTAGTGGCGCAGCGCCACCTGCGCGACCAGGTTGAAGCGGCCGGTGGTGGCCGACAGGTAGCGGGTCGAGGGGTGCGCGGCGAGCTGCTGCCCCGCCCGCTCCAGCAGGCCGGGCTCGACCTCCAGCCAGAGCATGAACTCCACCGCGTACCCGAGCACCTCCGGCTCGGCCAGTGTGCGGAAGCGCAGGCAGCCGCGGCGCACCAGCGACTCGACCCGCCGCTTGGCGGTCGACTCGCTGCTGCCCACGGCCCGGGCCAGCGTCTTGTACGGCATGCGGCCGTCCTCGCCGAGCGCCTGGATGATCGCCAGCTCCAGCGCGTCGAGCCGCTCCGGCGTGCCCTCGCCGAGGCAGTCCTCGAACGGTGGCTCGGCCGCGTCGCGCAGCTCGGCGGTGGCCCGCTCGTCGAGGACGCCGGGGTTCCAGTCGTGGTTGGAGACGAACGTCCGCATGACCGCGTGCGTCTCGCTCTCGGTGACGCGGTCGCCGCCGGGCACGTCGGCCACCATGATCCGCCCGATGTCGGTGTGGGAGGGCACCACGAACTCGGCCACGCAGTCGGCGCTGCCCGACACCACCGTGACGAACCTGGCCTGCGGCCGGCCGGCGATCGCGGCGGCGACGTCGTACGTGGTGCCGGGCCGGCAGCGCAGCCGGCTCAGCACCGGCACGCCGAGCCCGCAGCGCAGGACGTCGGCCACGCCGATGACCTTCAGCAGCCCGCTGTCGCCGAGCAGGCCGGCCCGGCGGACGACGGTGGACTCGCTCGCGCCGACGAGCCGGGCGATGAGGCTCCACGGGGCACGCCCGTTCAGCTGCAGAGCCGCGACGATCGCCCGGTCCAGCTCGTCGATCTGGCCGCCTTCTTGCATGGATCCCATGCTTACTGGCGGAATCCCTCAAAATCAAGGCAAAGCTGACTCAATCCCCATAATCCGCCCATATTTTGCCATCGCCACCAGGCACGAGAAAGGGGAGCCCCGTGCCCTGACCAGGACACGGCACTCCCCTGGAGACCCGCCGCCGGAATCAGCGGCGGACGGCGAGGGTGCGCTTCCTGGAGGCGTAGATGTCGTCGATCAGCCCGTACGTGCGGGCCTGCTCGGCCGTGAGGATGCGGTCGCGCTCGATGTCCTTCCTGATCTCCAGCACGCCCCGCCCGGTGTGCCGCGACAGGATCTCCTCCTGCTGGTCACGCATCCGCAGGATCTCCCTGGCGTGGATCTCCAGGTCGCTGCCCTGCCCGCGCCCGCCCTCGGTGTGCGGCTGGTGCAGCAGCACCCGCGCGTGCGGCAGCGCCGCCCGCTTGCCGGGCGTGCCGGCCGCGAGCAGCACCGCCGCCGCCGAGGCCGCCTCGCCGATGCAGACCGTGTGGATCTCCGGCCGGACGAACTGCATCGTGTCGTAGATCGCCGCCATCGCCGTGAACGACCCGCCCGGCGAGTTGATGTAGATGTTGATGTCCCGGTCGGGGTCGAGCGACTCCAGCGTGAGCAGCTGGGCCATCACGGCGTTGGCCACGCCGTCGTCGATCGGGGTGCCGAGGAAGACGACCCGGTCTTCGAACAGCTTGGTGTAGGGGTTCAGCTCGCGCACGCCGTAGGAGGTGCGCTCGGTGAACGACGGCAGCACGTAGCCGCTCATCTCAGTTCATCCCTTCCGCGATGTGGTCGACGATGCCCTACTCGAGCGCCTCCTGGGCCGTGAACCAGCGGTCGCGGTCGGAGTCGGCCTGGATGCGCTCGAGGGGCTGGCCCGTGTGGTGGGCGATGATCTCGGCCATCCGGCGCTTTGTGTAGAGCATGTTGTCGGCCTGGATCTGGATGTCGCTGGCCGAGCCGCCGATGCCGCCCAAGGGCTGGTGCATCACGACGCGGGCGTTGGGCAGGGCGTAACGCTTGCCCTTCGCGCCCGCCGACAGCAGCACCTGGCCCATGGAGGCGGCGAAGCCCATCGCCACCGTCGCCACGTCGCACGGAATGAACTGCATCATGTCGTAGAGCGCCATCCCGGCCGACACCGAACCGCCCGGAGAATTGATGTAAAGAGTTATGTCGCGCTTGGGGTCTTCGGCCGCGAGCAAAAGCAGCTCGCCGCAGAGCCGGTTGCAAATGTCATCGTCGACCTCCTGCCCGAGGACGACGATGCGCTCCTTCAGCAGGCGCTGACTCAGCTGGTCAGGCCAGGCCGCGGCGCGCTGGGTCTCCGTCATGCCGGTCGCCTTTCTTCGCGGGTATATCCACGAAAAACGCTAGACCCACGCGCCGCGCATTCTGCAATCTTTTCGCTGGCGGCGCATTTCTCTATGGGCGCATTACTCCCTCAGCGAATTTCCATCGACATGCAATCCCGAATATGAGAATGAACGCCCGGCCTACGGCCGCAGCCCGGCGCGCCGCATCAGCTCGCCCGCCGGCACCACCGTGGCCTCGGCCGCGCTCAGCCCGGTGGCGGCCAGGGCCCGGTCGACCAGGTGGAGCCCCACGGCGTACCCGGCCATGTCGGGGATGCCGCGCGGCTCCTGCCCGAAGTTGCGCATCGGGCTGTCCCCCAGCACGTACGCCGGCGTGTTGGCCATCCCCTCCAGGTCGAAGTCCGCCATGATCCGCGCATACGCCCGCTCGAACGCCTCTCCCCGCACCATCGACGACCACGGCCCCATGGCCTGCGGCCCCGACAGCTCCCGGACGAACGCCTCGGCCAGCCCCTCGGCCACGATGTGCTCGCCCACCGTCACCGTGGCCGGGTTCCACTCGACGGTCTGGTAGCGGACGTTGTGGTGGAACTCGTGCACCGCCAGGTGACCGATCCGGCCGATCACCTCGTCCGACGGCCAGGCCAGCAGGTAGAGCAGGCCGGGCAGGCCGCCCATGCCGTAGTAGCCGCCCGCGGTCGTCATCAGGTGCTCGTTGCCGGGGTCGCCGAGCACGAACATCACCTGCAGCCGCTCCGGCTGCGCCGCCCCGCTCAGCCGTGCGGAGGCGCGCTCCAGTTCGCGCCGCACCTGGCCGAGCACGTCGGACTCGATCATGTGCTGGACGGCGGCCGGATAGCGCGGGTCGTCGGCGTCGACCCGGAACCCGCCGCCCTGATGGTGCATGTGAAGGATGTCGCCGGGCATCGGGAGGACCTCGCTCATGGGAGCGAGCATCTCCCGCAGCGCGCCGGGCCGCTCGTCGAGAGGCCGGGCCAGCAGCGCGGCCATCGCCGTCAGGGTGTCGTGAACGATGAGCTCCATGCCGCCCGACGCTAGAACCTCACGCTACGTCAGGCTCAAGCCGGCGTCACAGGTCCGATTCGCCGCCGCCCGGCTCGTCACCCGGCGTCCCCGGCGTGCCCGGCGCGCTCTGGCTCGGCGACTCCGACGGCGACGGCGACGGCTCCGGCTCGGGGCTCTCCGGAGTGGGCGGCGGCGTCGGCACGAACACCGTCGGCGGCAACTGCCGGGGCTGCGGCTCGCTGTCGCCGCGGCCGAGCACCATGAGCAGCAGGATCGCCACCACCAGGAGCAGCAGCAGGATCACCGCCAGCGCGGCCATCAACACCCGCCTGCGCGTCTCGGTCAGCGGCGGCCGCCGCCGCAGGCCCGGCAGCGCCGGCGCCCGGTCGGTCACCCAGAACGGCACGAAGTCCGGCCCGTGCGGCTCCCCGATGAACGTCCCGCCCACCATGACCGGCTCCAGGAACCGCTCGGCCCCCGGCCGGCCCGGTGCGTACGGCACCGCCACCCATGGCGCCCGCCCCCCGTCGAAGGCCAGCACCTCGGGTG
>NZ_SMKQ01000203.1 GCF_004348995.1 Nonomuraea terrae
GCCCCGCCAGGTCGGCCGCCGCCCCCGCCAGCACGGCCCACACCAGCCGCATCCCCATCGACCGCGCCACGCCAGGCTCCTGTCCACCGGTGCCGCCCGGTGTCGGCCGCGTCGTGTCCGGCTCCTGTGCGGCAGCGCCTCGCGGCGTCATTCCCCGCTCCTCTCCGGCCCCGCGGGGGCCGCCTGCTTCACCAGGCGGGAGCCTGGCGTCGTGTCCGAGACGACGCGGCCGCCGTGGAGGCGGATGACGCGGTCGGCGAGGTCGATCATGGCGGGGCGGTGGGCGACCACCACGGCGGTGCGGTCCTGGGCCAGCCGCTCCGTCGCCGCCACCACGGCGGCCTCGCTGCGCCCGTCCAGGCGTGCGGTGGGCTCGTCCAGCAGGAGAACCGACGTACCAGGGCGGCAGAAGGCGCGGGCCAGCGCGACGCGCTGCCGCTGACCGGCCGACAGGTTGGCGGCGCGCTCGCCGACGACCGTGTCGAACCCCTGAGGCAGGTCGGCCACGAAGCCGGCGTGCGCGGACGCGGCTGCCCGCCGTACGTCGCCGAGAGTGGCCGAGGGGGCGCCGAGCCGGATGTTGTCGGCCACGGACACGGAGAACAGGTGCGGGCGCTGGGCGACGAACGCCAGCCGCGCCCGCCAGCCCGCGAGGTCCAGGTCGCGCAGGTCCGTGCCGTCGATCAGGACCCGTCCGTCGGACGGCGGGACGAAACCGAGAATCAGGTGGAGCAGCGTGCTCTTGCCGCCGCCGCTCTCACCGACCAGGGCGACCCGCTCGCCCGGGGCGATGGTGAGGCAGACGTCCTCCAGCGCGGCCGTGTCACGGCCCGGGTAGCGCACGGTCACATGCTCCAGCCGGATCTCCGGCGGCGCCGCGGGCACGGGTGCGGCATCGGGACGCGGCTCGGGCCGTCCGCCGTCCGCAGACGGGGGCGCCGGCCGAGGGCCGTCCTCAGGCACGCCGGGAGGTGGCTCGAACCGGGTGCCGGTCGCCTGGGCTGGGGCGGGGGTGGTCCTCTCATCGTCGGTGGAGGGGTCGAGGACGGCGAAGGCGGCGTCCGCGGCGGCCACGCCCTCCATCGAGGCGTGGAAGCGCGTCCCCATCGCCCGCAGCGGCAGGTACGCCTCCGGCGCCAGCAGCAGCACCAGCAGCGCCGTCGTCAGGTCGAGCGACCCCCCGAGCAGCCGCAGCCCGATCGGCACCGCCACCAGCGCCAGCGACAGCGACGCGCACAGCTCCAGCACCAGCGACGACAGGAACGCCACCCGCAGCGTCCGCATGGTGGCGCTGCGGTGCTCGTCGGCCACCCGCTGGACGACCGTCGCCTGGTAGCGCGCCCGGCTGAACGCCCGCAGCGTCGGCAGCCCGCGCACCACGTCGAGGAAGTGCCCGCCGAGCCGCGACAGCGCCGTGAACTGCCGCTCGGTGACGGCCTTGGTGGTCATGCCGACGAGTGCGCCGAAGACCGGGATGAGCGGCAGCGTGACGAGCACGATGACCGCGCTGGCCAGGTCGGCGGCGAACAGCCGGATCAGCACGGCCACCGGCACCACCGCGGCCACCGCGATCGACGGCAGGTAGCCGGTCAGGTAGTTGTCGAGTCCGTCGAGCCCGCGCCCCGCCAGCGTGACGAGCTCGCCGGAGCGGTGGGCGGTCAGCCGGGCGGGCCCCAGCTCCCGCAGGCGCAGCAGCAGCCGGTGACGCAGCGCCGACTTCACCGCCGTCGCGGTGCGCCCGGCGAAGACGCCCTGCGTCCAGGCCAGCAGCGCGCGTACGCCGACCACGGCGGCCAGCACCGCCAGGGCCGCCGCGGTGAACCTGCCCGACAACACCCCGGCCAGCAGCTCCGCCTGCACCAGCACGAGCAGGCCCGCGAGCACGGCCGCGGCCATGGTCACGCCCAGGTGGACGCGGACCGAGTGTTCGGCCCGCATCAGCGCGAGGAGATCCTTGTGCACGAGACCTCAGAAGAAGGAAGGGACGCGGAAGGCGTCCTTCCCTGGCCGGAAAGTCCGCCACACCCATACTTGCGCGCCCAGGATCACCGGCGCGAAGGGCAGCACCATGACACTGAGCACATTCAACGTAGCCGCCGGCGCGGTGTGCTCCAGCAGGTACGGCGCCGCCCCCGCCAGCACCCCCAGCGCCGGCAGCGCGGCCACCAGCCCCGACACCAGCAGCGCCCGCCCCGACCGGGCGGCCCCGAACTCGCCCGGCGCCCGCCAGCCCAGGAACGCCTGCCCGTGCAGGGCGAACAGCAGCGACACGACCACGCCCAGCAGGAGCCCGAGCGGGTGCACGGGCGAGGCCGTGAAGCCGGTGGCGGCGGCGTACAGGGTCATGCCCCAGCCGAACGACAGCCCCAGCGAGCCGAACGCGATCATCGCGTCCCAGAAGCCGCGCCAGCGGGGGCCGTCGATCCTGCGCCGGAACCACAGCCCGGCGTCGCGCAGGATCCAGCTCAGCAGCATGGCCACGACCAGCGGATACAGCCCGAACAGCACGCGCCCCTCCAGCAGCGGATAGACCCCGAACAGCGTCCCGGCCACCGCCACCAGCCACACCTCGTTGGCCAGCACGTACGGCGCCATGGCGGCCACCATCCGGTCGCGGGTCTCCCGTGTCCGGCCCAGCACCGGCAGCAGCAGCCCGACGCCCAGGTCGAACCCCTCAAGGGCGAAATATCCGGCGAGCAGCAGCGCGAAGATGACGAACCACAGCATTTCCATGTCAGGACTCCTCAGTAGCTCAGCGCGGGGGAGCGCGTCTCAGCGGCGGCCCCGAGGTCGGGCGCCTGCGGCCCGCGCCGGATGACCCGGGCGATGAGCACGTAGTCGACGACCGCCAGCAGCCCCAGCACGACCGTGAACCCGACGAGGGACGCGGTCACCATGCCCGCGGTCAGCCCGGGCGACATGGCGTCGGCCACGGTGAGCTTGCCCCAGATCATCCACGGCTGCCGGCCGACCTCGCGGGCCACCCAGCCGAGGATCGCCAGCGCGAACGGCAGCGGCGTCATCACGATGAGGATCGGATGCGTCCACCGCCTCCGGTGCAGGTTGCGGATCATCGGCAGCATCACGAACAACACGATCAGCCCCAGCAGCTGCCCGAACTCGATCATGAGCCCGAGCGCGATCGCCGCCCCGGTGTTGTCCCACTTGCCCTCCTGGACGCCGGCGAACTGCGCGTACCCGAAGCCCATCGTGAGGAAGATGCCGATGGCGGCCGTGACCACGCCGGTCCGCAGCGACCTGGTGAAGAACTCCGCCTCGAGAGCGCGCCGCCGCAGCTTGTACGCGCTCGCGCCGACCAGCACCATGCCGCCGGTGAACAGCCCCGCCCCGACGACGTGCGGGAACGAGAAGACCAGCGCCTCGTTCGTCAGCAGGGCGCCGAAGTCGGTCAGCGCCAGCCGGTCACCGGAGACCACCGCGCCCGCCGGGTTCTGCAGGAACGAGTTGGCCACCATGATGAAGAACGCGCTCGCGTACGCCGTCAGCGTCACGAGCCAGATGCAGGCGACGTGCGCCCAGCGGGGCAGCCGCCCCCAGCCGAAGATCCACAGCCCCAGGAACGTCGATTCCAGGAAGAACGCGACCAGCGTCTCCATGGCCAGCGGCGCGCCGAAGACGTCGCCCGCGTAGTGGGACAGCCCGCTCCACGCCAGCCCGAACTGGAACTCCATCACCAGCCCGGTGACGATGCCCAGCGCGTAGTTGACGACGTAGATCTGCCCCCAGAACCGCGTCATGCGCTCGTGCAGCGGGTTTCCCGACCGCGCCCACCGGGTGTGCATGATCGCCACCAGCGGCGCCAGCCCCAGCGTGAGCACCACGAACAGGAAGTGCAGGCTGCCCGTCACCGCGAACTGCGTGCGGGCCAGATCGAGTACGTCCATCACGACTCCGTTGTTGTGCCTATCTACATATAGACAGCCTACATGTAGACTGCCTACATGACGAACGGATGTCTAGGATCGGACACATGAATCCGGACGCGCTGCGCGGGCACATGGACGCGCTGCTGCTCTCAGTGCTGGAGCGGGAGCCGCTGCACGGCTACGCCATCATCGAGGCCCTGCAGGAACGCAGCGGGGGCGCGCTGAGCGTGCCCACGGGCACCGTCTACCCGGCGCTGCGCCGGCTCGAGCGCATCGGCTACCTGTCGAGCGAGTGGGCCACGGTGGGCGGGCGCAGGCGGCGCACCTACCGGCTGACCGAGTCGGGCAGGAGGCAGCTCGAAGGCGAGCGGTCGGCCTGGCGGGAGTTCACCGGCGTGATCGGCAGCGTGCTGCGGGCGGAGGCGAGCGGCCCGGCGTGACGGCCGGTCAGCGCGCGGGGGAGCGGGTCAGGCGCAGGCAACGCGTCGCGCAGTAGATCTGCAGGCCCCACATGGCCGAGGTCACCAGGTTGGCCAGCGCGGCCGGAAGGGCGTCGAGGGTGTTGGGCGCGCTCGCGCCGTACGACAGCAGCAGCGCCAGCCCGCCGCTGACCGGCAGCGCGGCCCAGACGAGCACCGCCATCGACCTGATGGCCAGGCGCGGCCGGCGGATCCAGCGGGCGCCCCGGCTCAGCGCGAAGAGCACGAGCCCGCCGTAGAGCCCGACGCCGAGCTGGACGACGTCGAGCAGCCGCGAGACCGGCATGAACCACGCCGGCTGGTTCAGCCAGGCGTCGTCGGTGGCCGGGTAGAGCCGCCACAACATCGACCACATGGCCACCGTGATCGGGACGCTGAGGAACAGCAGCACCCCCAGTCGCCGGCCCGACACCGCGGTCAGCTCGGCCTGGTAGCCGGGCGCGACCTCGCGGACCTCGCCGAACTCCGCCACCGCCAGCCGCTCGGCCTCGGCCGGGTCGACCCCCTCGCCCTCCAGCGCGGCGGCGGCGTCGACCAGGCTGTCGCGGGCCTCGACGACCAGGTCGCGCTTGGGGCCGTGTGGCCCGGACAGCGCGCCGTTGAGCTCCGCCACGTAGTCGTCGATACGCATGGCCTCAAGTCTAGGGACGCGGGCCCCGGGGTCCCATCGGGGAAAGCCCTGATATCGGCACCGGGTTGATACGTAGGATAATTCCTACGTATAGTGTCCCGCATGCTCATCTCCTCGATCCTCACCGTCACCGTGCCCGTCGCCGACCAGGACCGCGCGCTCGACTTCTACACGGGCGTCCTCGGCTTCGAGGTGCGCACCGACAACCCGTTCCCGATGGGCCGCTGGCTCACCGTCGCGCCCAAGGGGGCCGGCACCACGCTGTTGCTCGCCTCCTGGTTCCCCGGCATGGCGCCCATCGGCGGCCTGGTCGTCGCCGCCCCCGACCTCGACGAGCTCGCCGACCGCCTGCGGGCCGCCGAGGTCGCGTTCGAGGGGCCGGAGCAGCAGGCGTGGGGCCGTCAGCTGCTCTTCCACGACCCGTTCGGCAACGGCTTCGTGGTCAGCCAGGCGTGAGCGCCGACCACCTGTTCGCCGCGCTGGCCAGCCCGGCGCGGCGGGAGCTGCTGCGGATGCTGCGCGACGAGGGCGCCCAGCCCGCCGGCCGGCTGGCCGAGCGGTTCGACATGAGCCGGCCCAGCGTGTCGGAGCACCTCAAGGTGCTCAAGGACGCCGGCCTGGTCGCCGAGACCCGCAAGGGCCGCGAGCGCCACTACCGGCTGGAGGCGGCCCCGCTTTTGGAGCTGCGCGACTGGCTCACCCCGTACGAACGTTTCTGGCGGGAGCGGCTCACGGCGCTCGACGCGTTGCTCGACGACATGGAGGACGACATGGAGGACGAAGATGCCCGCTGAGGATCGCACCGCCATCAGGCTCGACCAGTTTCTCGCGCATCCGCCGGCGAAGGTGTGGCGGGCGCTCACCGAGCCGGAGCTGATGGCCAAGTGGCTCATGCCCAACGACTTCAAGCCCGAGGTGGGGCACCGGTTCACGTTCACCACGCAGCCGAAGAAGGCGGTGGCCTTCGACGGGATCGTGCACTGCGAGGTGCTGGAGATCGAGCGGGACAAGCTCCTGCGGATCAGCTGGAGCGACGGAAAGCAGGCCGACTGGACGGTCACCTGGCGGCTGGAGCCCGAGGGCACGGGCACCCGGCTGTTCCTCGACCACGAGGGCTTCGACCCGGACGACGACGTCCAGCAGCTGTCCCGCCGCATCATGGGCGGCGGCTGGCCACGCCACTTCCGCACGATCGACTCCCTCGCCGCCGCCCTCTGAACGGCCTTCAGCCAGGGAGCGGTTGTCTTCCGCGCGATCGCGTCCCTCCTGTCCCCTCTGATCCCTTACGTTCCCTCGCGCCCGTCTGAGCGGCTTTCAACGGTGGCCGCCGGGATGAGCGGGCCTCAGCGGAGGAGCGGCCACCGAGGAGCGGGCCTCAGCGGGGGGACCGGCCGCCGGGCCGCGCGGCCGACAGCACGGCGGCGATCGCCGCCGGCAGAGACCCCCGGACTGTCGCCCCGCCGGCGCGCAGGACGTACCAGGCGAGCGGCCACGGCCCCCGGCCCGCGCGACGGCGCGGTCCGGCGGCCGCGTACGCGAAGACGGCCGCGGCGCCGGCGATGGTGTCGGTCGGGGTGCCGGTCGCGGTGTCGGCCCGCAGCGCGGCGATCGCGTACGCGAAGACGGTCGCGGTTCCTGCTGGGGTGCCTGCCGGGGTGCCGGTCGCGGTGCCGGCGCGCGGGCCCGGGTAGCCGGAGGCGCCCGGTCCTGCCAGGGCGCGCATGGGCTGCTCGCCGGCCGGCGCGCGCCTGCGCACCAGCCAGCGCAGCATCGGCCAGCGCAGGCTCACCCGCATCCCGCGCGGCGTGAGCGCGAACGTGCACTCCTTCACCCGCACCCCCGTCGGGTCGGCGAGCCCGGCGAACCGGCACGCCGACAGATCGAGCCCGCGCAGGCCCAGGTCGGGCGCCTTCACCTGGCGCAGCGACGTGATCGCGGACGCGCCGCGCCCGGTCACGGTGGCCGGGCCGCGCAGTACCGCGCCCTCCAGGTCGGCCTGCGAGTCGGTCAGCCGCACCGTCGCCGCGCCCGCCACGTGCAGGCCGCGCAGATCCACCCCGCACCGCGTGACGGCCACGTCGAGCAGCCCGTCGGCGCGCGCCCTGGCCGCCGACAGCCGCCCGGTGGCCGACAGGTACGCGTCCGCGGCGAAGTGCGCGGCGTCGAACCCGGCGTGGCCGGTGACCTTGCGGAACGAGAGCGTACGGCCGAAGCGGGCGCCCCTGAAGAAGGCGCCGCCGCCGAGACGGGCGCCGTCGAAGGCGGCATAGCCGTCGAACCTGGCCCGCTCGCCCGACAGCCCGTGCCCGAACACCGCCTGGCTGAACAGCGCGTCGCGGGCCATCACGGCCCGGTCGAGCGAGATGTGCCCGCGCACGGTGACGCCGTGGAAGGACAGCTCGCGGGCGAAGCGGGCGTCGGCCAGCGACACGTTGCCCTCGAAGCGGGCGCCGAAGAACGAGGCCAGCCGCTCGAACCGGGCCCCGTCGAGCGACACGTCGCCCGTGAACGTGACGCCGGACAGCCGGACGTCGCCGGTGAAGGTGACCCGGTCGAACCGGGCCCGGCCGGGCCGGTCGCCGGCGGCCCGCAGGACCCGGGACAGCAGATCGCTGCTGACGGTGGTGCCGCGCAGGTCGAGCAGGCGGCCGGGGGCGATCGCGCCGAGCGCGGCGCCGAGGTGCTCAGGGGTGAGGTGGGCGAGGCAGAAGCCGGACGGCCGGCTAGCGACTCCGGTGCAGGCAGCCGAGTACGCGCAGGTGACCCAGTCCATGCCTGGGTGATACCCGCCGGGGCTCCGGGTCAAGGATCGGCGATTTTATGTTCTGGCCACTTTTAGGCGGAAATATGGGCACTAATTCGGGTGCGGCGTCGGGCCAGCAGCAGGACGCAGGCGACGGCGCCCAGCGCCACGGTGGCGAGCCCTGACCCGCCGAGCGTCACCCGCGCGCCGAGCGCCGCCGTGAGCGGCCCGCCGATCGCCGTGCCGAGCGGCGAGGCGGTCAGCAGCGCCGCGCTGCGGGCCGCGAGCATCGCGGCCAGGTGCTGCGGCGGCGACGTCGCCTGCATCAGCGTCACCGAGAGCGCCACGAACGGTCCGTAGATCAGGCCGCCGAGTGCGAAGGACGCGACGGTGACGCCCACCGGCACGTCGAACCCGAACGGCAGCAGCGACAACCCCCAGCCGACCACGATGGCGACCGTCACCGGCCAGAGCGGCAGCCGCCGCAGCGCGCCGACCGCGAGCCCGCCGAGCAGCGCGCCGATGCCGAACAACATCCAGTAGAGGCCGAGCAACGTGCCCGGCGCGCGCAGGTCGCCGGTCACGTGGAGCGGCAGCGCGACCTCGACGGGACCGTACAGCAGGTTGAAGAACCAGGTGAGCGTCAGCAGCCCGAGCAGCTCGGGATGGGACCGCAGCAGCGCGAGCCCGCCGCGCGCGGCCGTCCCGTCGACGGGGGAGACCCGCCCCGACTCCGGCAGCCGGGTGCGCGCGACGAGCACCGCGAGGAACACGTAGGTGAGCGCGTCCAGGCCGAGCACGAGCGCGGAGCTCACGTACGTCACCAGCACGCCGGCGATCGCGGGCCCGGCGATCGTGGCGGCGAAGTTCAGCGAACTGACAAGGGTGTTGGCGGCCAGCCGATGCTCGCCGGGCAGCAACTCGGCCAGCAGGGTGTACTTGCCCGCGCTGCCCCACGCGTGCAGCAGGGACGACAGCGCGAGCAGCACGACGTACAGCGGCGGCGTGAGCAGCCCGGCGAGCCAGGCCAGCGGTACGGCGCCGAGGACCACGCCGCGCAGCACGTTGTCGGCGAGCAGCAGCCGCCGGGCCGGCATCCGGCGCAGCCGGCGGCCGAACACCAGCGCGCCGGCCACGCCCGGCAACGTGTACGCGGCCACCGCGCCGCCGACCCACAGCCCCGCGCTCGCCTGCGGCGCGAGCTCGATGGCCAGCCACGCCACCGCGACGAAGCTCATCCCGTCCCCGAGGTACGAGACCGCGAAACCGAGGATCAGCCGCCGGAACACCCGGTCGGCGAGCAACGGCCGGTAGGCGGACGGGACGAGGCGCCGGAGCACCACGGGTTCAGGCCCCGACGTAGGCCGCGAGGTGCTCGCCGGTGAGGGTCGAGCGGGCGGCCACGAGGTCGGCGGGCGTGCCCTCGAAGACGATCCGGCCGCCGTCGTGGCCGGCGCCGGGGCCGAGGTCGATGATCCAGTCGGCGTGCGCCATGACCGCCTGGTGGTGCTCGATCACGATGACCGACTTGCCGGCGTCGACGAGCCGGTCGAGCAGGCCGAGCAACTGCTCCACGTCGGCCAGGTGCAGGCCCGTGGTCGGCTCGTCGAGGACGTACACGCCGCCCGTCTCGGCCATGTGGGTGGCCAGCTTGAGCCGCTGCCGCTCGCCGCCGGACAGCGTGGTGAGCGGCTGGCCGAGGGTGAGGTAGCCGAGCCCGACGTCGGAGAGCCGGGTCAGGATCTTGTGCGCGGCCGGCGTGCGGGCCTCGCCGGAGCCGAAGAACTCCTCGGCCTCGGTCACCGACATCGCCAGGACCTCGCTGATGTCACGGCCGCCGAGGTGGTGCTCCAGCACCGCCGCCTGGAACCGCTTGCCCTCGCACTCCTCACAGGGGGTGGCGACGCCCGCCATCATCGCCAGGTCGGTGTAGATGACGCCGGCGCCGTTGCACGTGGGGCAGGCGCCCTCGGAGTTGGCGCTGAACAGCGCCGGCTTCACGCCGTTGGCCTTGGCGAACGCCTTGCGGATCGGGTCGAGCAGCCCGGTGTACGTCGCCGGGTTGCTCCGCCTGGACCCGCGGATCGCGCCCTGGCCGACCGACACCACGCCCGCGCCAGGCGGGATCGACCCGTGCACGAGCGAGCTCTTGCCGGAGCCCGCGACGCCGGTGACGACGACGAGCACGCCGAGCGGGATGTCGACGTCGACGTTCTGCAGGTTGTGGGTGTTCGCGCCGCGGATCTCCAGCGCTCCGGTGGGCTCGCGCACCGTCTCCTTGAGCGCGGCCCGGTCGTCGAGGTGGCGGCCGGTGAGGGTGCCGCTGTCCCGCAGCCCTTCGACGGTGCCCTCGAAGCAGACGATGCCGCCCGCCGTTCCGGCGCCGGGGCCGAGGTCGATGACGTGGTCGGCGATCGCGATCGTCTCCGGCTTGTGCTCCACGACGAGCACCGTGTTGCCCTTGTCGCGCAGCCGCCGCAGCAGGTCGTTCATCCGCTGGATGTCGTGGGGGTGCAGGCCGATGGTGGGCTCGTCGAAGACGTAGGTGACGTCGGTGAGCGAGGAGCCGAGGTGGCGGATCATCTTGACGCGCTGCGCCTCGCCGCCCGACAGCGTGCCCGACGGCCGCTCGAGCGAGAGGTAGCCGAGCCCGATCTCCACGAACGAGTCGAGGATGTGCTGGAGCTTGGCGAGCAGCGGCGCCACCGACGGCTCGTCGAGTCCGCGCACCCATGCGGCCAGGTCGCTGATCTGCATCGCGCAGGCGTCGGCGATGCTGATGCCCCTGATCTTCGACGACCGGGCCGCCTCGCTGAGCCGGGTGCCGTCACACTCGGGGCAGGTGGTGAAGATGACCGCCCGGTCGACGAAGGCCCGGATGTGCGGCTGCATCGCCTCCTTGTCCTTGGCGAGGAACGACTTCTGGATCCGCGGGATCAGGCCCTCGTACGTCACGTTGACGTTGTCGACCTTGATCCGGGTCGGCTCCTTGTAGAGGAGGTCGTCGAGCTCCTTGTTGGTGTAGTCGCGGATCGGCTTGTCCGGGTCGAGGAAGCCGGAGCCCATGAAGATACGGCCGTACCAGCCGTCCATGCTGTAGCCGGGGATGGTGAGCGCGCCCTCGGCCAGCGACTTGGCGTCGTCGTACAGGTGGGACAGGTCGAAGTCGGTGACCGAGCCGCGGCCCTCGCATCGCGTGCACATGCCGCCGGTGCGGGTGAAGCTCACCCTTTCGGTCTTGCGGTCGCCGCGCTCGACGGTGATCGCGCCGGACGCCCGGACCGAGGCGACGTTGAACGAGAACGCCTGCGGCGAGCCGATGTGCGGCTGCCCCAGCCGGCTGAAGAGGATGCGCAGCATCGCGTTGGCGTCGGTGGCGGTGCCGACGGTGGAACGGGGGTCGGCGCCCAGCCGCTCCTGGTCGACGATGATCGCCGTCGTCAGCCCTTCGAGTACGTCGACCTCCGGCCGCGCCAGTGTCGGCATGAAGCCCTGGACGAACGCGCTGTAGGTCTCGTTGATCAGCCGCTGCGACTCGGCGGCGATCGTGCCGAACACCAGCGAGCTCTTGCCCGAGCCCGACACGCCGGTGAACACCGTCAGCCGGCGCTTCTGGATCTCGACGCTGACGTCCTTGAGGTTGTTCACGCGCGCGCCCTGCACGCGGATCAGGTCGTGGCTGTCGGCAACGTGCGGCGCAGGCGACTGCGTGTCCGTCCTCGTGGTCATGCTCATTCCGTCTCCATGGTGTCGGGCTGGTTGGGCCGAGTCGCCTTCGCGTTCTCCGTCGGCGTCGCCTGGGCAAATCTAACCAGCTTGGGGCGGTATGCCCTGTGGTGTCTCTTCACCCGGTGCGCCCGCGGCGGACACTCTGGGGTGATCACGTCGGAGGCCTCGCAGTCAGCGCAGCTCCACGACGCGGATGAGGTTGCCCGCGGGGTCGCGGAAGGCGCAGTCGCGCACGCCGTACGGCTGCTCGGTCGGTTCCTGGACGACGTCGGCGTCGCCGGTCTGCAGCCGCTCGAAGGCGGCGTCGAGGTCGGTGGTGGCCAGGTTGAGGCCGGCGTAGCAGCCCTTGGCCATCATCTCGGCGATGACGCGGCGCTCCTCGTCGGTGATGCCGGGGTCGGCGGCCGGCGGGTGCAGGACGATGGACGTGCCGGGCTGCTCGGGAGGGCCGACCGTGATCCAGCGCATCCCGTCGTGGCCGACGTCGTTGCGGACCTCGAAGCCCAGCGTGTCGCGGTAGAAGGCCAGGGAGGCGTCCGGGTCGTCGTGCGGCAGGAAACACGTCTGAATGGTGATGTCCATGGGGTCAGGCTAGGCGCGGCCCGGAGGCCGGCGCTTCTCGATTCCTGATCGGTCCGCGGCACAGCCGGCGTGCCCACGGCCGGAGCATGGAATGCTGGGGGCGGGTATGTGGTTGACACGGACGCAAAACAGCGACGACGAGCGAGGAGCCACCTGTGGCGACCATCGAGGTGACCGAGAAGAACTTCAACGACATCGCCGACAAGGGGATCGTCCTGCTCGACTTCTGGGCCGAGTGGTGCCCGCCGTGCAAGAAGTTCGGGCCGATCTTCGAGCAGGCGTCCGACAAGCACGACGACATCACGTTCGGCAAGATCGACACTGACGCGGAGCAGGGTCTCGCGCAGGGCTTCGAGATCACCTCGATCCCGACGCTGATGGCCATCCGCGACGGGATCGTGGTCTTCTCCCAGGCCGGCGCCCTCCCGTCGCCCGCGCTCGAAGACCTCATCCGCCAGGTCAGGGCGCTCGACATGGACGCGATCAGGGCCGAGCTCAGCGAGGAGCTGAAGAACGCCCAGCAGAGCTGACGACAGGCCGGAAAGCCCCGCCTTCCCGGCGGGGCTTTCGCGTGCGCGGGGTCAGTGCTTGCGGCCGACGCCGACGTACCCGAAGGTGATGCTGTCGCCGCCGGTGTGCGACTCGTCGGGACGCCAGCCGTTCGGGTGCGTCAGCCCCGGCTCGGCCAGCTCGTAGCCGTCGAAGAAGCGCAGGACACCCTCGCGGGTGCGCAGGTGCAGCGCCGCCGTGCTCCTGCGGTAGATCTCCTCGGCCTCCGGGGTGGTGTCCGGGGTGCTGTCCACGGCGTGGCTGATCACCAGGTGGCTGCCCGGCGCGCTCGCCTCCCGCACCTTGCCCACCAGGTCGTAGGCGATGTCGTCGGGGACGAAGTGCAGCAGGGCCAGCATCATGAACGCCACCGGCCGGTCGAAGTCGACCATGCCGCTCAGCTTGTCGAGCAGTACGTCCGGCTCGCGCACGTCCGCCTGCAGGAAGTCGACGTTCTCCGTCCTGGCCAGCAGCGCCCTGCCGTGCACGCACACCACGGAGTCGTAGTCGACGTAGACCACGCGCGCGTCCGGCGCGATCTCGTGGGTGTTGCCCTGGGTGGGCAGCCCCGCCCCCAGATCGACGATCTGCCGCACGCCGGAGTCGACCACATGGCGCACGGCCCGGCGCAGGAACGCCCGGTTCGCCCGCGCGCCTTCCCTGGTGTGGGGGAACGTCTTGAGGATCTGCTCCGCCGCGGCCCGGTCGGCTGCGAAGTTGTCCTTGCCGTCGAGGAAGTAGTCGTACATCCGTGCGACGTTGGGGACGTTCGGGTCGACCCCCTCAGGAGCACTATCCACGTTTTCTCCCAACATTGACCGCTTTGGGGGCGATCATAGCCGGGGGATCCGTGATTCATCAGGTTTCCCCTGGGGCCGGTGGTGAGACCTGGATCACTCCGAGCAGACGCCCCCCGGCCGGAGGGCGTCTGGCCGCCGGGGGTCAGCCGCGGTAGAGCTCCGCGACGCGGAAGGCGAGGTCGAGAGACTGGCCGCGGTTGAGCCGGGGGTCGCAGGCCGTCTCGTAGCGGGTGGCGAGGTCCATCTCGCCGATCTCGTGGCCGCCGCCGACGCACTCGGTCACGTCGTCGCCGGTGAACTCGATGTGGATGCCGCCCGGGTGCGTGCCGAGCGAGCGGTGCACCTCGAAGAAGCCGGCCACCTCGTCGAGCACGTCGTCGACCCGCCGCGTCTTGTGGCCGCTCGGCGCCTCGAACGTGTTGCCGTGCATCGGGTCGCAGATCCACGCCACCCGGGCCCCGCTCGCGGTGACCTCCTTGACCAGGGCGGGCAGCAGATCGCGGATCTTGGACGCGCCGAAGCGGGTGATGAACGTCAGGCGCCCCGCCTCGTTGGTCGGGTTGAGCTTCTCGATGAGCGCCAGCGCGTCGTCGGGCGTGGTGGTCGGGCCCAGCTTGACGCCGATCGGGTTGCGGATCTTCGAGAAGAAGTCGATGTGCGCGCCGTCGAGCTGGCGGGTGCGCTCGCCGATCCAGACCATGTGGGCCGACACGTCGTACGGCAGGCCCGTGCGCGAGTCGATGCGGGTCAGCGCCCGGTCGTAGTCGAGGATGAGCGCCTCGTGCGAGGAGTAGAACTCGACGGTGTGGAACTCCTCGGGCTCGGCCCCGCAGGCCCGCATGAACGCCAGCGCCTGGTCGATCTCCCTGGCCAGCTGCTCGTAGCGGCGCCCGGCCGGCGACTCGGCGACGAAGTCCTGGTTCCAGGCGTGCACCTGGCGCAGGTCGGCGTAACCGCCCTTGGTGAAGGCGCGGGCGAGGTTGAGCGTCACGGCCGAGGAGTGGTACGCCTTGAGCAGCCGCCACGGATCGGGCCTGCGCGCCTCGGGGGTGAAGTCGAACCCGTTGACCATGTCGCCGCGGTAGGCGGGCAGCTCTACGCCGTCGCGCACCTCGGTGGGCTTCGAACGCGGCTTGGCGAACTGCCCGGCGACGCGGCCGATCTTCACCACCGGAACCTTGCCCGCGTACGTCAGCACGATCGCCATCTGCAGCAGCGTCTTGAGCTTGTTGCGCACGTTGTCGGCGGTGGCGCCGGAAAAGGTCTCGGCGCAGTCGCCGCCCTGCAGGACGAACGCCTCGCCGCGGACCACGGCGGCCAGCTGGTTCTTCAGCTGGTCGCACTCGCCGGCGAAGACGAGCGGGGGCAGGCCGCCGAGCTCGGCGACGACCTTCTCGAGCTCGCCGCGGTCGGGCCACTCGGGCTGCTGCGCCGCGGGGAGGGCCCGCCAGGAATCAAGATCCACGAGATTGCTGCTCACGAGATACGAGGGTATTCCACTGGCCCGCCCCCACCGACCCTCGTGTCCACGTTGTGAGAATGCGGTGATACGCGTACGAACCCAGCGCGGGTCAAACTTCCTTCACCGTCACGTGCTCGGGGCGGACGCCGTGGCCGATGAACCGCCGGGCCAGCCGGTTGACCAGCGGCAGCCGCGCCAGGTCGCGCGGCAGCCGCGGCGGGTTGAAACTTTTGCTGAGCGCCGGCCTGATCACCCGGTTCTGCACCACCCGCTGGGCGGCCTGGGTGAACCGGGTCGGGAACATCCGCCGCCGCTGCACCAGGTGAAGCGTGGACTCCGGGATCGGCGCCCCCGACCGCAGCGAGCCGGCCAGCAGGTTGGCGGCGGCGACGGCGTCCTGCACGGCGAGGTTGATGCCCACCCCGAACACCGGCGACATGGCGTGCGCGGCGTCCCCGATGCACAGCAGCCCCGGGCGGTGCCAGCGGCGCAGCCGGTTGAGCGCGACCGTGAGCACGCTGACGTCGTCGTAGCCGCCGATCTCGCCGACCCGGTCGCCCAGCCAGGGCATCAGCTCCGCGACCGGGCCGCGCAGCGCGTCGATGCCGCCGCGGACGAGGTCGTCGTAGCCGCCCTTGGGGATGAGGTACGCCAGCTGCCAGTAGGTGCCCCGGTTGATCGCCACCATCATGTGGCCGCCCGAGATCCGCAGGAACGGGTCCTCCCGGTCGGTCTCGTGCCGGGGCAGCCGGAACCAGACCACGTCCATCGGCGCGTCGAGGTCCTCCGGGACGAGCCCCGCCCGCGCGCGCAGCGTGGAGGTGCGCCCGTCGGCGGCGACCGTGAGATCCGCCCTGATCTCGTGGTCGCCGGACGGGTCGCGGTAGCGCAGCCCGCGCACGGCGCCGTCCTCGCGGATCAGGTCGTACGCCTCGGCGTTCATCAGCAGCCGGAACCCGGGGTAGCGCCGGGCGGCCGACGTGATGAGCTCCAGGAAGTCCCACTGCGGGACGAAAGCGATGTAGTCGTATTTGCCCGGCATCCCGCGCAGGTTCGCCATCGTGATCTCGCCGGCGTCGGTGACGAAGCTGAGCCCGTACGCCTTGTGGTGCGGGAGCTTCAGGAAGTCCTTCGCCAGCCCCAGCTCGTCGAGCACCTGCAGCGTCGAGGGGTGGATCGTGTCGCCCCTGAAGTCGCGCAGGAAGTCACCGTGTTTCTCCAGCAGCGTCACCTCGACGCCCGCTCTGGCGAGGATCAGCGCGAGCACCGCGCCCGCCGGACCGCCGCCCGCTATCACGCATCCCATAATTCATCACCCAATGAAACTGTCTCACGCTGAGGAAAAAGCGCAAGGCGTTCGGGCCATCCGACATGCCCGAGCGGCCGAAGTACATGCGTCAGCCGTCTCTCGCAGCGGGGTGGACGATGAACGACGAGCTCCACGCCCTCTCCGGCGCCTACGCCGTGCACGCACTGCCGTACGGGGAGCGGGCGCGGTTCGAGGCGCACCTGCCCGGGTGCCCCGCCTGCGCGGCCGAGATACGCCACCTGCGCGAAACAGCCGCCCGCCTGGCCGAGACGGCGGCCGAGCCGCCCCCGCC
>NZ_SMKQ01000204.1 GCF_004348995.1 Nonomuraea terrae
ACGCACGACCGTCCCGGCCCATCCCGCCCGCGACGCGGCCTGCCGCCCCTGGAGGTCCGGCGGCCGGAGGCGTCGTGCCGGAGGGCACTTGCCGAGATGTCCCGGGGCGTTCGGCCCCGACGCGGGCGCGTCTATTGTCGGTGGGCGCCGTTAGATTGCTCGCATGCATCGCCGTACGGAAACGCCGTCATGATCGACCTGACCGCCGACGAGGCGCGCCGCGTCATCCTGCGGGCGCAAGGGCTGATCGGCGCCGACGCCCGCAAGGGCGGGGTGCAGGGCATGCTGCGCCGCCTGGGCGCCGTGCAGCTCGACACCATCTCCGTCCTGGCCCGCTCCCACGAGCTGGTCGCCTACGCCCGGTTGGGCGCGGTGGGCCGGCCGACGGTCGAGCACGCCTACTGGCACAACCCCGCGCGCAGCTTCGAATACTGGTGCCACGCCGCCTGCATCCTGCCCATCGAGCACTGGCCCCTCTACTCGTTCCGCCGCCGCGCCTACCGCGAGCGGCGCTACCGCTGGCACGAGGTCCCCGACGGGGTGGAGAAGCTGCTCGACCAGGTCCGCGACTCCGGCCCGCTGACGACCTCCGACGTCGGCGGCGCCAAGAACGGCGGCCCCTGGTGGGACTGGTCCGACGCCAAGATCGGCCTGGAGTGGCTGCTCGACATCGGCGAGCTGGTCTGCACCCGCCGGGTCGGCTGGCGCCGCGTCTACGACCTGGCCGACCGCGCGGTCCCCGCCGACCTGCTGGCCGAGGACCCGTCCGACGAGGAGTGCATCGCCCGCCTGGCCGCCATCGCCGGTCGCTCGCTGGGCGTGGCCAACCGCACCGACCTGCTCGACTTCCTGCGCCTCAAGGGCCGCTACGCGGCGATCCTCGACGAGGTGCTGCTCAGCGGGGCCGCCGGGCTCGTGCCCGTGACCGTCTCCGGCTGGCCTGCCGGCAAGAAGGGCCAGGGCAACGCGTGGGCCGACCCCGCCGCCGTCGCGTCCGAGCCGCGCGGGCGTCACCGCACGACGCTGGTGTCGCCGTTCGACTCGCTCATCTGGCATCGGGGCCGCACCGAGCGGGTGTTCGGGTTCACCTACACGCTGGAGCTCTACGTCCCCAAGCACAAGCGGGTGCACGGCTACTTCACGATGCCGGTGCTGGCCGGAGGCCGCCTGATCGGCCGCGTCGACCCGGCGCGTGAGGGCTCCACCCTGGTGGCCCGGCAGGTCCACCTGGAGCCGGGCCTGTCCCCCGCCCGGTGGGCCGACGCCGTGCGCGAGGCGCTGTGGTCGGCCGCCGACTGGGTGGGCTGCGACGCCGTACGCGTCGAGCGCGCCGACCCGCCCGAGCTGATCCCTCTGCTCAACGCATGAGAGCAGCGGCCGACGCCGGCCGCCGCTCCCGGGGGGCGGTCAGGTGATCTCGAGCATGCGCTCCCTGACCGCGTAGACCACGGCTTCCATCCGCGAGTGCAGCTGCAGCTTGTCGAGAATGTTGCGGACGTGGTTCTTCACGGTGTTCTCGGAGATGAAGAGCTGCTTGGCGATCTCACGGTTGTTCATGCCCTTCGCCACCAGCCGCAGGACCTCCATCTCCCGTTCGGTCAGGCGGGGGACGGGAAGTTGGGGCGGGCGTTCGGACTCCTTGCGGCTCATGGAGGCGAACTCGTTGATGAGCTTCGCCGCCATCGCCGGGTTGATTAACGACTGGCCTTCGTGCACGCCGCGAACCGCGGCAGGGACGTCGTTGATCTGGACGTCCTTCAGCAGATAGCCGGTCGCTCCCGCCTTGATGGCCTCGAAAAGATCCTCTTCCTCGTCGCTCACCGTCAGCATGATGATGCGGGTGCTGGGGACGGAGGCCTTGATGCCCTTCGCCGCCTCGATCCCGTCCTGCCGGGGCATGCGCACATCCATGAGGGCGACGTCCGGCATGAGGCGGTCGGCCAGTTCGACCGCCTCCTGCCCGTCGCTCGCCTCACCGACCACCTCGATGTCGGGCTCGGCGGCCAGCGCCAACGCCAGGCTCCGTCGGATCAGCTCGTGATCGTCAACGATCAGCACGCGGATCGGCTCGTCAGCTGACGTGCGGGACTCGCCAGACTCTGTCACAAGGCCTCCTTGATCCGCCTCGCGACCGTCTTTCCCTCGCTTCGCTCGCTCACCTGAACCTGACTGAGCTCGCTCACGTCTCCTCCTCGTCGGGGGCCAGAGCCGTTGAACCGCCATGATGGCACGTGCCCGCGGTTCTCGGGTGGTCGAGAAGATCTTTTAGCGCGCGATCAGGGCTCTACGAGCCGCAACACGCCGTAGTTGTACCCGCGTCTGTTGTAGACGACGCAGGGCTGGCCGCTCTCCTTGTCACGGAAGAGATAGAAGTCGTGGCCGACCAGCTCCATCTCCAGCAGGGCCTGGTCGATCGTCATGGGTTCGGCTCGGTGGAACTTCTCCCTGACGACGAGCGGACCCTCGCCGTCCATCTCGATGGGGACGATGTCGTCGTAGAGCTGGTCGTTCTTCTGCTGGTACTCGTCCTCGTCAGGCTCTACCTGCTTGGGGACGGCGGGTTCGGTGCGGGGCTCGGGGCCGGCGGCGGCCGGAAGCGTCGCGGTGATCTCCGCCAGCGAGGGCGGGCAGTGGTTGCCGTGGTGGACCTTGCGCCGGTCGGCCAGCCTGCGCAGGCGGCCTTCCAGCTTGTCGAGGGCGAGGTCGAGGGCTGCGAACCGGTCATCGGCCGAGGCTTCGGCGCGGATGGCCGGCCCTCGGGAGTGAATGGTGAGCTCTACGCGCTCGCGCTGGTCGGCGAGTCGCGGGTTACGTTCCTTCGAAACCTCCACGTCGACTCGGATGAGTTTGTTGTCCAGACGTTCGATCCTGGCCAGCTTGGTCGTCACGTGGTCTCGGAACCGATCACTCACACCTGTGTGCCGGCCCTTGACGATGATGTCCATGCAACAGCCCCCTTCGTCTAACGACTGAGCAAGAGCGCCCGACCACCTGCGCGCCGGGCGGGGTCTTCTGTCTGCCTTTCTCGCACCGTTCCCCTCTTCCGACTCGGGTTCACCGGGATCTCTGATGGCACCCGTCCGGCCGACCTGGTCTTCGACCCCACATCCGCCTGCTGAGGATTTCGCGGCTCTGATGCCACTACTGCCCTTCTCTTCTGACGGGGGACATCTGGACCCCCGGGAAGGCAGGACTTACCCCTAAGCCGCACCGTGATCGGTCGACAAAGAGTCGCCTTACGTGGACCGTTTTGCCT
This sequence comes from Nonomuraea terrae, assembly GCF_004348995.1. GTDB lineage: Bacteria > Actinomycetota > Actinomycetes > Streptosporangiales > Streptosporangiaceae > Nonomuraea > Nonomuraea terrae. Next base: position 3,257 of record NZ_SMKQ01000204.1, read on the forward strand.
GCGGCTGGCATCGGCTAGCAGGGTCGGGGACCCCGACCCTGCGCAACCACGGACCCGAACGGGTGCCATGTCAGAACGCTATCCGCATCCAGGACGAATGTCAGCCGGAGGATCGGCCGAAGGATCACTTTCCGTGGTTTCCCCCAGGGTGGTAAGCGCCTTCCCATGCCGGGTTCAACCGGTCGGCACCCCTTGCCAAGGCCTGCTTCCCGTACGCCACCAGGCGCGAAACATGTACGGGGATAGAGACATGTGACCAGTGGGCCAGGGTCGCGGGCGGAGCCCGTTTTCACGCACGGTCACCGTAATGTCTTAGCAGATCTTCGGCGTGTCGCTGCGACGGTGACGGCGAGCGGTACCGCGGCGCCCGTCGCGCGCAGCACCTCGGCTGCCTCGGCCAGGGTGGCCCCGGTCGTGACAATGTCATCCAGAAGCAGCACAACCGGCGCTGGAGGGACTTTCACGGCGTGGCGCACCTGGAGTGACCCCGCGAGATTGGCGACTCTCTCGGCGGAGCTCAGCCCCGCCTGGTCGGCCACGCCCCGCACCTGCCGTAGCGCGGGCCACAGCACGGCATCCAGCCCCAGCCCCCGCAGCCGCCGCGTGACCATCACCGCCAACCGCCCCACGGGATCATGCCCTCGCGTCCGCACCCGACGCCCGCCACTCGGCACCGGCACGACAGCGAACCGCCCGCCGACATACGCAGCCGCGTGCGCGTCGGCCACCACCGCCGCGACGGCCGCGCTCACCACAGCGTCGGCCAGCACACCGGCGAGCGCGACGGCACCCCGCTCCTTGTAAGCCACGATCGCCGTACGCACCACCCCCTCGTAAGGGGCAGCGGACCAGCAGTCGGGCAGGCCGGCCAACACCGGAACGGGCCTGCGCCTGGCAGGCGCGCCCATCAAGGCGACACGACACCCCGCACACCACGACGCCCCCTTGCTCCCGCACCCCACGCAGGACGCCGGCAGAACGAGATCGAGAACAGCAGCCAGCACACGCCCACCATGCCGCCTCCCACCGACAATTCCCGGCCACCCACCACCGCTCGACGACCACCGACGCCGCTCTGCCGGCCAACTGGGCCTGTCGCGGGGATGAGACCCACGGCAACGCGGCACGAACCGCGCCGCCCCCACCGCGTCTGAGGACAGCCGGCGCACGCGGGCCGGGGCCGTTCACCCGGCGAAGGCGCGTGCGGGCCAGGGCCGCTCGACTGAGAAGCGCTGCGCTGGCCAGGGCTCGTTGACACGCGGGAGTGGGTCGTGGGCCGCTGTTGGGCCCGAGGGAAGCCCCGGTCGTCGCGGCTGAGGCGAGTATCCGGCGTGCGGAGCCCGCAGCGAGTACCCCGCTCGTGCAGCCCGCAGCGATTACCCGGCTCGTGGAGCCGGGTGAGTTGCGCCGTCGGAGCCGGAGGGCCGGTTGGGTCAGCCGAGGGGGAAGAGGGGGGCGCCGGCGTCGGTTTCAAGCTTGGTGGCCCAGGTTTGGCGGTCCTGGTTGAGTTCGAGGAGTTTGGTGCCTTTTTCGGTTTCGGCCTCGGCCAGGATGCGGTCGTCCAGCGCCGCCACCGAGTTGAGGCGGTCCTTCAGCGGCACCCCCGTCGTCTCCCCGTCGCCGACGTTGATCTCGTTGAGGATCTGTCCCGCCTTGGTCTGCACGAGCACGAGCAGGTGCTCGTCGTCGCCCCACGCCACGTCGGTGATCTCGGAGCCCATCTCGATGGTGGTCAGCAACTGCAGGTTGCCCAGCATCGTGCCGCCGCCGGTGAGGGCGCCGATCTGGACGGTGTTCTTCCCGGTCGTCACCGCCACCCGGACGCCGTCCCTGGCGATCCGCAGCCGCGTCACGTCGAGTTTCTCCACCTCGGGCGCCGACACGCGCTCCGGCGCCTGCCCGTGGGCCGGGTCGTAGCGCAGCAGGACGGCGTTGTCGCGGTCGTACGTCCAGAGGGACCCGTCCCGATGCCAGGTCGGCGGCGTCAGGGACTCGCCGTGGATGACCTCCTGCCAGCGGCCGTCCTGCGTCAGCGAGGCCACCGAGATGCCGGTCGTGGTCAGCGCCGCGACCAGCGGGGGGCCGTCCTTGGACAGGGACATCGCGAAGTCGGAGTACCCCTCGCGCGGCTCGCCGGCCGCGCCCGGCACGACGCCCTCGGGGCGGTCCTTGCCGAGGTGGCGGACGGCGCCCCGGCTGACGTAGTAGGCGTGGTCGCCGCTGTCGTCGAGCCAGTGCTCGTCGGAGTTGGGCCGGTCGACGGCGTACGGCTCGCCGTTCACCTGGATCTCGATGATGCGGCCCTTGGCCACGTCGTTGTTGTTCAGGGTGTAGCGGATCTGCGCCCTGAGCGCGTCCTCGGCGCTCAGGTCGAGCGGGTCCAGCGGGCTGGCGAGGTCGATGACCACGCGTTCCTCGCCCGACCTCACCGACTCGATCGCGGTGCCCGGCGGGAAGCTGGTGGACACCGCGCCCTGCAGGGCCGCGGTCGGCTGCTGCAGCAGGCGTTCGAGCACGGTCTGGGCGAAGCGCTCGGTGGTCTTCATCCGCAGGCGTACGCGGTCGACGACCAGCCGGTCCTGGGTGCTGCGGTTGAGGTAGTAGAGATTCGTCGGCCGGTAGGCCCGGTCGACGTCGGAGGCGGTGAGCAGCAGCCCGGGGGGCAGCGCGTTGACGCGGTAGCCGCCGCCGGGCGCCTTGACCAGCTCGTACGGACGCTCCCACGCCCCGGCCGTGGGCACGTACGAGTCGTCCTCCTTGATGGAGGCCACCGAGCTGCCCTTGAGTGTCACGGTCTGCACGGTCTCGGTGCCGTCGCCCGGCGGGGGCGCGACGATCTCGAAGGCGTCGTCGATCACCGTCACCGGTCCGGAGGCGTTCCACGTGGCCTTGGCCTCGGGTGTCAGGTACTGCTGCAGGACCGACGGGTCGTCGGGGTAGGCGGCCATGGCGGCCTGCATGCCCTTGATCGTCTCCTCCGGTCCCCATTCGCGCTGCGGTCCGATGGCGATCATGCGCTGGAACGGCCTGCCCAGGGGATCGCCCGCGCCGACGTCGCTCACCGCGATGGGGCCGCTCAGCGGTATGACGGTGCACCCGGAGCCCGTGCACGTCACGGCGGCCATGATGGCCGTCACCGCGGCGAAGCGTCTAGTCCTCGTCATAACCGCCCCCGTCGGCGACCGCCGGCAGGAGGACCGGCGTCATGGACGTACGCCAGGTGCGCCGCATCTCGATCTCGGGCGGCACCAGTGGCAGCGGCGAGCCCTTGAGGTCGGCGCCTGCGGTGCGCGGCAGCGTCAGCCGGAACTGCGAGCCCTCGCCGGGCTGGCCCCACGCCTGGAGCCAGCCGCCGTGCAGGGCGGCGTCCTCGCGGGAGATCGCCAGCCCGAGCCCGGTGCCGCCGATGGTGCGCGCCCGTGACGGGTCGGCCCGCCAGAACCGGTCGAAGACCAGGGTGTCCTCGCCGGGTTTGAGGCCGATCCCGTGGTCGCGTACGGCCACCGCCACCGCGTCGCGGTCGCCGCCCACGGTGACCACGACGTCGCGGCCCTCGCCGTGCTCGATGGCGTTGAACAGCAGGTTGCGCAGGATGCGCTCGACCCGCCGGTTGTCGACCTCGGCCATGCAGGGCTCGTTGGGCAGCCGCAGCTCGAAGCGGGTGGAGTGACGCTCGGCCAGCGCCTCGGAGTCGGCGATGGCGCGCAGCACCAGGTCGCGCACGTCGACGGGGTCGAGGTCGAGCGTGGCGGCGCCGGCGTCGTAACGGCTGATCTCCAGCAGGTCGGCCAGCATCGACTCGAACCGCTCCAGCTGCGCCTGCATGAGCTCGGCCGAACGGGAGGCCATCGGGTCGAAGTCCTCGCGAGCGTCGTACAGCAGGTCGGCGGCCATGCGGACGGTGGTCAGCGGCGTGCGCAGCTCGTGGGAGACGTCGGAGACGAACTGGCGCTGGACCTGCGACAACTCCTCCAGCTGGTGGATCTTCAGCGCGAGGTTGGCGGCCATCTCGTTGAACGAGTTGGCCAGCCGGGCCAGGTCGTCCTCGCCGCGCACCTTGAGCCGTTCGTCGAGCTTGCCTGCGGCCAGGCGCTCGGCGGCCTGGCGGGCCAGGCGTACGGGAGTGACGACCTGGCGGGTGACGAGGTAGGCGATGGCGGCGAGCAGCAGCACGAGCCCGAGACCCACCACGACGATGGCGAGCCGGACGTTGACCAGCAGCTGCTCTTCCTCGTCGAGCGGGAAGAAGTGGTAGACCTCGTAGCTCTCGCCGCTGGTCGGCACGTGGACGACGCCGCCGATGACGTACGTCAGCCGCGACTGCCCCTCCTCGGCGAACCGGATCTTTCCCGTGGTCGCCAAGGGCTCGTCGTACTGCTGGTCGCGGATGTTGCGCTGCAGGCCCAGCTGGAGGTTGGCCGGCACGTCGCCGGGCACGACCGTCCCCGACCCCCGCGAGGCGCCGGGGAGGCGCCGGTTGAGCACCAGCATGTCGTAGCGCTTCTCGGTGCCGCCCTCGCCGGAGCCCGTGATGGTGTCCATCACCTCGTCGAGCGGGTTGGCCGAGCCCTGCTTGCCGCTGTCGGTGGTCTTGTCCTGGTCGTCGGTCTCGGGGGCGAGCGCGTCGGCGATCTGCAGCCGGTCGGCGAACGCCTCACTGTTCGAGGACTCCTGGGTGCTGTCGACGACCGACTTGCTGATCTGCCCGAACAGGAACGTGCCGAGCACCACCACGACGATGACCGAGATCACCATCGTGCTGGTGACCACCTGGAGCTGCAGCGAGCGCCGCCACGTGCTGCGCGCCTTGCCCGCCGCACGACGCACCCTCCGGCGGGCGCCGCCGAGAATCTGGCGGAACGTCCGTCGGGAGCGGCGCTGGTTCGTCGGGGGCATGGCGGGGTGTCGGAAGCTCAGGCAGGGCCGGCTTTGTAGCCCACGCCGCGGACCGTGACGACGATCTCAGGGTGTTCGGGGTCCTTCTCGATCTTCGCCCGGAGCCGCTGCACGTGCACGTTGACCAGGCGCGTGTCGGCGGCGTGGCGGTAGCCCCACACCTGCTCGAGCAGGACCTCGCGGGTGAAGACCTGGCGCGGCTTGCGGGCCAGCGCCACCAGCAGGTCGAACTCCAGCGGCGTCAGGTTGATGGTCTCGTCGCCGCGCTTGACCGAGTGGCCGGCCACGTCGATGGTGATGTCGCCGATCTGCAGGATCTCGGGGGTCGGCTCGTCGGTACGGCGCAGCCGCGCCCGCACCCGCGCCACGAGCTCCTTCGGCTTGAACGGCTTGACGATGTAGTCGTCGGCGCCCGACTCCAGCCCCAGCACCACGTCGATCGTGTCGCTCTTGGCGGTGAGCATGACGATGGGAACCCCCGACTCAGCCCTGATCCTGCGGGCGACGTCGATGCCGTCGGCTCCCGGCAGCATCAGGTCGAGCAGGACCAGGTCCGGGCGTGTATCCCGGAACGCGTCGAGGGCCTTGTCGCCGTCGGAGACAAATGACGGCTCGAAGCCCTCTCCCCGCAGCACGATCCCGAGCATCTCGGCGAGAGCGGCGTCGTCGTCAACGACCAGCACGCGACCTTTCATGGCCCCTCATTCGTTTCTACGCATTGTGGGACATACCCGCACGATCACTGAAGGTTACCCTTGGTAGGCCCATGTGCGACACATGAGCCTGACGAGAGGCGAACGTGCCGCCCGCCCCCGCGACCGCTTTCCCAGTCTGCGGTAACAGAGCAGCTTTCGGCCATCCCTGGATGTGAACCGTGCCCGGATTCGCCGGAGAATGCGGGCGAGATCGGACGACGAATCTCCTCCGTGACACCAAGCTCCCGCCCAGCATGCCAGGATTGGGATATGTCAGACGGTCACGGTCCCATGCCCGAGACGCCATCAGGCTGGTCGGCCGAACAGCCCCCGCCGTACAGCGCCCCGCCGGCCTCCCCGTGGACCGCGCCCGGCTCGCAGCAGCAGGTGCCCTACGGCGGCCAGCCGCACGGGCAGCCGCCCTATCAGCAGGCGCCCGCCGGCCACGGGCCGGGAACACCCTATCCCCCCTATGCAGGCCAGGGTCCCGGATACGGCTACATGCCGCCTCCGCCGGCGCTGCGGCCCGGCATCATCCCCCTGCACCCGCTGCGCCTCGGCGACGTCCTCGACGGCACGATCAAGCTGATCCGCTCCAACCCCAAGTCGGTGCTGGGCCTGTCGGCCGCGGCCGCGCTCGTGGTCTCCGTGCCGGTCGCGCTGGGGCAGGCGTACGTGTTCGACTCCGCGGCGAGCATCGCCGCCGACCCCGGCAGCGTGACCACCGGCGACCTGTACGGCAGCCTCGCCGTCCAGTACGGCGGCACCCTGATCTCGCTCGCCGTGCAGTTCGTCGTCGTCACCATGCTGACCGGCGTGCTGACCCGCATCCTCGGCCGGGCCGTCTTCGGCGGCACGGTGAGCGCGGGCGAGGCCTGGCGGCTGGTCAAGGGCCGGGTAGGGGCGCTGTTCGGCGTGGTGGCGCTGATGGCCGTCATCATGGTCGTGCCGTTGATCGTCTTCGTGCTGCTCATGGCGGCGCTCGCGACGACGGGTGAGTTCACCCTGGTGGCCGTCGCGACGCTGCTGTTCATCGTCGCCTACTTCGTCTACTACCTGTTCTTCAAGACGCGCTTCGCGTTCGCCCCGGCCGCCGTGGTGCTGGAGGGCAGGGGGCCGATCGACGCCATGCGGCGCTCGTGGCAGCTGGTGACGGGCGACTTCTGGCGGGTGCTCGGCATCCTGCTGCTCACCTGGATCCTCGTGGGCATCGTCTCGACCGTCCTCGCCTTCCCGTTCTCGTTCGCCGGCACCATGTTCAGCGCGATGGGCGCGGGCACGGCCGCCACCGCCATCGTCTCGGCGCTGTTCCTCACCATCGGCTACACGATCGGCTCGATGCTCACCTACCCGTTCGAGGCAGGTGTGGCCGGCCTGCTCTACGCCGACCGGCGCATGCGTGCCGAGGCGTTCGACCTCGTGCTCCAGACGGCCGCCATCGAACAGCAGCGCCAGGGCTGGGTGCACTCCTCGGCCGACGACCTGTGGCACCCGTCCAACTCCGCCAGGCCGTGAGCCCGATCGGCAGGGACGAGGCCGCCCAGAGGGCCGCGACCGAGCTCCTCGACCCCCAGTACGCGAAGGAGTCGCTGCTCGACCTGATCTACCGGCGGGTCATGCAGTTCCTCGGCGACCTCGTCGACGCCGCCACCGGCGGCGGCACGGCCGGCGGCGTCATCGCCGCCGCGGCGATCGTTCTCATCCTCCTCAGCGTGATCACCCTGGTGGGCTGGCAGCTGCGCAGGACGACTCGCAGGAAGGCGCTCTTGACGGGCGGGCTGTTCGGCGAGCAGGCGATGACCGCGGCCGAGCACCGGCGGGCCGCCGAGGGCCTCGCCTTGGAGGGCCGCTGGGCCGAGGCCGTCCGCGAGCGTTTCCGTGCCATCGCCCGCGACATGGAGGAACGCGCGCTGGTCAGCGGCATGCCGGGGCGTACGGCCGGCGAGCTCGCGGCGGAGGCTGCGGTGTCGCTGCCGGCGTTCGCGGCGGAGCTGTCGGCCGGGGCGCGGTCGTTCGACGACGTGACCTACGGCGGGGTGCCGGGCACCAGGGAGGCGTACGACGCGATGACCTCGCTCGACACCCGCCTCCAGCAGGCCCGGCCGGTCCTCGCGACCGTGGGGACGGCCGGGTACGGCGGAGGTGCACGGTGACCGCGGTGAGCGTGGGGACGGCCGGGTACGGCGGAGGTGCGCGGTGAGCGTGGAGACGCGTCCGCCGCAGGCCGGGGAGTCGTACGCGACCTCACCCACCGTGCGCTCGGTCTGGCGCTCCGGGCGCGGCATCGCGCTGGTGGGCGTCCTGGCCGTGATCGCCGCCGTCATCGGGCTGCTGATCGGCCCCGACCGCGGGCCGGCGCGCCCGCTCGACCCCGACGACGCCTCGCTCTCGGGCTCGAAGGCGCTGGCCGAGCTGCTGCGCGACCGCGGCGTCACCGTCGACAGGGTCGACTCGGTGGCGGCCGCCGCCGCCAAGGCCGCCACCGGCGACCGTGTGCTGGTGATCACCGACACCGCCTACCACGACGAGTTCGCCCTGACCGCGATCCCCGGTGACCGCCTGATCGTCGGCGACCTGCTGGGGCTGCCGGTCCTCGCCCCCGGCGTCCGCATGGAGCCGGACTTCGCACGTCCGCGCTCCCGCGAGCCCGCGTGCGGGCTGCCGGCCGCGACGGCCGCGGGAAGCGCGTACCTCGGCGGGCCGGTCATGCGGGGGCCCGCGGGCGCGACCGCCTGCTACCCGGCCGGCGACGGGCACCTGCTGGTCAGGTTCACCCACGGCGGCGGCGTCACCACGGTCGTCGGCGACGGCGGCTTCATGACCAACCAGCGCCTGGCCGAAGACGGCAACGCGGCCCTGGCGCTCAACCTCATCGGCACCGGCAAGCCCGTCACCTGGCTGGTGCGCCCCGACGAGCCGCCGGCCCTCGACCTGCCGGGCGAGCAGGGCCGGTCGATGCACGACCTGATGCCCGGCAACATCCGGTGGGCCGTCTACATGGCGATCATCGCCCTGGCCGTCACCGCGTTCTGGCGGGGCAGACGGCTCGGGCCCGTGGTGGCCGAGCGGCTGCCCGTCATCGTCAGGGCGGCCGAGACCGTCGAGGGGCGGGGCCGCCTCTACCGGGCCAGGCGTGCCAGGGGACGCGCGGCCGACGCGCTGCGCGAGGGCACGATCGACCGGCTCGTCCCCCGGCTCGGGCTCGCCTCGGGCGCCGGGCGGCACGAGGTCGTCGCCGCGCTCGCGGCGCGTACGGGCCAGGACCCCCAGCAGCTCGGCGCCGTGCTCTACGGGCCGCCGCCGGACCACGACGCGGGGCTCGTCGCGCTGGCCGGACACTTGGACGCGATCGAAAGGCAGGTCATTGAACCCTGAGGAGACGTACCACGCGACGGTCACGGCCGACTCGGCGAGGGAGGCCCTGGCGGCGCTGCGCGCCGAGGTGTCCAAGGCCGTGGTCGGCCAGGACTCCGTGGTGACGGGGCTGGTCATCGCCCTGCTGTGCGGGGGGCACGTGCTGCTGGAGGGCGTGCCCGGCGTGGCCAAGACGCTGATGGTCCGCACGCTCTCGGCGGCGCTGTCGCTCGACTTCAAGCGGGTGCAGTTCACCCCCGACCTGATGCCGGGCGACGTGACCGGGTCGCTGATCTACGACTCGAAGACGGCGGAGTTCGAGTTCCGCGAGGGGCCGGTGTTCACGAACCTGCTGCTGGCCGACGAGATCAACCGCACCCCGCCGAAGACCCAGGCGGCGCTGCTGGAGGCGATGGAGGAGCGGCAGGTCACCGTGGAGGGCTCGGCCCGGCCGCTGCCCGACCCGTTCGTGGTGTGCGCGACGCAGAACCCCGTCGAGTACGAGGGCACCTACCAGCTGCCCGAGGCCCAGCTCGACCGGTTCCTGCTCAAGCTGACCGTACCGCTGCCGCCGCGCGAGCACGAGATCGCGGTGCTCGACCGGCACGCCCGCGGCTTCGACCCGCGCGACCTGTCGCAGGTCAAGGCCGTGGCCTCGGCGCGGGACCTGGCGGCGGCGCGGGAGGCGGCGGCCACGGTGCACATCGCACCCGAGGTGCTCGGCTACATCGTCGACGTCGCCCGCGCCACCAGGAACTCCCCGTCGCTGCAGCTCGGCGTCTCGCCGCGTGGGGCCACGGCGCTGCTCGCCGCCTCGCGGGCGTGGGCGTGGCTGTCCGGGCGGCCGTACGTCACGCCTGACGACGTGAAAGCGGTGGCCAGGCCGGCGCTGCGGCACCGGATCCAGCTGCGGCCGGAGGCCGAGCTGGAGGGCGCCACCGCCGACGGCCTGCTCGACGGCATCCTCGCCTCGGTCCCGGTCCCGCGCTGATGGCTCTGACGGGACGTGCGGGGCTGCTCGCGGCGCTCGGGATCGCGGTGGTGCTGTTCGCGCCGCGGCCCGGAGCCGCGCTGGCCGGGGTCTGCCTGCTGCTGGCCGCCGGGATCCTCGTGGACCTGGCGTTCGCCGGCGCGGTTCGCCCACTGCGCTTCCACCGCTCCGGCGACACCCTGATACGCCTCGGCCAGCGGGCCACGGTGGAGCTGGTGGTGGAGAACCCGGGCGGCAGGCGTGTGCGCGGCCTGCTGCGCGACGCCTGGCCGCCCTCGGCGGGCGCGACCCCGCGTACGGCCGCCATCGACGTGCCCGCCGGGGAACGCCGCAGGATCGTCGTGACGCTCGCCCCCACGCGGCGCGGCGACCGCTCGTCCGCGGCGGTCACCGTGCGCTCGGTCGGGCCGCTGGGGCTGGCCGCCCGCCAGGGCAGCCATCAGGCGCCGTGGACGGTGCGCGTGCTGCCGCCGTTCCTGTCCCGCAAGCACCTGCCCTCCCGCCTGGCCCGGCTGCGCGAGCTGGACGGCCGGCACCCCGCTCTGGTCCGCGGCCAGGGCACCGAGTTCGACTCCCTGCGCGAGTACGTGGTCGGCGACGACGTGCGGTCCATCGACTGGCGGGCCACCGCGCGCCGCAACGACGTGGTGGTGCGCACGTGGCGGCCCGAGCGCGACCGCCGGGTGCTCATCGTGCTCGACACCGGCCGCACGTCCGCGGGCCGGGTGGGCGAGGCGCCGACCCCCATGGCGGGGGCCGCTCCCACGGGCGGCGGCCTGCTGGCCGGGCCGGACGCGCTGCCCACGCCGGGCTGGCCGCGGCTCGACTGGTCGATGGACGCCGCGCTGCTGCTGGCCGCGCTGGCGGCCAGGGCCGGCGACCGCGTCGACTTCCTCGCCCACGACCGGGCCGTACGCGCCTGGGTGAGCGGCGCCTCGCGCACCGAGCTGCTGTCGTCGCTGGTCAGCGCGATGGCACCGATCGAGGCGGAGCTGGTCGAGGCCGACGCGCAGGGCATGGTGGCCGCCGTCCTGTCGCGCGCCAAGCGGCGCTGCCTGGTCGTGCTGCTGACCGACCTCAACGCGGCGGCCCTGGACGAGGGGCTCATGCCGGTCCTGCCGCAGCTCTCCTCGCGCCACCTGGTGCTGGTGGCGGGGGTGTCCGACCCGCGGGTGGCCGCCATGGCGGGCCGCCGGGGCACGGCCGAGGAGCTGTACGACGCCGCGGCGGCCGAGCAGGCCCAGCTCGGACGCAGGCGCATCACGGCCAGGCTGCGGCGGCACGGCGTGGAGGTCGTGGACGCGCCGCCGGACGACATCGCGCCCGCGCTCGCGGACGCCTACCTCGCCCTGAAGGCCGCCGGCCGCCTCTGAGGCAGGCCCTGAGACAGGCCCTGAGACAGGCCCTGAGGCAGGCGCTGAGTCAGGCGCTGGGGGCGACGTCGGGGGCGCGTTCGAGGTCGCCGGTCTCGTTCCTGGCCACCGCGCGGCGGCCGAAGACGATCACGTACGCGAGGAAGGCGACCTCGGCGAGCACCCCGATGCCGACGCGCGCCCACGTCGGCAGCCCGGAGGGCGTCACGAACGCCTCGATCAGCCCCGACAGGAACAGCACCACGACGAGCCCCAGGGCCACGCTCATCACGGCCCGGCCCTGCTCGGCCAGCACCTCGACGCGCCTGCGCGGGCCCGGGTCGATGACCGTCCAGCCGAGCCGCATGCCGACGGCCGCCGCCAGGAACACGGCGGTCAGCTCCAGCAGCCCGTGCGGCAGGATCAGGCCGAAGAAGATGTCGAGCTTGTCGCGGGAGGCCATGAGCCCGGCGGAGACGGCGACGTTCTCGGCGTTGGCGTAGAGCACGTACGGGATGGGCAGGCCCAGCACCACCGCGTAGCCGATCGTCTGGACCGCGAGCCAGGCGTTGTTGGTCCACACGCGCCCGGCGAAGGAGGCGGCCGGGTGCTCGGAGTAGTAGTCGGCGAAGTCCTCTTCGACAAGCTGGGTGATCTGCTCGGGGCTGGCGATCGACGCCTGGACGTCGGGGTTGGCCGCCACCCACGCCCCGATCACCCAGGCGACCGCCACGAACGCCAGCGAGCTGGCCAGCCACCACCACCGCGCCCGGTAGGCGACCACGGGGAACGACACCGTGAAGAAGCGCACCAGCTCACGCCAGGCCGGCGCGTGCGCGCCCGTCACCGCCGAACGAGCCCTGGCCACCAGCGCCGACAGCCGTCCGACCAGCATGGGGTCGGAAGAGGACGAGCGGACGATGGACAGATGCGTGGACACCCGCTGGTAGAGCTCCACCAGCTCGTCCACCTCGGTGCCCGTCAGTGACGAGCGGTGCTTGACGAGATGGTCGAGCCGGTCCCACACAGGGCGGTGTGCCGTGACGAATGCATCGATGTCCACCCGAACATTCTGGCCGCTCGAACACCCACGGTTAGCCGTTAGGCTCCACATATGTCAGAGGTTGTGACGGGCGACGCGGTAGTCGTCGAGGTGCGCGTGGCCCAGATGCCCTCGCGCGCGCTGGCGATCCTCATCGACCTCGCCGTCCAGTTCGCCGTGCTGATCGGCGCGTACGCCCTGTTGAGCGCGTTCGCCCCGATCACGGACGCGGCCACGTTCGGCACGGTCATGGTGGTGTTCGTCGTGCTGGTGATGGTCGGCTACCCGGTGGTCTTCGAGTCCCTCAGCAGGGGCCGCAGCCTCGGCAAGCTGGCGCTCGGCCTGCGCGTGGTCGGCGACGACGGCAGCCCCGAGCGTTTCCGTCAGGCGTTGTTCCGCGGGGTCGCCGGAGTGGTGGAGTTCTGGCTGCTGTGGGGGGCGCCGGCGCTGATCGCGTCGCTGGTCTCGCAGCGCGGCAAGCGGGTCGGCGACGTCTTCGCCGGCACCATCGTGATCTCCGACCGGGCACCGCGCGACTCGTCCCCGCCGGTCGTGATGCCGCCGCAGCTCGCGGGGTGGGCGGCCACGCTGGAGCTCTCCCAGCTGCCCGCCGAGGTGGCGCAGGCCGCCCGGCAGTACCTGTCGCGCTGGCACGACCTGTCGCCGCTGGTCCAGCACGAGATGGGGGTGCGCATCGCGAACCAGGTGGCGGGATACGTCTCGCCGGCCGCGCCGGCCGGGGTGCCGCCGCACGCGTACCTGAGCGCGGTCCTGGCCGAGCGCCGCCGCCGGGAGGAGGCCCGCTTCGCC
>NZ_SMKQ01000205.1 GCF_004348995.1 Nonomuraea terrae
CCCGTTCCCCGGCGTCCCCACCGCCGCGGCCTTCACCCCCGTCACCGGCGTGCCCGCCGGCTCCGCGCGATCTTTCCGCAGCTCCACGGGGCCTTCCACCGCGGTGCCGCGCCGCCGCTCCTCCCGCTCCGCGCCGCCGCCCGACGCCGTCCCGCCCCGGGGCCCCGCCACGGCGGACGGGCGGGCGTTTCGCGTCGGGCGAACCCAGGCATGCCTGCGACGAAACGGGGCAGCTGCTCCACCCGCGCACGCGCGAGGCACGCCGTCCCGTCCGTACGCCGTGGTCGTTCCGGGTGTAGGGGGCCGGTAAGGTCCAGGGGGAAGCGCCGGCGCGCAGCCGCTCGAGACGCACCCGATAAGCTTCACCTCATGAGCATCTCCCCGTCCTTCCGAGAAGTGTTGTCCCAGCGCGTCGTGGTAGCCGACGGCGCGATGGGCACGATGCTCCAGGCGCAGGAGCCGACCCTCGACGACTTCCACGGCCACGAGGGCTGCAACGAGGTGCTCAACGTCACCCGGCCCGACATCGTGCGCGGCGTCCACGACGCCTACTTCGCCGTCGGCGTCGACTGCGTGGAGACCAACACCTTCGGCGCCAACCTGGCCGCCCTCGGCGAATACGACATCTCCGAGCGCGTCTTCGAGTTCTCCGAGGCGGGCGCCCGCATCGCCCGCGAGTCCGCCGACCACTGGTCCACGCCCGACCAGCCGCGCTTCGTGCTCGGCTCCATGGGCCCCGGCACCAAGCTGCCCACGCTCGGCCACCTGCCGTACGCCGGCCTGCGCGACGCCTACCGCGACAACGCCGCGGGCCTCATCGCGGGCGGCGCCGACGCGATCATCATCGAGACCTGCCAGGACCTGCTCCAGGTCAAGGCCGCCGTCGTCGGTGCCAGGCGCGCCATCGAGGCCTCCGGCAAGGACGTGCCGATCATTGCTCAGGTGACGATCGAGACCAACGGCGCGATGCTGCTCGGTTCGGAGATCGGCGCCGCGCTGACCGCGATCGAGCCGCTCGGCGTCGACGTCATCGGCCTCAACTGCGCCACCGGCCCGGCCGAGATGAGCGAGCACCTGCGCTACCTCGCCCGTCACTCGCGGCTGAAGCTGTCCTGCATGCCCAACGCCGGCCTGCCCGTGCTGACCTCCGACGGCGCCCACTACCCGCTGGGCGCGGAGGAGCTGGCCGACGCCCACGACGCCTTCACCCACGACTACGGCCTGTCGCTGGTCGGCGGCTGCTGCGGCACCACGCCCGAGCACCTGCGCCAGGTGGTCGAGCGGGTGCGCGGCAAGCAGACCGAGGCGCGCCGCCCCCACCCGGAGCCGGGCGCGTCCTCGCTCTACCAGACCGTCCCGTTCCGGCAGGACACCTCCTACCTCGCCATCGGCGAGCGCTGCAACACCAACGGCTCCAAGGCCTTCCGCGAGGCGATGCTGGAGGGCCGCTGGGACGACTGCGTGGAGACGGCCCGCGAGCAGGCCCGCGACGGCGCCCACATGCTCGACCTGTGCGTCGACTACGTCGGCCGCGACGGCGTGGCCGACATGAAGGAGCTGGCCTTCCGCTTCGCCACCGCCTCCACGCTGCCGATCATGCTCGACTCGACCGAACCCGCGGTGCTGCAGGCCGGTCTCGAGATGCTGGGCGGACGCGCCGCGGTCAACTCCGTCAACTACGAGGACGGCGACGGCCCCGACTCCCGCTTCCAGAAGATCATGCGGCTCGTGCGCGAGCACGGCGCGGCCGTCGTCGCGCTGACCATCGACGAGGAGGGCCAGGCCCGCACCGCCGAGTGGAAGGTGCGGGTGGCCACCCGCCTGATCGAGGACCTGACGAACAACTGGGGCATGCAGGTCGACGACATCATCGTCGACTGCCTGACCTTCCCGATCGCGACGGGCCAGGAGGAGACCCGGCGCGACGGCCTGGAGACCATCGAGGCCATCCGCGAGCTCAAGCGCCGCTACCCGGGTGTGCAGACCACGCTGGGGCTGTCCAACATCAGCTTCGGCCTCAACCCGGCCGCCCGCATGGTGCTCAACTCGGTGTTCCTCAACGAGTGCGTCAACGCCGGGCTCGACTCCGCCATCGTGCACGCCTCCAAGATCGTGCCGATGGCCCGCATCCCCGACGAGCAGCGCCAGGTCGCGCTCGACATGGTCTACGACCGCCGCCGCGAGGGCTACGACCCGCTGCAGCGCTTCATGGAGCTGTTCGAGGGCGTCGACGCCGCCGCCGTGCGCGCCGGCAAGGCCGAGGAGCTGGCCGCGCTGCCGCTGAACGAGCGGCTCAAGCGGCGCGTCATCGACGGCGAGCGCAAGGGCCTGGAGGCCGACCTCGACACCGCGCTCGAGCAGCGTCCCGCCCTCGAGATCATCAACGAGGTGCTGCTCGACGGCATGAAGACGGTCGGCGAGCTGTTCGGCTCCGGAGAGATGCAGCTGCCGTTCGTGCTGCAGTCGGCCGAGGTGATGAAGGCCGCCGTCGCCTACCTCGAGCCCCACATGGACCGCGTCGAGGGCGAGACCAAGGGCCGCATCGTGCTGGCCACCGTCAAGGGCGACGTGCACGACATCGGCAAGAACCTCGTCGACATCATCCTGTCCAACAACGGCTACCAGGTGGTCAACCTCGGCATCAAGCAGCCGGTCTCGGCCATCCTGGAGGCCGCCGACGAGCAGCAGGCCGACGTCATCGGCATGTCCGGCCTGCTGGTGAAGTCGACGGTCGTCATGAAGGAGAACCTGGAGGAGATGAACTCCAGGGGCCTGGGCGAGAAATACCCCGTGCTGCTCGGCGGCGCCGCCCTGACCCGCGCCTACGTCGAGCAGGACCTCGCGGAGGTGTTCGACGGCGAGGTGCGCTACGCGCGCGACGCGTTCGAGGGGCTGCGGCTGATGGACGCGTTCATGGCGGTCAAGCGCGGCGTGCCGGGCGCGGCGCTGCCGCCGCTGCGCGAGCGCCGCGTCAAGACCGGCGCCGTGCTGCAGCGCACGCCCGTCGAGGAGCTGCCGGCCCGCTCCGACGTGGCCACCGGCAACCCGGTGCCGACGGCGCCGTTCATCGGCGACCGCATCGTCAAGGGCGTCTCGCTGGCCGAATACTCCGCCTTCCTCGACGAGCGGGCGCTGTTCCTCGGCCAGTGGGGGCTCAAGCCCACCAGGGGCGGCGACGGCCCCGGCTACGACGAGCTGGTCGAGACCGAGGGCCGGCCGCGGCTGCGCATGTGGCTCGACCGCATCCAGACCGAGGGCCTGCTGGAGGCGGCCGTCGTCTACGGCTACTTCCCGTGCGTCTCCGACGGCGACTCGCTCATCATCCTCGACGACGACGGGGGCGAGCGCACCCGCTTCACGTTCCCGCGCCAGCGCCGCGACCGCCACCTGTGCCTGGCCGACTTCTTCCGCTCGAAGGACTCCGGCGAGGTCGACGTGGTCGGCTTCCAGATCGTCACCATGGGCTCGAGGATCGCCGAGGCCACCGCCGAGCTGTTCGCGAAGGACGCCTACCGCGACTACCTCGAGCTGCACGGACTGTCGGTGCAGCTCACCGAGGCGCTGGCCGAATACTGGCACGCGCGGGTGCGCGCGGAGCTCGGCATCGGCGGCGAGGAGTCGCTCGACGACATGCTCAAGGTCAACGTCCGGGGCTGCCGCTACTCCTTCGGCTACCCGGCCTGCCCCAACCTGGAGGACCAGAAGCAGCTGTTCGAGCTGCTGGCGCCCGAGCGCATCGGGGTGACGCTGTCGGAGGAGTTCCAGCTCCACCCCGAGCAGGCCACCTCGGCCCTGGTCGCCCACCACCCCGAGGCGAAATACTTCAACGTCTGACGGCCTCGCGTCCGGCCCGGGTGGCGGCCTCCCGCCGCGCCTCCCGGGCCGCGACGCCGCGTACGCGCAGGTCGGCACGGCGTTCTCGGCCGCCGTTCACGTACGGGCGGGGTCGTCCTCGCCCGGCGTTCAGAACGGGCGGCCACACTGGCGGGCGGACACAACCGATCGGGAGCACGGGTGGAAGCGGTCTTCTTCGACATGGACGGCCTGCTGGTCGACAGCGAGCGGGTCTGGCTGGAGATCGAGACCGAGGTGATGGACCGGCTGGGCGCGCGGTGGACGCCCGAGCACCAGGCCCACCTGGTCGGCGGGTCCATGGAACGCACGGTCGAGTACATGCTGGACGTGTCCAGCGCCGACGTGGCGCCCGAGGACGTCCGCGACTGGATGGTGGCCGGGATGGTGGCGCGCCTGTCGCAGGGCGTGGTCGTCATGCCGGGCGCCGCCGAGCTGCTCGACGCGCTGCGGGCCGAGGGGGTGCCCGTGGGGCTGGTGACCTCGTCGCTGAAGGAGATCGCCGACGCCGTGCTGAAGGGCTTCGGCCGCGACCGGTTCGACCTCGTGGTGACGGCCGACGACGTCCTGCGGACGAAGCCGGATCCGGAGCCGTACCTGACGGCCGCGCGGCGGCTGGGCGTGGAGCCGGTGCACTGCGTCGTCCTGGAGGACTCCCCGAACGGCGTGGCGGCGGCGACGGCCGCCGGCTGCGCCGTCGTGGCGGTGCCCAACCTGCTGCCCGTCGAGCCCGCTCCGGGCCGCCTGGTGGTGTCCTCGCTGGAGGACGTGGGGGTGGCCGATCTGCGGGCGCTGCTGAGGTCCTGAGCCCGCGCGAAGGCGGCCCCTGTCCGGGTTTCCCCTAAGGGACAAGTAATTCTCGGGGAGGAGGCGCGCGCGGATTCGCGTGCCAGGATGGAGGCAGGAGCCACGACGAGGGGACGGCACATGGACACGTTCAACCAGATCGCCTGGCTGCCGCTGTGCGGAGGGTTGACCATCGCGGGGCTGGTGCTGGCGTTCCTGGCCTTCCGGCGCAGGGGAGCGGCCCCGGGGCTGCGCACGACGGCGTGGGCGCTGCTGCCGCTGGCGGCCTACCTGACCGGCGCGCTGCCGGCGCTGTGGACGATCGGCTCCACCCTCGTGGGGTTCGTGACCAACCTGGTGTTCAACCCCGCCGTGTGGGCGGGCGTGGCGGTGGCGGGCCTGTCAGCCGTGCTGTTCGTGGTCTCCGGCGTGATGCGGGGGCGCAAGCTCAAGAAGAAGGAAGCCGCCGCCGAGCCGGCGGTGCAGCAGGGCGCGAGCCGTCCGGCCGTGGGCGCCACACCGCCGCAGAACACGGGGACCAAGCCGAAGCCGGCCCAGAAGGCCGAGCGGAAACCGGCCGCCGCAGACGACGACTTTTCGGACATCGAGGAGCTTCTCAAGCGCCGCGGCATCGGCTGAGACTTGGGCGCTCCGGGCGGGTTTGTCACGGTTTCGAGATGTAATCGGTACGTACTCCGGACATCGTCCCGGGGACCGATACGAATCCGTTTCGCCTGAATCACAGATTAGCCACATAGCGCCCTGGGGGACTAGTCAGCGCAGCTCAACGCATAGATTCTGCCTCCTGAGGTCCGCGACCACGCGGTCTGAAGTTCACTACGCGTTTAGACAGCGTCGTCTGGTTCCAGGGGGCAATTCGGCATGACCGCACCGCTAGACGTGTCCGGTTCCGCGGCAGAAGCGCATCCGGAGTCGGTGCTCGCGGGAGCGGGCAAGGCCATCCAGGGCCGGTCTCTCACCCGGATCGCGTGGATGCGCCTCAGGCGCGACAAGGTCGCGCTGGCGGGCGGCGGTGTCGTCGTCCTGCTGATCCTCGTGGCGATCTTCTCCTCGCCGATCATCGCTGCCTTCGGCCATCCGCCGCTGGAGTTCCACCAGGATCAGATCGACCCGGCCACGCTGCTGCCCAAGGGCACATTCGGCGGCATGGGCGGCGAGTACCTGCTCGGTGTCGAGCCGGTCAACGGCCGTGACATCTTCAGCCGGATCGTCGCCGGGGCGTGGATCTCGCTGCTGATCGGCTTCCTCGCCACGGTGGTCTCCGTGATCATCGGCACCGTCCTGGGCGTCATCGCCGGCTACTTCGGCGGCTGGGTCGACCAGGTCATCGGCCGCATCATGGACGTCTTCCTCGCCTTCCCGCTGCTGGTCTTCGCGATCGCGCTGGCGGGCGTGATCCCCGACCAGGGGTTCGGCCTGGAGGGCAACGGCCTGCGGATCGCGATGCTGATCTTCATCATCGGGTTCTTCAGCTGGCCCAGCATCGGCCGCATCGTGCGCGGCCAGACGTTGTCGCTGCGTGAGCGGGAGTTCGTGGACGCCGCCAAGAGCCTCGGCGCCCGTAACGGCTACATCATCTTCCGTGAGGTGCTGCCGAACCTGGTGGCGCCGATCCTGGTGTACGCGACCCTGCTCATCCCGACCAACATCCTGTTCGAGGCCTCGCTCTCGTTCCTGGGCGTTGGCATCAACCCGCCCACCCCCACCTGGGGTGGCATGCTGTCCGAGGCGGTTCGCTTCTACACGCTGCCCCACTTCGTGATCTTCCCGGGTCTGGCGATCTTCATCACCGTCCTGGCGTTCAACCTGTTCGGCGATGGCTTGAGGGACGCCTTCGACCCCCGAGCGCACTGATCCACCGCAAGGCGCTTCATCCCCCGCATCTCACTCATCAAGGGGTTAGTCAATGAGAAGGAAACACGCACTGGCAGGAGCCGCGACAGCGGTGCTCGCCCTGGTGCTCTCCGCCTGTGGCGGCGGTGGCGGCACGGCCCAGCCGGCCGCCTCCGCGTCGGGTGGCGGCGCGCAAGCCGCGTTCAACGCCGCCGTGACCGGGGTGTTCAACCCGTCCACGAAGAAGGGCGGGACCCTCAAGGCGGCCCACTCCGCCGACTGGGACAGCCTCGACCCGGGTGACACCTACTACGGCTACTCGTTCAACTTCGGCCGCTTCTACTGGCGGACGCTGACGATGTACAAGCCGGGCCCCGGTCCCGAGGGCAACACGGTCGTCCCCGACCTGGCCGAGTCGCTCGGTGAGCCGAGCGAGGACGGCAAGACGTGGACGTACAAGCTGAAGAGCGGCCTGAAGTTCGAGGACGGCACGCCGATCACCGCCAAGGACGTGGCGTACGCGGTGGCCCGCAGCTTCGACAAGGAGACCTTCCCGCACGGCCCCTCCTACCTCAACGAGCTGCTCGAGTGGCCGGAGGACTTCAAGGGCGTCTACAAGACGCCTGACGTCGACTTCTCCTCGGCCGTCGAGGCGACCGACGACTCGACGCTGGTCTTCCACCTGAAGAAGCCGTTCGCGTCGATGGACTACGTCGTCCAGATGCCGATGACGGCCCCGGTGCCGAAGGACAAGGACACGGGCGCCAAGTACCGCGAGAAGGTCATCTCGTCCGGCCCGTACAAGTTCGAGACGAACGAGATCGGCAAGCGGTTCACGCTGGTCCGCAACGACCAGTGGGACCCGACGACCGACCCGAACCGTCCCGCGCTGCCCGACCGCATCGAGGTGCAGCTCAACGTCAACGCCGACGACCTGGACAACCAGCTCATCGCCGGTGACATCCAGCTCGACATCCCCGGCACCGGCATGCAGCCCGCCGCGCTCGGCAAGGTGCTGCCCGACCCGGCGCTGAAGGCTCGTACGGACAACCCGACGATCCCCAGGCTCTGGTACGTCTCGGTCATCCCGGACACGCCGCCGCTGGACAACGTCAACTGCCGCAAGGCCATCATGTGGGCCGCCGACCGCGTCGCCAACCAGACCGCCTACGGAGGCGAGGTCGCCGGCGGCGAGATCGCGACCAACGTGATGCCGCCCGGCATCGTCGGCCAGGAGAAGTTCGACCAGTACCCCTCGGCGGACAACAAGGGTGACGTGGCCAAGGCCAAGGAGGCGCTGACCGCCTGCGGGCAGCCGAACGGCTTCTCCACCACGATGGCCTTCCGGGCCGACCGCCCGCGCGAGAAGGCGCTGGCCGAGGCCATGGAGCAGGCCCTCGCCCGGGTCGGCATCAAGCTGACGCTCAAGGGCTTCCCGGCCTCCAGCTACTTCTCCGACTACGCCGGCAACGTCGACTACGTCAAGAAGAACGGCATCGGCCTGGCCGGCCACGGCTGGGGCTCCGACTGGCCTGACGGCTACGGATTCATGCAGGCCATCGTCGACAGCCGCACGATCCGCGACGCCGGCAACTACAACCTCAGCGTCAAGAACCCCGAGGTCGACAAGCTGATCGACCAGGCCTCGGCCGAGCTTGACGAGACGGCCCGCGCGAAGCTGTGGGTCGAGGTCGACAAGAAGGTCATGGAGGACGCCTCCATCCTTCCCGTGGTGTGGGCCAAGTCGCTGCTCATGCGCGGCCAGGGCGTGACGAACGTCGCCTACAACGAGGGCCAGAGCATGTACGACTACGCCATGCTCGGCGTCGAGTGACCACAAGGCGAGGTTCGGGGATCTAGCGAAGGCAGGTGAAGGCAGGAGTGGCCCGCCCGCGGGCGGGCCACTCGGCCGGTAGCGGTGCTCACATATATCATCAGGCGTCTGATCGGCGCGTTCGCCATGCTCGTCGTCATCAGCATGGTCACCTTCGGCATCTTCTACGTCGTGCCGCAGTGGGCGGGGGCGACCCCCGAGGCCATGGCGTCGCGTTACGTCGGCCGGGCGGCCACACCGGAGACGGTCCACCTGGTGGCCGAGCGGCTGGGCTTCTACGACCCGGTGGTCGTGCAGTACGGCAACTTCGTCAAGGGCCTCTTCGCCGGCGCCCAGTACGACTACGGGGCGGGTGTCGAGCATTGCCCCGCACCGTGCTTCGGATATTCCTTCATCACCGGGCAGCCGGTCTGGCCGGACCTGCTCGATCGCCTGCCGGTGACCTTCTCCCTGGCCATCGGTGCCGCGCTCATCTGGGTCGTCGCGGGCGTCGCCGTGGGCGTGCTCTCCGCGCTGCGCCGGGGCAGCTTCTTCGACCGGCTGACGATGGGCACCGCGCTCGCGGGCGTGTCGCTGCCCATCTTCTTCACCGGCATGATCTCCCTGGTCGTCTTCAGCTACGGCCTGGGCTGGACCCCGCCGGGCGGCGCGTGGACCGACTTCTCGGAGAATCCCGCCGAGTGGGCCTACAACCTGCTGCTGCCGTGGATCACGCTGGCGTTCCTGTTCGCCGCCACCTACGCCCGGCTCACCCGGGCCGGGATGCTGGAGACGATGGGGGAGGACTACATCCGCACCGCCAGGGCCAAGGGCCTGCGTGAGAGACAGGTGGTCGTCAAGCACGGCCTGCGCGCCACGCTGACGCCCATCCTGACCCTCTTCGGCATCGACTTCGGCCTGCTCATCGGCGGCGCCATCCTCACCGAGACCACCTATACTCTGCCCGGGCTCGGTCAGTACGCCATCCTGGCCATCAGGACCCAGGACATGCCGCAGGTGATGGGCGTCGTACTGGTCGCCGCGATGTTCGTGGTGATCGCGAGCCTGGTCGTCGACCTGCTCTACGCCGTGGTCGACCCGAGGGTGAGGTTGTCGTGAGCTTCCTGGACGTCAAAGACCTGAAGATCCACTTCCCGACCGACGACGGCCTCGTCAAGTCGGTCGACGGGCTGTCGTTCGGCGTCGAGCGCGGCAAGACCCTCGGCATCGTGGGCGAGTCCGGCTCCGGCAAGAGCGTGACCAGCCTCGGCATCCTGGGGCTGCACAAGGGGGGCCGCGCCCGGCTGTCCGGCGAGATCTGGCTCGACGGCGAGGAGCTCATCGGGGCCAGCACCGAGCACGTCCGCTCCCTGCGCGGCAAGAAGATGGCGATGATCTTCCAGGATCCGCTGTCGTCGATGCACCCCTACTACACGGTCGGCCAGCAGATCATCGAGGCCTACCGCATCCACAACGACGTCTCCAAGCAGGTGGCCCGCAAGCACGCCGTCGACATGCTGGGCCGCGTCGGCATCCCCGAGCCGGCCAGGCGCGTCGACAGCTACCCGCACGAGTTCTCCGGCGGCATGCGCCAGCGCGCCATGATCGCGATGGCGCTCTCGTGCGACCCCGAGCTGCTCATCGCCGACGAGCCGACCACCGCGCTCGACGTGACCGTCCAGGCGCAGATCCTCGACCTCATGCGCGACCTGCAGCGCGAGTTCAACTCCGCGCTGATCATCATCACGCACGACCTGGGCGTGGTCGCCGAGCTGTCCGACGACATCCTCGTCATGTACGGCGGCAAGTGCGTCGAGTACGGCAGCGCGGAAGACGTCTTCTACCGCCCCGAGCACCCCTACACCTGGGGCCTGCTGGGCTCCATGCCGCGCCTCGACCGCGAGCCCACCGAGCGGCTGCTGCCGATCAAGGGCTCGCCGCCGTCGCTGATCAACGTGCCGCCCGGATGTGCCTTCCACCCCCGCTGCCCGTACGCCGAGCGCACAGGAGACAAGGCCACGACCGAGGTCCCGGCCCTCGCCGAGACCGAGGGCGGCCATCTGGTGCGCTGCCACATGAGCAGGGAAGAGCGGCGCGGCCTGTGGGAGAACGAGATCAAGCCAGTGCTGGAGACCCAGTGAGCGAAAACGAGCCGCTTCTGTCCGTGCAGAACATGGAGAAGCACTTCCCCGTCACCAAGGGCCTGTTCAAGAGACAGGTCGGCGCCGTCAAGGCGGTCGACGGGATCAGCTTCGACGTGTTCAAGGGCGAGACGCTCGGCCTGGTGGGCGAGTCCGGCTGCGGCAAGTCCACCACGGGACGGCTGGTGACCCGGCTCCTGGAGCCCACCGCCGGCAAGATCGTCTTCGAGGGCCAGGACATCTCGCACATGGGCCAGGGCCGGCTCCGGCCGCTCCGGCGCGACATGCAGATGATCTTCCAGGACCCGTACTCGTCGCTCAACCCCCGGCACACGGTCGGCGCCATCGTCGGCGCGCCCTACCGCATCCAGGGCGTGAAGACCGAGAACGGCGTCAAGAAGGCCGTCCAGGACATCCTGGAGCTCGTCGGCCTCAACCCCGAGCACTACAACCGCTACCCGCACGAGTTCTCCGGCGGCCAGCGCCAGCGCATCGGCATCGCCCGCACGCTCGCGCTCAAGCCCAAGCTGATCATCGCCGACGAGCCGGTCTCCGCGCTCGACGTGTCGATCCAGGCCCAGGTCGTCAACCTGCTCGAAGACCTGCAGAAAGAGCTGGACCTGACCTACGTGGTGATCGCGCACGACCTGTCGGTGGTGCGCCACATCAGTGACCGGGTCGCCGTCATGTACCTCGGCAAGATCGTCGAGGTCGCCGACCGCAAGAGCCTGTACAGCGTGCCGATGCACCCGTACACCAACGCTCTGATGTCGGCCGTGCCGGTGCCCGACCCGAAGGTGCGCAAGGACCGCGACCGGATCAGGCTCAAGGGCGACGTGCCGAGCCCGCTCAACCCGCCGCCCGCGTGCCGCTTCCACACCCGCTGCTGGAAGGCGCAGGACATCTGCAAGAAGGTCGAGCCGCCGCTCGCCCAGATGGCCGAAGGCCACCAGGTGGCCTGCCACTTCCCGGAGAACGCCCCCGAGCTGCCCGCCGCGGAGACCGCCGCCAAGACCGGCTGAAGCCCCCGTGACCGCCGCCCGCCCCCGAACCGGGACGGGCGGCGCCGTCATGGAAGGGCGCCGGGAGTGATCAGCCCGGTCTCGTAGGCCAGCACCACGGCCTGCACGCGGTCGCGCAGCCCCAGCTTGGTCAGCACGTTGCCGACGTGCGTCTTCACCGTCGTCTCGCTCACCACGAGCTTGGCCGCGATCTCGGCGTTGGACATGCCCTTGGCGATGAGCCGCAGCACCTCCAGCTCCCGCTCGGTCAGCCGGTCGAGGCGCGCCGGCGTCGCCTGCTCGTACGCCGACGGCAGCTTCGCGGAGAACCGGTCGAGCAGCCGCCGTGTCACGCTCGGCGCCACGATCGCGTCGCCGGCCGCCACCACCCGGATCGCCTGCACCAGCTCGTCGGGCGGCACGTCCTTCAACAGGAACCCGGAGGCGCCCGCGCGCAGCGCCTCCACGATGTACTCGTCGAGGTCGAACGTGGTCAGCACGAGCACCTTCGGCACGTGCGCCGCCGGCGCCGCCTCCCGCACGATCCGGCGGGTCGCCTCGATGCCGTCGACCCCGGGCATCCGGATGTCCATCAGCACGACGTCGGGCAGCAGCGCCCGCGTCTGCTCCTGCGCGCCCTTGCCGTCGCCGGCCTGGCCCACCACCGTGATGTCGGGCTCGGCCTCGAGGATCAGGCGGAATCCCGTGCGCAGCAGCGGCTGGTCGTCCACCAGCAGCACTCTGATCGTCATTGGCCGTCCTTCAACGGGAACCTCGCCCGCACCTCGAAACCGCCCCCTGCCAGCGGACCGATGTTCAGGATTCCACCATAGAGGGCGACGCGTTCGCGAATGCCCACCAGACCGTGGCCCGGTGGCGACGACGGCTGCGCCGCCACGCCGGCGCCGTCGTCCGCCACGGCGACGTCCAGCTCACGCGGGCCGTACCGGAGGGTCACCACGGCCTTCGCCCCCGCGCCGGCGTGCCGCAGGCTGTTGGTCAGGCCCTCCTGGACCAGCCGGTAGGCGGCCAGGTCGACCCCCGCGGGCAGCGGCCGCGGCTCGCCCTCCGTCACCAGCCGGGCGGGCAGGCCCGCCTCCCGCATCTGCTCCACCAGCGCGGACAGGTCACGCACGCCCGGCTGCGGCCCCAGCTCGGCCCGTGTCCCGGCGGCGGCGTCGGTACGCAGCACGCCCACGATGCTGCGCATCTCCGTCATCGCCAGCCGGCCGGTGTGCTCGATCGCCGTCAGCGCCTCGCGCGCCAGCTCGGGATCGGCGGCCAGTACCCGCCGCGCCGCCGCCGCCTGCACCGTCATCACGCTCACGTGGTGGGCCACCACGTCGTGCAGCTCGCGGGCGATCCGGGAGCGCTCCTCGGCCCGCGCCGCCCGGGTGTCGGCCGCGTGCGCCCGCTCCAGCCTGGCCGCCCGGTCCTTCAGCTCCTCCATGTACGCCCGCCGCAGCCGCAGGCTCCTGCCGGCCCCCCACACCGCCGCCAGCAGCACGGCCACCACCAGGTGCTCGTTCCACCCCGTCCGCATCCCGCCCGCCCCGGCCGTCAGCGCGTACGCCACGGCGGCGAGCAGCAGCGCGCCCAGCGCCACCGCCAGCCCCCGGTGGGAGGCCACCGAGTAGAGCAGCACCAGCCCGGCCAGCCCGACCGCGCCCATGCCGTAGCCGAACGCCGCCAGCAGCGTCTCCGGCACCAGCCCCGCGCACAACGCCGCCAGCGGCCAGCGCCTGCGCACCGCCACCGGGACGCACGCCAGCACCACCAGCAGCGCCCCGAACGCGTCGGGCGGCCGCATGCCGTCGACCCGGAGCCCCTCGGCCCGCAGCTGCGCGGGGCCGTACAGGGAGAACATCGCCACCGAGGCCGCGGCCACGGCCCCCGCGAGCACCACGTCGTGGAGCCTGCTCCGGTCGATCCGCACCGCTTCACTGTAGGACCGGCTGCGAGCCCGCAGCCTCCTCCCCTGGGAGGATAAGCGCCCCCTACCCCCGCGGGCCGGGGTCAGAGCTCGTCGGTGGCCGCGCGCCGGCTGCTGCGCACCGTGTCGCCCGGCTGCCGGTCGGGCACCGGCGGGGGAGTGCCGCCGAACTCCGGGCACAGCGCCTGGTGATCGCACCAGTCGCACAACCGGCTGCGGCGCGCCCGCCACTCGCCCGACTCCAGCGCGCGCTCGATCGCCGCCCACAGCGCCATCACCTTGCGCTCGGTGGCCAGCAGGTCGGCCTCGTCGGGCGCGTAACGCAGCACCTCGCCCTGGCCGCCGAGGTAGACCAGCTGCAGCAGCCGGGGCACCTGCCCGCGCAGCCGCCACAGCACCAGCGCGTAGAACTTCATCTGGAACAGCGCCTTGGCCTCGAACTCCGGCCCCGGAGCGCTGCCCGTCTTGTAGTCGACCACCCGGACCTCGCCGGTCGGCGCCACGTCGAGCCGGTCGACGTAGCCGCGCAGCAGCAGCCCGCCGTCGAGCACCGCCTCGACGTAGAGCTCCCGCTCGGCCGGCTCCAGCCGCGTCGGGTCCTCCAGCCTGAAGTAGCGCTCCAGCATGCCGCGCGCCTGCGCCAGCCACTGCTCCCGCTCGGCGTCGTCGGCGAACATCTGCGCGTAGAGCGGCTCCTCCGCGAGCAGCCGCAGCCACTGCGGCTCCAGCAGCTCCAGCGCCGCCCCCACCGAGCGCCGCGGGGCGGGAAGGTCGTAGAGGCGCTCCAGGACCGCGTGGACCACCGTGCCACGCACCGCCGCCGGCGACGGCTTCTCGGGCAGCTGGTCGATCACCCGGAAGCGGTAGAGCAGGGGACAGGTCATGAAGTCGCCCGCCCGGGACGGGGAGAGAGCTCCGATGATCACCGGTTCGGTCGACGTCATGCACCGCACTCTAGGTCAAGACCCCGACAGAATAACCTTCGCGCGAGGAGGATCACCTGATCCGCCGCGTAGCATCAAGGCAGCATCGGCATGTAGTGGACGTTCGAGGAGTGCGGTGAGCGAGCAGAGCCCGCGGCAGGAGTTCTCCGGTCTGAGGATGGGGAAGCCGTTCGGCATTCCGGTGTACGTCTCATGGACGTGGTTCCTCGTCGCGGGGTTCATCACCTTCCTGTTCGGCCCGCAGATGGAGGCCAGGCTCCCGCAGCTCGGCACCGCCGCCGCCTACGGCGTCGCGTTCGTGTTCGCCGTGCTGCTGTACGTCTCGGTGCTGCTGCACGAGCTCGCGCACAGCGTCCTGGCCAAGGCGTACGGCCTGCCGGTCCGCAGGATCACCCTCTACCTCCTGGGCGGCGTCTCCGAGATCGAGAAGGAGCCGCCCACGCCCGGCAAGGAGTTCATGGTCGCCGCGGTCGGGCCGCTGCTGTCGCTCGCCCTCGCCGCGCTCGGCTTCGGCGCCGACCTGTGGCTGGTCGACGGCGGCGGCATCCTGGAGGCGCTCGTCTGGCAGCTGTGGGTCGCCAACCTCATCGTCGGCGTGTTCAACCTGCTGCCCGGCCTCCCGCTCGACGGCGGCCGGATGTTGCGCGCCGGCGTGTGGAAGCTGAGCGGCAGCCCCGGCTCCGGCACCGTCGTGGCGGCCTGGGGCGGCCGGGCGCTGGCCGCGCTGCTGGTGATCTTCCCGCTGGCGAGCGTGCTGTGGGGCGGGGGAGAGGGCGACGTCTCCAACGTGCTGTGGCCGCTGGTGCTGGGCGCGTTCATCTGGATGGGCGCCGGCCAGTCGCTGCGCGCGGCCCGCATCCGGGAGCGCATCCCCCGGGTGGACGCGCGCGCCCTGGCCCGCAGGGCCATCCCGGTGGCCGGAGAGACGCCGCTGTCGGAGGCGCTGCGCCAGGCCGCCGAGACCCGGGCGGGCGCGATCGTCGTGGTCGACCACGACGGCCGGCCCGTCGCCATCGTCAACGAGGTGGCCGTGCAGGCCACTCCCGAGCACCGCCGCCCGTGGATCACCGTCGCCTCCCTGGCGAAGTCGCTGGAGCCCAACATGGTGCTCGCGGCCGACCTCAGGGGCGAGCCGCTCATCGACGCCATGCGCGAGGCGCCGGGCAGCGAATACCTGCTCGTCGAGCACGGCGGCGAGATCTACGGCGTGCTCGCCACAGCCGATGTGAACCGGGTTTTCACTGGCGCCTGATTTGTCCCACTCGTTTAAGGAGCGGGCCCTCGCTAGGGTCGTGTCCAGCAGTTTCGGTACGCCGAAGCGGCGGGCCGCGGCGATTTCTGGGATGCGACGACTGGCCGATAGTGTTCTGTTTAGCCAAACTTGCACAGTTAAGGGGTTCGTTGCGGGCCACCGGTTCATCGAATCGAGACGAGGGGATCGCGACACGGCCCCGCCGTCTGGGTATGCGTATGGCTGGTGGGCACGGCAGCGCGGGTGCCGCGACACCGCCGGCTTCCGGGGAGGAGAGTTGAGTGACCGAGCGCAGCGAGGGCACCGATGAGCGCAGCACGGTCGTGAGGGAGGACGCATGACCGACCACGGCTTCGGAGTGGTGCGTCCGCTTCCTGGAAACGGGCTGGTCGCCTACCTGGGCGGGCTGCTGCTGGTGTGCGACTCCGCGGAGGCCGCCGCCGACGACCTGCTCACCGCGCTGCGCGAGACCGCCGAGTCCGGCGGCGACGGCAGGGCGCTGGCCCGCCGCGCCGCCCAAGTGCTCGCGGCCAACATGACCGGCGACCCGGCCACGTGCGCCGTCGCGGGGCCCGTGGGCGGCGGCGTCGCCGTCCTGGTCAGCGGCTCGGCAGCGGCCACCATCGCCACGCCCGGAGGCGAGACGCGGCTGGCCGGCAGCGACTCGCTCACCTGGGCCGACCGGCTCGTCAGCGGCCCCGTCGACCGGGTCGAGCTGAGCCTGCCCGGCGCCGGCAGCGCCCACCCCGCCGTCCGGTTCGACGGCGGCGTCGTCCACGGCGGCGGCCTCGTCGGCGACCTCACC
>NZ_SMKQ01000206.1 GCF_004348995.1 Nonomuraea terrae
CACTCGCCGTGGCCGACGCCGTCCCGAACGCCCTTCGGGACGAAGGGCCGGGCTGCCACACCGCGTCAGCGGTCATCACCCCACCGTCCACGGCTGAGGTACCTCGCAGGGAGTCGGGGGTGAGGGTCGATTCGGAAGCGACCGGGGCCGAAGCCTGCCCGGACGAGAAAGCGGCGCCGTCCCCCTGCCTCGACACCGCCCCACCGCCCCGGGCTGAGGTCCCTTGAGGGGAGTCGGGGGTTGGGACGGTGCTGGCGGCTTGGTAGGCGGCGGCGCCGAAGGGAGCGTCGGGGACGGCGCGGAAGGTGCCGCCTCGGCCGAGGTCGAAGATGACGGCGGCCGGGACGATCGGGACGGTGCCGCCGGCGACCGGGTAGCCGATGCCGGCGTCCGCGAGGTGGTCCATGACGCCGCAGGCCGCACTCAGGCCGAACGCGCTTCCGCCTGACAGGACGATCGCGTGCACCCGCTCCACCAGATTGCGCGGGTCCAGGAGTTCCGTCTCCCGGGTTCCGGGTGCGGCCCCCCGTACGTCGACTCCCGCGACGGCTCCGTCGGCGGGCGCGAGGACGACGGTGGTCCCGGTACGGTAACCGTCCCCGACCCGGTGCGCGTGGCCGATCCGCAGCCCCGCCACGTCCGCCAGCGAGTTCGTCGGCCCGGGCCGCATCAGAAGTCGCCGGTCAGGAAGCGGCGGGCGGCCTCGGCGAAGACACGGGTGCAGCGGACGATCTCCTCCACCTCCACGTACTCGTCCGACTGGTGCGCGATCCACTTCCCGCCGGGCCCGTACACCACCGACGGGATCCCGCCCCAGTGCGTCAGCACGGTGCCGTCCGTCGAGCCGGGCACCCCGCCGTACACGGGCTCCTCCCCCGTGACGGCCCGGTGCGCGGCGGCCAGGGCGGCCACCACCGGCGTGGTGATGGGGACGTCCACGGGCGGCCGGTCCACCAGCACCGACACCTCGGACGAGATCCCGGAGCCGGAGGCGAGCGCGGCCACCCGGTCGGCGACGTCCTTGTGCTCGACCCCGGGGATCGTGCGCACGTCGACGAAGAGCGAGGCGACCGCGGGGATGACGTTCACCTGCTCCTCGGAGCCGGCCCGCAGCACGGTCGGCGTCACGTACACCTCGCCGAGGTGCTCGTGGGCGGGGTGGCGCGCCTGGAGCTCGTCCTGCAGCGCGGCGAGGCCGGCGAGCAGCGCGCCGGCGGCGGGGATGGGGTTGCGGCCGTGCTGCGGCATCGCGCCGTGCGCCATCTTGCCGGTCAGGTCGACGCGCAACCGCAGGGCGCCCTTGGCGACCGCGCAGATCTCTCCCGCCTCGGGCTCGGCGACGATGGCGCCGTCCACGCCGGCGGCCAGGCCCTCGGAGACGAAGTGGTGCGCGCCGATCATGAGGCCCTCCTCGTCGGCCAGCGCGCACACCTTGATCCGCCCGGGGAACGGCCCGGCCAGCTGCAGGGCGCGGGTGGCGTAGAGGGTGGCGGCCAGGCCGGACTTCATGTCGGCGCTGCCCCGGCCCCACAGCCGCCCGTCGCGGATCTCGCCGCCGAACGGGTCGACGGTCCAGGTGGACAGGTCGCCCTCGGTGACGACGTCGGTGTGGCCCTCGAACATCAGCGTCGGCCCGTCACCGCCGCCGCCCTCGACCACGGCTACCACGTTGGGCCGGCCGGGCGCGGCCTCGTACACGACCGGGTCCCAGCCCCACTCGCGCATCTTCGCCTCGACGAGCTCGGCGGCGGGCCGCTCGTCGCGGCCGCGCGCCGGGTCGTTGGTGCTGGGGATGCGCACCAGGGCCTGGGTGAACGCGACCACCCCGCCGGCATCGACGTCGATCAAAACAACCCCTCCAGAGTCGGTACGGCCTCCAGCAGCGCCCGCGTGTACGGGTGGGCGGGCGCGGCCCAGACGTCGTCCACGGGCCCGTTCTCCACGATCTCCCCCGCGCTCATGACGGCGACCGTCTCGCACACGTGCCGGACCACGGACAGGTCGTGCGAGACGAACACGAGCGTGAGCCCCAGCTCGTCGACGAGGTCGGCCAGCAGGTTGAGGATCTGGCCGCGTACGGAGACGTCGAGGGCGCTGACGGGCTCGTCGGCGACCAGCACCTGCGGCCGGGGCGCGAGCGCGCGGGCGATGGCGATGCGCTGGCGCTGCCCGCCGGAGAACTGGTGCGGGTAGCGCTCGGCCGCCTCGGCGGAAAGCCCGACGGCCTCCAGCAGCTCCGCCACCCGGCCGCCGACCGGCAGGCCGAGGGCGACGAGCGGCTCGGCGACCAGGTCACGGACGCGCATGCGCGGGTCGAGCGAGCTCATCGGGTCCTGGAAGACGATCTGGAGGTTCTCGCGCAGGAAACGCAGCCGCCGCTCGGGCAGCCCGGTGATCTCCCTGCCGTCGAACAGGATGGACCCGCTGGTCGCCCGGTCGAGGCCGCACAACAGGCGCAGCAGCGTCGACTTGCCGGAGCCGGACTCGCCGACGATGCCGTACCGCTCGCCGCGGTGCACGGTCAGCGACACCTCGCGCAGGGCCAGGACGTCGTGGCCGGGCTTGGTGAGCGAGGTGCGGGGACGGTGGTAGACGCGGGTGAGGCCGCGCGCCTCAATCAGCGGGGTGCCAGCATGCGAAGGCATGTGCGTCTCCTGTCAGCTCCGGTGCCGTCTCGCAGGCGGGGGTCGCCTGCGGGCAGCGGTTCCTGAACACGCAGCCGCCGGGAAAGCGCCCGGCCGGGGGGACGCTGCCGCTGATGGCCGGCAGCCGGGTGCCGCGCGGGGTCAGCTTGGAGGCGGCCAGCAGGCCCTCGGTGTAGCGGTGGCGAGGGCGGGTGAACACCTCGCGGATGGGGCCCGACTCGACGACGCGGCCGCCGTACATGACCAGGACGCGTTCGCAGACGGAGGCGACGACGGCGAGGTCGTGGGTGATGAACAGCAGCGCGGGCGCGACCTCGGCGATCAGCTCCAGCATCTGCTTCTGCACGGTGACGTCGAGCGCGGTGGTCGGCTCGTCGCAGATGAGCAGGCCGGGCTCGTTGGCCAGCGCGATGGCGAGCATGACGCGCTGGCGCTGCCCGCCGGACAGCTGGTGCGGGTACGCGCGGGCGATCTGCGCGGGCTCGGGGAGGCGTACGCGCTCCAGCAGCTCGACCGCCCGCGCGCGGGCCTCGTGGCGCGGTTTCCCGTGCAGGGTCATGACCTCGGCGACCTGGGCGCCGACCCGCATGAGCGGGTTGAGCGCGGTCATGGGCTCCTGGAAGACCATGGACATCTTGCGCCCGCGCAGCTCCTTGATCCGGCTCTCGGGGACGCCGACGAGGTCGCGGTCGCCCAGCCTGGCCATCCCTGAGGCGGCGACGCCCTCGGGCAGCAGGCCCATGAGCGACAGCGCGGTCAGCGACTTGCCCGACCCGGACTCGCCGATCAGCCCGACCCGCTCCCCCGGCCCGATCGCGAACGACACGTCGTGGACCAGCTCCACGGAGTCGGCGCGTACGGTGAGCCCGTCAACCTTCAGCACGGATCCTCCTGAGCTTCGGGTCGAGGAAGTCGCGCAGCCCGTCGCCGAGCAGGTTGAACCCGAGCACCGCCAGCGCGATGGCCAGGCCGGGCCACAGGGCCAGGCGCGGGGTGGAGAACAGCAGCTCCTGCGACTCCTGCAACATCCGCCCCCACGACGGGGTCGGCGGGCGGGTGCCGAAGCCGAGGAACGACAGCGCCGCCTCGGCCAGGATCGCGATCGCGAACGACACCGACGCCTGCACGATGAGGACGGAGCCGATGTTCGGCAGCACGTGCCGGAAGGCGATCGCGGGACGCCGCCGCCCGGCCGCCCTGGCGGCCAGCACGTAGTCGGTGACCATGACCTGCAGCGTGGCGGCGCGGGCCACGCGGGCGAACGCCGGCACGGTCGCCACCCCGATCGCGATCATCGCGGTGAGCGTGCCCGCCCCGTAGACGGCGCCCAGCATGACGGCCAGCAGCAGCGCGGGGAAGGCGAACACGAGGTCGTTCACCCGCATGATCAGCTCGGAGAGCCAGCCGCGCGGTGTCATCCCGGCGGCCATGCCGAGCGGCGTGCCGATGACCGCGGCGATGCCGACGGCGACGATGCCGACGTAGAGGGTGGTACGGGCGCCGACCATGAGCTGGCTGAAGGTGTCGCGGCCGAACTTGTCGGCGCCGAGCAGGTAGCCGCCACCGGGCTCGCGCAGCTTGCGGGCGGCGTCCACGAGCGTGGGGTCGTGCGGGGTCCAGAAGAACGACACCAGCGCCGCGAGCACGACGATTCCGACGAGCACCCCGCCGACCAGCAGCCCGGCGTTCATCCGGCCTCTCATCGCAGCCTCGGGTCGAGCAGGTGGTAGGCGACGTCCACCACGAAGTTGATCAGCAGGACGGCTGCCACGAGCACCATCACCACGCCTTGGACGAGCAGCAGGTCGCGCTGGGCGACACCGTTGAGCAGCAGGTCGCCGAGCCCCGGGACGACGAAGACCCGCTCGACCACGACCGCGCCGATGAGCAGCGTGGCCAGTTGCAGGCCGAGCACGGTGACCACGGGGATCGAGGCGTTGCGCAGGCCGTGCCGCCACAGGGCGCCGGTCGAGCCCCGGCCCTTGGCGCGGGCGGTGCGCAGGTAGTCCTCGCGCATCACGTCGAGCACGGCGCTGCGCACGTAGCGGGTGAGCACCGCGCCCTGGACGAGCCCGAGCGACAACCACGGCAGCAGCAGGCTGCGCAGCCACTCGGCCGGGTTCTCGGAGATCGGCACGTAGCCGCCGGACGGCAGCGCCTGGGCCTGCACCGCGAAGACGAAGACGAGCAGGATGCCGGCGAGGAAGGCGGGGATCGCGATGCCGAGCTGGCTGGCGGCGCTGATCACCGCGCCGAGCGCGTTGCGGTGGTGGACGGCGGCGAACGTGCCCAGCGGCACCGCGATCACCACCGCCAGGATCATGCCGCCGAGCACCAGCACGGCCGTGACGCCGAGCCGGTCGCCGATCTGGGGCCCGATGGGGGCGCTGGTGACGTAGGAGGTGCCGAAGTCGCCCTGCAGGAGGCCGCCGGCCCAGTCGAGGAACTGCGCGACGGGCGCCCGGTCGGTGCCGAACTGCCGGCGCAGCTCGGCGACCGCCTCGGGGGTGGCGTTGACACCGAGCGCGATCTCGGCCGGGTCGCCGGGCAGCAGCGCCATGAAGGCGAAGACCACGACGGCGGCCACGGCGGTGCTCGCGAGGAGCACCGCCAGCCGTTTGACGAGGTACAGGGTCATGCGGATCGGGTCACTGCTTGGCGAGCGCGGTGAAGTCGAACTGCTCCGCGATGGCGTTCTTCGGCAGCCCGGTCACGCCCTTCTTCGCCACCACCAGGTTGGGGAAGAGGAAGAGGAAGTCGGCCGCGGCGTCGTCGGACAGCAGCTTGGCCGCCTGCTTGAGCGACTCGGTCTGCTCCTGCTCGGTGCCTTCGTCGGCGGCGGCGAGCAGCTCGCCGAACTCGGGGTTGTCATACCGGAAGTAATACGACTTGTCGGCAAAAATCCCCATGTCGCGCGGCTCGACGTGATTGATGATCGACATGTCGTAGTCGCCCTGGGTGAACACCACGTCCAGCCACCGCGCCGGGAACTCCAGGGGCTCGATCTCCGCGTTGATCCCCACCTGGGCCAGCTGCGACTTGACGACCTGAGCGCTGTTGACCGCGTACGGCAGGTTGGGGATGCGCATCTTGACGTCGTACGTCTTGCCGCCCAGCAGCTCCTTGGCCTTGGCCGGGTCGTACGGGTAGTCGCCGGTGCGGTCCTCGTACCAGGGGTCGGTGGGCGGCACCATCGAGCCGATGAGCTGCCCGCGCCCGGCCCAGGCGGTGTCGAGCAGCGCCTTGTGGTCGATGGCGTGCCGGACGGCCTGCCTGACCTTCTTGTCGTCGAACGGCGGCCGGCCGTTGTTCATCGACAGCACCACCTCGCCGTTCGTGGTGCCCTCGACCGTCTGGAAGCGGTTGGGGTCGGCGAACTGCTGCAGCGATTCGGGCGCCTGCACGCTGGAGATGGCGTCGATGCCGCCGGTCAGCAGCGCGTTGTTCATCGCCGTGGCGTCCTTGAAGTACTTCAGCGTGACCGACGACAGCGACGGCTTGGTGCCCCAGTAGGCGGGGTTCGGCTGGAGCTGGATGGAGTCGCCGCGCCGCCACGAGCCGAGCACGTACGGGCCCGTCCCGATCGGCTTGTTGGCCAGGTCGGAGACGCCCGTGCGGCTGAACATCGCGCCGAGCCTGGTGGCCATCGAGTAGAGGAAGCCGTTGCTCGGGCGCTTGAGCGTGACGACGACGGTGGAGTCGTCCTTCTTCTCGACCGTGTCGATGACGTCGAGCTGCGACTTGATCTTGAGCTTCCAGTCCGTCTTCACCCGGTCGAGCGAGAACACCACGTCGTCGGCGGTGAACGGCGCGCCGCTGCTGAACGTGACGTTCTTACGCAGCGTGAACGTGTAGGACGTGCGGTCGTCCGAGACGTCCCACTTCTCGGCCAGCAGCGGCACGATCTGGCCGTTCTGGTCGAGCTTGACCAGGCCCTCGTAGACGTTGACGAGCAGTGCCTGGGGGATGGCGACGCCCTCCGTGGAGGTGAAGTCGAGGTTCGCGGGCTCGGCCACGAATCCGACGGACAGCGTCTGGGCCGCGGGGGCGCCGCCGCCGGCGGTGCCGGCGGTGCCGCCACCGCAGGCTGCGGTGCTGAGCAGGAGACCGCCGACGGCCATCCAGATCCCGATGCGCCTCATCTCTTACAGCCTCCTGGCTAGTGCACTGGTCGGACCAGTAGGCTACGCACATTGCCAGTCGGCGACGGCTCGGGTCAAGGGGGCATGACGTGAGTGGTCCGAGGTTCGAGCCCGTACGGGCCGTACGCGCTTACGAGCGGGTCGTGGAGCAGGTCGAGGAGGCCATCGAGAGCGGCGCTCTCTCACCGGGCGAGCGGCTGCCGAGTGAGCGCGAGCTGATGGTGCAGTTCTCCGTCAGTCGCTCCACGGTGCGCGAGGCGCTGCGGGTGCTGCAGGCGCGCGGTCTGGTGCGGTCGCGGCCCGGCGACCCGAACGGCGCGGAGGTGCTGCCGTTCACGCCGGCCGCGCTGCACAAGTCGATGACGACGCTGGCCCGGGTGGAGGAGCTGTCGCTGGCGGAGCTGGTGCAGTTCCGGATGGTGCTCGACTCTGCGGCGATCCTGCTGGCGGCGCGGCTGCGTACCGACGAACAGCTCGCCGAGATGGCCGAGGCGGTCGCGCGCATGCGGGCCGCGCTGGAGCTGGGCGAGGACGCCTTCAGCGCGGCCGACGTGGCCTTCCACGAGGTGGTGGCGCGGGCGGGCGGCAACAAGCTCATCCAGATCTGCACCGACGTGGTGCGCTCGATCGTGGTGCGGCTGATCTCCGAGAAGCTGGCGGGCGCCCCCGACCGGGAGGCGCTGATGCGGCAGAGCATCCGCCACCACGAGGAGGTCATCGCGGCCATCCGACTCGCCGACGGCCCCCTGGCGGCCCGGCTGTCCAGGAAGGCGATGTACGACTACTACGCGGGCTACGTTCCCGCCGCCGAACGCGGCGTCCTGCGGGCCCTGCTGGACTGACCCATCCCGTAGGAGTGACCTGGCCCACAGGGGTGTTATGTTGCCCCCGTGGCGCGCGACGGGGACGGGCTGGCGGAGGCCTTTCTGCGCGAGCCGCGGCGATACACCAGCCACCAGGTGGCCGAGATGGCGGGGGTGCCGGTCTATCGTGCGCGGCGGTTCTGGCGTGCCCTGGGCTTCCCCAACGTGCCCGACGACGCGGTCGAGTTCACCGACTCCGACGTCGAGGCGCTCAAGACGCTGCTCGGCATGGTGACCTCGGGCGTCTACGACGAGGAGCACGTCCTGCTCATGGCCCGCTCGCTGGGCCGGGCCACGGCGCGGCTGGCCGAGTCGCAGGCCGAGCTGGGCGCGGAGGCGCTCGACCAGGCGGGCGTGCCGCTGGCCGAGCGCTCGCGCGCCTGGCGGCGGCGGGCCGAGCTGGTGGTGCCCGACCTGGCGCGGCTGCTGGTCTACGCCTGGCAGCGCCAGCTCGCCGCCGCCGCGGGCCGCATCGCCGACCAGGACATGAGCTCCGTACGCCTGGCCGTCGGGTTCGCCGACCTGGTGGCGTTCACCCGGCTGAGCAGGCAGATCACCGCGAGCGAGCTGGCCCGGCTGGTCGACAGGTTCGAGGGCCGCTCGGCCGACATCGTCACCTCCACCGGCGGACGGGTGATCAAGACACTCGGCGACTCGGTGCTGTTCGTGGCCGACAAGTCCCACGTGGCGGCGGAGATCGCGCTGCGCCTGGTGGAGACGCACGCCCGCGGGCGTGACATGCCGGAGCTGCGGGTGGGGCTGGCGTCCGGGCCGGTGATCTGGCGCATGGGCGACGTGTTCGGCACCACGGTCAACCTGGCCAGCCGGCTGACCGCGCTGTCGCTGCCCGGCTCGATCCTGGCCGATCCGCGGCTCGCCGAGGAGCTGGAGGGCGACCGGGCCTTCCGGCTGCGCGAGGTCAACCGGCTGTCGGTGCGCGGCCTGGGCGAGCTGGCCCCGTACACGATCGGGCGCGCCGAGGGCGCCTGACCGCTCGCGAACCGGCCGGTGGACTGGCCGGTCGGGTTGTCTCGAAGGTGGACCCTGCGGTAGATCGGGAGCAGAGGAGGTGGCCGTGATGGAACGTGCCGTGATCGAGGGCAGGCCGGTGGACGACGCGGAGGCGCGCTGGGCGCTGGAGGCCCGCTACGGCCACTTCACCGCCATGCAGGTCAGGGATCGGCGGGTGCGCGGGCTGGAGCTGCATCTCGAACGGCTCCAGCGCGCCAACCGCGAGCTGTTCGGCGCCGACCTCGATCGCGCGGCGGTGCTGGAGTCGGTCCGCGCGGTCCTCGGCGAGGCGCGCGACGCGAGCGTGCGGGTGTACGTCCTGGAGGCCGACCGGCCGCGGGTCATCGCGACCGCGGGGCCGCCGCACGAGCCGCTCGCCGGGCCGCTGCGCCTGCGCGCGGTCGTGTACCAGCGCTATCTCCCGCACGTCAAGCAGGCCCGCGGGTTCCAGCAGGCCCACATCCTGCGGATGGCCGCCCGTGACGGCTTCGACGAGGCGCTGCTCACCACCGAGGA
Source organism: Nonomuraea terrae (assembly GCF_004348995.1). GTDB lineage: Bacteria > Actinomycetota > Actinomycetes > Streptosporangiales > Streptosporangiaceae > Nonomuraea > Nonomuraea terrae. The sequence goes on from NZ_SMKQ01000206.1 coordinate 9,178, forward strand.
CGGCCTGATCAGCGAGGGCGCGATCACGAACGTGGGCGGGTTCGACGGTGGCCGGCTGGTCTGGCCGGACGCGCCGATGCTGACCGGCGTCACGATGGCGCTGCTGCAGCGCATGGACGTGCCGCAGGAGCGGCGCCCGCTGAAGGTGGCCGACCTGGCCGGGTTCGACCAGGTGTTCCTCTGCAACTCCTGGGGCGTGACGCCGGTCGGCGAGGTGGACGGCGTGCCGCTGCGCCAGGACGCCCCGCTGATGGCCCGCCTGCGCGCCTTCTACGACGGCATCGCCGGGGATCCGGTGGATTGATCCGGTCGCGGTGCGCGTTGCACCCGTACGTGACCGCGTACTCGATTCTGGATCGTTCGCTCGTGCGGCAGGGCTCGGACCCGGCCGAGGCGCTGCGGGAGACCGTGCGGTTCGCGCGGCAGGCGGAGGAGCTCGGCTACCACCGGTTCTGGGTGTCGGAGCACCACAGTGTGCCAGGCGCGGCGGGCTCGGCGCCGACCGTGCTGGCGGCGGCCGTGGCCGCGGCGACCTCCCGCATCCGGGTGGGCACGGGCGGCGTGATGTTGCCCAACCACCGTCCGCTGGTGGTCGCCGAGCAGTTCGGCGTGCTGGAGTCGCTGTATCCGGGGCGCGTCGACATGGGGCTCGGGCGTTCCGTGGGGTTCACCGGCGGCATCCGCCGGGCGCTCGGCCACGGCAAGGACGACGCCGACCGGTTCGCCGAGCAGCTCGGCGAGCTGCTCGGCTGGTTCACCGGCACCCAGACGGCTCATCCCGGCGTGCACGCGCTGCCCGCCGAAGGACTGCGTCCGCAGGCGTTCGTGCTGGCCATGGGCGCGGGCGCGGACATCGCGGCGGAGCTGGGGCTGCCGGTGGTGATCGGGGGCGGGCCCCGGGCGGTGGACGCCGCCGCCCGCTACCGGGCCGGGTTCCGGCCGTCGGCGTGGGCGGCGCGGCCGTACGTGATGGTGGCGGCGGACGTCGCGGTCGGCCCGAGCGCCGGGGAGGCGGCGCTGCTGCAGCTGCCCGAGGCGTGGTCCACGGTCCGCTCGCGCACGGCGGGCGTCTTCCCGCCGTTGGTCCCGGCCGCGGAGGTCGCGCGGACGGAGATGAGCGAGCGCGAGCGGGCGTATCTGGAGGAGTCGCTCAAGAGCCGTGTCCACGGGACGGAGAGTGAGGTCGCCGTCGCCCTCGGCACGCTGGTCGAGGCCACCGGTGCGGACGAGGTGCTGGTCACGATGAACACCTACGACCTCGATCGCCGGCTCGACTCCTATCGGCGGCTCGCGGGGGTGTTCGGAGGGTGATCGCGGGCGTTACTATCGCCCGAATAACACCGCCCGAATATCGTTCTGCCCGGATGAAGGGTGCCCGCTTTGATCCGTCAGCACTCCCTCGGCGACCTCCTGCGGCGCTCGGCCGCCCGTCACCCCGCCAAGACCGCGATCGTCTTCGGAGACCTGCGGCAGAGCTACGCCGACCTCGACCGGGCGGTGAACCGCACGGCCAACGCGCTGGCCGCGCGGGGCGTGGCCAAGGGCGACCGGTTCGCCGTGCTGAGCCACAACAACCACGCGTTCGTGGTGGCGTACCTGGCGCTGGCGCGGCTGGGGGCGATCTCCGTGCCGGTCAACTTCATGCTGCGGGCCGAGGAGGTGGCGTACGTCCTGGAGCACTCCGGGGCGAGCGGGATGCTCGTCGAGGAGGCGCTGCTGCCGGTCGCCGAGGCCGCGGTCACCGGCAAGGTGTCCGTACGCGGTGTGATCGGCGCGGCGCGGGACGGCTGGGAGGCGTTCACCGCGTGGTCGTCGCACGACGACGACGCCGAGCCGCGGGCAGAGGTCGCCGACGACGACCCGATCCAGATCATGTACACCAGCGGCACCGAGTCGCGCCCCAAGGGGGCCACCCTGTCGAGCCGGAGCCTGATCGCCCAGTACGTCACCTGCATGGTGGACGGCGAGATGAGCCCCGACGACGTCGAGGTGCACGCCCTGCCCCTCTACCACTGCGCCCAGCTGCACTGTTTCCTCACTCCTGGCCTCTATCTGGGCGCCACCAACATCGTGCTGCCCGGCGCCAGCCCGGCGGCGATCCTGGCCACGATCGAGGGCGAGCGCGCCACGAAGCTCTTCTGCCCGCCCACCGTCTGGATCTCGCTGCTGCGCCATCCCGACTTCGATCGCCGTGACCTGTCGTCGCTGCGCAAGGGCTACTACGGCGCCTCCATCATGCCGGTGGAGGTACTGAAGGAGATCGCCGCCCGGCTGCCGGAGGTGCGGCTGTTCAACTTCTACGGGCAGACCGAGATGGCGCCGGTCGCCACGATCCTCCGCCCGGAGGAGCAGCTCACCCGGCTCGGCTCGGCCGGCCGGCCCGCGCTGAACGTGGAGACCCGCATCGTGGACGACCAGGACGAGCCGGTGCCGCCGGGCGTGGTCGGCGAGATCGTGCACCGCAGCCCGCACGCCATGCTCGGCTACTGGAACGACCCGGACAAGACCGCTGAGGCGTTCCGCGGCGGCTGGTTCCACAGCGGCGACCTCGGCGTCATGGACGCCGACGGATACCTGTCGGTGGTGGACAGGAAGAAGGACATGATCAAGTCCGGCGGCGAGAACGTCGCCAGTCGCGAGGTCGAGGAGGCGATCTACCAGCATCCGGGGGTCGCGGAGGCGGCGGTGTTCGGGCTGCCGGACGACAGGTGGATCGAGGCGGTGACCGCGGCGGTGGTGCCGCGGCAGGGCGCGGAGGTGACCGCCGAGGAGCTGACCGCGTTCCTGCGGGAGCGGCTGGCGGCGTTCAAGGTGCCCAAGCGGGTGGTGTTCGTGCCGGAACTGCCGAAGAACGCCTCGGGCAAGGTGCTCAAGCGGGAGCTGCGCGACACGCTGGCGTAACGTCCGCCATCTCCGGCACGACTTCGAAGTGATCACGCTTCACCCCGGTCCGGAGCGGGCATGCCCTCTCGGCGACCACTTGCCCGCCCAGCCCGGGACTCCCCCCGTGTCGACCTAGAGAGGCCGCATGCCAAGCCTGCCCGAGCTCATGCACCGCACCTTCTTCCGGACGTTGTCGCTGCTGTCGCCGAGGGGTCAGGCCGTGGTCCTGCGCCGCTACTTCGACTGGTGGCACCGCAGCCCCGACCCGTGGAAGTTGTCGACCGACGACTACGAGCAGCACAAGTACCGCTCGACGCTGGAGTGCCTGCCGGCCAGGCCGTACCAGCGCATCATGGAGGTCGGCTGCAGCGAGGGGGTGTTCACCGAGACGCTCGCGAAGACGTACCCGGAGGCCGAGATCACCGGGGTGGACGTGTCGGAGCGGGCGCTGGAGCGGGCGCGGGCGCGCGTCCCCGAGAACGGGCGGGTGCGGTTCCTGCAGGCCGACATCCTCACCCACCAGGTCGAGCCCCGCTTCGACCTGGTGTTCTGCTCCGAGACCCTCTATTACCTGGGCCGCCACGACCGCCTGCACCGCGCCTCCGACCAGCTCAGCGCGTTGCTGGCACCGGACGGCGTGCTGGTGGCGGTGCACCCGTGGCCGGAGGCCAGGCGGCTGCACCGCTTCCTCGACGGGCACCCGTCGCTGTCGCGCCTGACCGAGCGGGTCTACACGACTCCGCCGCGCCCGTTCACCGTCGCGGCGTACGGGGCAAAACCGGCATAAAGCTGCGGCGAATCCGGCAGAACGTCACAAATTTTGCCGGTGCTCGGGGTCCGCCATCGAGTCGGATGACGATCGCGCGACTACGCTCTGGTACTGCCGCGTACCAGTCATCCGGCAGCGCCGAGGCGCCGTCCGGCTTCCCCCCGCCGTTGGAGTCCGGCCAGGGGGAGGCCATTAATGACCACATTGCCCAAGTTCATCACCGGGCCCAGCAACTTCTTGGACGAGCGCGTGGGGGGCGCGAACTTTCTCAAGCGCAACCTGCGCAAGATCTTCCCTGACCATTGGACGTTCCTGCTGGGTGAGATCGCGCTGTACTCGTTCATCATCCTGCTGCTGACCGGGACATTCCTCACCTTCTGGTACGAGCCCAGCATGGGGCACGTGGTCTACCAGGGACCGTACGCGCCGCTCAGAGGCGTGGGCATGTCGGAGGCGTACGCGTCGACCCTGGAGATCAGCTTCGAGGTGCGCGGCGGGCTGCTGATGCGGCAGATGCACCACTGGGCGGCGTTGCTCTTCGTGGCCAGCATCGTGATCCACATGCTGCGGGTGTTCTTCACCGGCGCCTACCGCAAGCCGCGCGAGCTGAACTGGCTGATCGGCATCGGGCTGTTCACGGTGTCGCTGTTCGAGGGGCTCAGCGGCTACTCCCTCCCCGACGACCTGCTGTCGGGCGCGGGGCTGCGGATCACCCAGGGCGTGGTGCAGTCGCTGCCGCTGGTCGGCACGTACCTGTCGTTCTTCCTGTTCGGCGGGCAGTATCCGGGCGAGGTGGTGATGGCGCGGTTCTTCACGCTGCACATCCTGCTGATCCCGGGCATCCTGGTCGCCCTCATCACCGCCCACCTGATCCTGATGTGGGTGCAGAAGCACACGCAGATGCCGGGCAAGGGCCGCACGAACACCAACGTGGTCGGCGCCCCGCTGCTGCCCGCCTTCATGGCGAAGTCGGGCGCGTACATGCTGTTCACGGTCGCCGTCCTGGCGGGCCTGGCGACGTTCGCGCAGATCAACCCCATCTGGCTGTTCGGCCCCTACACGCCCGCGGACATCTCCGCCGGATCCCAGCCGGACTGGTACATGGGCTTCCTGGAGGGCTCGCTGCGGCTCATGCCGGCCTGGGAGATCAACCTCTTCGGCACGGCGAACGCGGGCACGCTGCCACTGAGCGTGCTGATCCCGGCGCTGCTGCCCCTCGGCCTGATCATCACCGGCCTGGTGCTCTATCCGTTCCTGGAACGCTGGATCACCGGCGACCGGAGCGAGCACCACATCGCCGACCGGCCGCGCAACAACCCGCACCGCACCGCGATCGGCATGGCGGGCGTCATCTTCTACGGCCTGCTCTGGCTGCTCGGCGCCAACGACGAGATCGCGACGTTCTTCCGCGTCAGTCTCAACTGGACGACGTACATCGGACGGGTGCTGATCTTCGTCGGGCCGGCGCTGGCGTACTGGATCACCTACCGGATGTGCGTGGGCCTGCAGCGATCGGACGCGAACGTGGTCGGCCACGGGGTGGAGTCGGGCGTCATCAAGCGCCTGCCGCACGGCGAGTACATCGAGGTCCACTCGCCGCCGTCGGAGGACATCGAGGCCCACCTGCGCGGCAAGACGCCCGTCCCGATGTTGCCCGCGGCCCGGGGGGACGGCGAGGGCGTCCCGCCCAAGTACGCCCGCAGCCTGCTCGGGCGGCTCAGGGTGAGGATGAGCCGCGCGTACGGCGGCGAGCAGGTCCCGCTCGACGGGGACCGCGCACATGAGGAGAAACCCGTCGCCAGGAGGGAGCAGTAGCACCGCGGCTCAGGAGGCCGGGCGGCGGTCGAGGGCCTGGATCCACTTGACCGCCACGGCGGCCACCTGGACCAGCTCCCCCCGCAGCCGCCGCGGGTCGCTCTCGGCGAACGCCTCCAGCACCTCCTCGGCCAGGAGGTGCCGCCAGGTCAGCGTCCCGGCCCGGGAGGCCGCCTCGGTCTCCAGCCGGGCCCGGTCGGAGGCGGCCGTCGAGCCGTCGGCACCGGTGCCGTCGGGCAGGATCTGCATGCCCCACCTGGCGTCCTGCGCCGCCCGCTCGGCCGCCACGTCCCCGAGCGCCCGCGCCAGCGACCCGGGCACTCCCGCATCCCCGTCATGTGTCATCCGCCCAGTCTGGCCGATGATCATCCATGCCGGCCGGCCGGGACGGGACGGGGTGCCGGAGGGCGGAAACCGGGGCCGAGGTCGGTCAGACCGGAGCAGGCGTGGTCGCGGAACGCGCGGGCGGCCGGGGTGAGGTGGTCCCCCGCCGGCCAGCTGACGCCGATCGTGCGGAACAGCGGCGGCGACAGCGGGATCTCGCGCATGCCGCCCGTGGGCGGCTGGTCCGAGCGGGGCAGGATGGCCACGCCCAGGCCGGCCGCCACCAGGCCGCGCACCGTCTCCGACTCCTGGCCCTCGAAGGCGATGCGCGGCTCGAACCCGGCCGCGGCGCACAGATCGTCGGTGATCTGGCGCAGGCCGTACCCGTGCTCCAGCGTCACCAGCTCCTCCCCCGCCAGCTCGGCCGCCCGCACCCGCCCCGATGCGGCGAACCGGTGCGACGGCGGCACCGACAGGACCAGCTCCTGGTCGGCGAGCGGCCGGCTGACCAGATCGGGGTCGTCCAGCGGCATGGGCGCGACGAACACCAGGTCGATCTCGCCGGCGCGCAGGGCCCGCAGCATGTCCTGACGCGACCCCTGCGCCAGGCTGAAGCGGATGCCCGGGTTGCGCTCGCGGAAGCCGCCGATGAGCGACGGCACCAGGGTGCGCCCGAGCAGGTGCAGGAACCCGAGCACGACGCGGCCGCTGCCGGGGTCGATCTCCTCGCGCACCTCGCGGGCGGCGGCGGTCACGGCGGCGAGCGCGCGGGTGGAGGCGGCGGCCAGGGTGCGGCCGGCCCGGGTCAGGCGGATGCCGCGGCCGGCGGGGAGCACGAGCGGGGCGCCGACGATGTCCGCCAGCGCCGCGAGGCGGCGGCTGGCCGTGGGCTGGGGGATGCCGAGCAGCTCGGCGGCACGGGTGACCTGGCCCGTTTCACCGACGGCGGCCAGCAGGGCCAGGGACGGAGTCAGACGGGCGGCCAGCTCCTCATCCGATTCATGCGTCATGGTATGAATTATCGCCCATTTCTGCATTAGACGTATTTTTTAGCTTTGCTTAGCGTCTGAGATGTGGTCGTTCTCCAGGATGTCTCCGTGGACACGCGGCGGGTCAGCGCCGCGGTGGCCGCGGCCGGGCTGTCGTCGTTCGCTCTGCTGTACGCGCCGCAGCCGGTGCTGCCGCAGCTCGCACAGGCGTACGGGCTGGATCCGGGCAGCGCGTCGCTGGCGATCGGGGTGGCGACCACCGCGCTGGCCGTCGCCGTGCTGCCGGTCGCCTGGATGGCGGGAGCCGTCGGGCGGCGGCGGGTGATCCTCTGGTCGGTGCTGCTGGCGGCGGTGATCGGGCTGGCCCTGCCGCTGGCGCCGTCCTTCCCTGTGCTGCTGGTGATGCGGGCGGTGCAGGGC
>NZ_SMKQ01000207.1 GCF_004348995.1 Nonomuraea terrae
AGGGTGCCAAGGGCTGGTCCTCGGCGCGTGAGGCTCGCCTGGCCGTCTTCAAGTGGATCACCCGCTACAACACCCGCAGGAGACATTCCGCCATCGGCTACCTCAGCCCGATCGACTACGAGCAGCAGACCGTCGATAGGGTGCTGCTCGCCGCATGACAACCGGTGTCCACACCTCGGGGTGAGCCCCCCTCCATCCTTTCCAACCGATGAAGTCTCCATCAATCCCGGCGCAGTTCAAGCCGACCAGCTCCCGGTACGAGAGCGCGGCGCGCGGCTGGCTCAAGCTCAAGCACCGCGCCAGCGCCGAGGCGGTCGTCGGGGGCTACGTCGGCCACCCGCGGCGGCCGAGGGGCCTCATCCTCGGCCGGTACAACCGTGCGGGCCAGCTTCGCGTCGTCGGCCGCACCACGCATCTGAGCGCGCAGGCCGCCGCCGAGGTCGCCCCCCTGCTCACCCCGGCGGCCGGGGAGCACCCGTGGCCGGCGGCGCTTCCTCCTGGCTGGGCGGCGAGTCCGTACGGCCAGCGCGATCCCATCACCTACACGCAGGTGCAGCCGGATCTAGTGGTGGAAGTCTTGGTGGACACCGCTAAGGACGGGGACCGGCACCGGCACCCCGTCCGCTACCTGCGGCCGCGCACGGACCTAGACCCGGTGCTCGTGGTCGGGCAGTAGCGGCTGCGCAGGGTCATGCGGTTCCGTAGTCAGCGTTGGCCTGGGGTCTTGGGGTACAGCGGGATGCCTTGCTTGCGCAGCCATGCCTTGAGAGCGGTTTCCACGATGTCCTGCGGGCCGGTGGCGGTGTCCAGGCAGGCGATGGTGAGCCGGTCGTCCGTCTGGCGGGTGATGCGCGGGCCGATGGGCACGTCATCGACCTCTTCCGCTGCCCGGCGGGTGCGCCTCTTCACGCTGCGCTCCCGCTTGGGGCGGCTGCCGTCCGGGTTGCGGGGCGGCTCGGCGTCGGCGGGGATGCCGAGGAAGTCGAGGTAGTCGACGAGCGCGGTTTCGACGATGCCGGAGATTCCAAGGCCGGTCTGCTCGTTGGCGTAGGTGAGGCGTTCGTTGGTTTGGGGGCTAATGCGGACAGCGAGGGTGGGTTTGTCCTGGCGGCTTTTGGTGCGGGGGCGAGATGCCGCTTGCCGTTCCGCTTGCTTGACCAGTGCCTTCCGGGCGGTCGCGGCTGTGGTTGAGCGGGCCATGGTCGGCGGCATCTCCTTGGCGAGCGGGCGTGTGGTGTCGCCACCTACCTTTCCGTGCTTCGGTTCTTTCTGCAAGTGACGTTGCTTGCGCGTCGGGCGGCGAGGGGGCGGCGGGCGCACGCGAAACGCACGTCTGGCGTGGCTCTGAACGTGCGTGTACGTGACGCTCAGAGCCAGCGTGAGCGTTGTTAATCATGGTTTGTGTGTGGTTGGTCGTCGCGCGCGTTGTGGCCGCTCAGAGCGCGTTTCAGCACGCCACAAGGGTCGTTGCGAATTCAGAATGAACGTGCAAGAATGATGCAAGATCCAAACGCAAGCGAGCGTGAGTCCTCCCAGCTCATGCAAGCAAAACAGCTAGCAACCAACCCAGAGAAAGGCACGCACGTGACCACCGCTGCCCCAGAGAAGACACTCGACCGCATCCGCAAATACCTCGCCATCGCGGAGCACCCCAACACCGGCCCCGAGGAAGCCGAGACCTTCCGCGAGCGCGCCTACAACCTCATGGCCAAGCACGGCATCGAACGCGCACACCTCGCCGCCGCCGGCCAGATCACCGACGAACTGAGCAGCTGGGCCCTCGTCATCGACAAGACCCACCAGGCCGAACGCATCCACCTCCTCGCCTCCATCGTCGGCCCCAAGACCTGCCGCGCCGTGCAGTGGAAGGTCAACGGCGTGACGTACGTCATGGTCTCCGGCTACCAGAGCGACCTCGAGGTCGTGAAGATGCTCTTCGCCTCCCTGTCGCTGCAGATGGCCAAGGAAGTCGCCAACGTCAAGCCCAGCGGACGCAAGAGCCTCAGCACCGCCCGCAAGAGCTTCATGGCCGGGTTCGCCAGCAGCGTCTTCGAGAAGCTGCGCCAGGCCAACAAGGCCGCCACCGCCGAGGCCGACAGCACCAACACGGGCCGATCCACCGAGCTCGTCCTGCGCGACCGGCAGGCCGCCGTGGACGCCTACTACAAGAGCAAGGTCCCCGCCACCGGCGCCGTCAAGTCGCGCCCGATCGGCGACCCTGACGCGTTCCTCGCCGGTCGCGAAGCGGGCGAGCGCGCCGACCTCGGCGGCGGCGCCCGACTCGGCTCCAGCGGACAGCGCGCCATCAGCGCCTAACCGCACCCGGGCGGGCGCCACCCAGCGCCCGCCCCTTCACCCCAACCCAACGAAGGAGAACCGTGGACATCCAGAACACGGCATCGACCTGCACCGTCTGCAGCACACCCATCCGCAACCTGGCCACGGACGGCCGCCCCGACGTGTGGGGCCACACCCGCAAGCCGCAAATCACCTGCTACTACCCGATCCCGCCCTACGAGGTTGCGGAGGCGCTGCCCCGCGAGACCCGCAAGATCCGGATCCGGGTCGAGGAGCGGGTCACCTACGAGGTGGAGAGGGAGATCAAGGTCCACGTCGGCGTGACCCAGGACGAATTGGCCGACTACCTCGCCCTCAACGACGACGAGTGGGGCGAGGACATCGAGGAGCACTTCTTCAGCGCCCGCGACCGGGAAGTCATCAGCGACTGCACGTTCTTCACCGACGACGCCGGCTACCTCGCCAACCTGGCCACCGGCATCGAGGTGTGCCCCAAGTCGATCACGAAGTGGCTGACCATCGTCTGCCCGGTGTGCGGCGTCCAGCCTGCCGAGGACGACACCGCGCACCAGAACGTCGGCTACTTCGTCGGCATCGCCTGCAACGGGCAGCGCCTCGTGGACCCCGGCTGGCTTCAGATGGACGGCACCAGCTGGACGGACTGGACCGAGCCGCAGCCTGCTGACGCAAGCGGAAAGGCTGGCGTGTGATGGCACCTCGGATCGTCGTGAAGATCGAGCCGGTCGACGTCAACGGCGAGCGGCGGCACCAGGCCGTCTGCCACACCCCCGGCTGCACGCTCGGCGTCGACGGCGGCGTGTGGGCCAGCCCGCCCGCCGTGGTCAAGGCCGCTTCGGAGGAGCTGGCCAAGATCCACCGGAGCGACCACCGCAACGCCGAACGACGGCCGATCTCCACCGCCTCGGCGGCGAAGCGGCTGGCGCAGGACACCCAGCAGCCCGAATGACCATCCGGGTGGCCCGGCCGCGCGCCGGGCCACCCGCCCCCCATCGAGGAGCAACTGTGATCAGTTACGCCGACGCCAGACGCGTCGCAACCTTCGCCGCCGAGGTCGCCCAGCACCTCCCCGGGAAGTTCGAGGTGCAGACGTTCCCCCAGAAATGGGAGCGGAAGGCCGTTGTCCTGGTCGACGGTGACGAGCGGATCGCGCTCGTGCACCGCACCGTCAGCGAGTCCTGCAAGGACAGGATCTCCTTCATAGGGCTCCGGCTCGACGCCGACCTGTCGAAGCCCACGTGCCTGTCATCCCTGACGCGCCGGTCCAGCCACACCACGGCGTCGCTGACCCGTCCCCCGAAGGCTGTGGCAGCCCAGGTCAGCCGCAACCTCCTGCCGCACTACCGCACGCAGATCGAGTCGCAGAAGGGAATGGAAGCCCAGCGTGAAGCGCAGCGGGTGTTCAGACAAGCCGAGGCCACGCTGATCGCCGCGCAGCTGCCCGGCGCCGAGTACATCCCCACGCAGACCAACCGCTTCTTCGACAGCGAGATCGTCAGGTTCGCCGGCCCCGGTGGCGCCCACGAATCCCTGTCCGTCTACTCCAGCCGAGGCGGCTTCAGCTACACGCTGACCTTCGGCCAGAACGCCGCTTTCATGGCGGACCTGATCGCACTGATCAACAAGCACTCCGGCTCGGCCCCGGAGCCCCGCGGGTGAAGTGCGTCGAGTGTGGCCAGAAGAACCGGCCCTGGACCAGACAGCACGTGGTCGAGTTCTCCCTCTGCCAGCACCCCATCTGCGTGTACGGCGAGGAGTGCCGGACGGTCCACATGCGGACCTGCGTGAGCTACTGCCGCGACGTCGGCCGGACGCCTGAACCCCACCCGCGCGACCTCGCCCGCCAGGCCGAGGCCGCCGCCATGCCCCAACAGCTCGACCTGTTCGCCGAGCGGTAACCCTCTACAGAAAGGACACCCCCGTGACGAAGTACGTCTACCTGGACACAGAGGAAACCCACCTCGACACCGAGTTCGGCCACCTCTGGGAGGCCGCGTTCATCGTCCGCGACACCGACTTCCTCGACGGCGGCGACCTGGAGTTCTGGTGGCAGGTGAGGCCCGACCTCACCACCGCCGACCCCAAGGCGCTGCAGATCAGCAAGTACTACGACAGGAGCCTTGTCTCCCATCTGCAGGTCGGACTCGGCGTGCAGCTGACGTGCGGCACGGAGTTCGACGACACTCCCGAGGGCACGGTCACGAAGAACGTGACGGCGGCCGACATCGCGCTCCAGATGGCCTACCACCTCGACGGCGCGACGATCGTGGCGAACAACCCGCGCCACGACCGGGACTTCCTGCGCGCGTTCCTGCACGCCAACGGGCAGGCGTTCACGGCGTCGCACCGGATGGACGACGTCCGGGCCATGATGAAGGGCTACGTGTACGGCCGCCTGGCCGCGGCCGGCGGCAAGGTGGATGAGGCGTTCACGGGCGAGGCCGCTCATCACGTACGGGACTGGCTCGAAGGTGCCACCGACGTGCTGGCCTGGGAGATCGTCGGCGTCCACCAGGACCCGGCGACCAAGCACACCGCGCTCGGCGACGCCCGCTGCGTCCGGGACGTGGCCGACGGCATCACCCACGGAATCCTCAGATGAGCGCCGACATGGAGGACTCGCAGGAATTCGTCTTCTGGGGGCCCGGCGGCTACGTGGAGAACGCCGTCGACCCGGCCGACAGGGTCGTGGTCGACGGCGAGCACTACGCGATCGGCGGCGACACCGGCGGGTTCCGTGGGCACGGCGGCCGCCGCTTCGACATCGAGTGGTTCGACGGACGGACGGCCACGACGCGGAACCTATGGCATCAGGGCACCGTGCCGGCCGAGTGGCGGCACCGGTACCCGGACAACGCCCGCTTCGTACACCATCACCGGAGGTATCAAGTAATGACCAGCCCCCGCGACACCAGCAAGACCGACGCCCTGCTGCTCCTGGCCGACGCCATGGGCTCCGGCGGTATGGAGGGAGCCATCCTCCGCATGGAAGCTGACGGGCAGCGCGAGTTCGTCAACTCCGAGGTCATCCCCACCAAGATCACGGGGGGAAGCGAGGCCGACCTGACCGCGCTCGGCTTCCACCTTGGCGAACAGGTCGAGGGCGACCCCCTGTTCCGCCGCGTCACCCTGCCGGACGGGTGGAAGAGGGAAGCCGCTGACCACTCCATGTGGTCGTACATCATCGACGGCCTGGGCCGCCGCCGAGTCTCCGTCTTCTACAAGGCCGCGTTCTACGACAGGCGCGCGGGCCTGTCGATCAACACGGTGTACAGCTACGTTGGCCAATGCCTGGACGAGAAGGTCCGGCCGATCTTCGACGACGTGTGGGCGACTCAGGATGCCGTGAGAGGGGCGGTCGTCGCGCAGCTGGCCGAAAGGGCCGACTTCCTGGCGATGTACGAGCACCGGGAGGACGAGTACGGCCGGGAGCGTGCCGCGGAGCTGAAGGCGGAGATCGCTGCCTGCCAGGCACTCTACGCCGAGGTGACGGGGGGCGCCGCCTGATGAGCGTCGACCTGGCCCACCTGGGTCTCACCGACGAGCAGGTGCGCGAGCTGGTCAAGCTCGCCGCCGCAACCTGCGCGAGCACCGCGTGGGAAGAGCCGAACCCGCTGAACTGGGCGCTGGACTTCTTCGACGCCCCCGAGGCCCTGGTCGAGACCGGCGTCGCCGTCTGGGACCAGATCGACGACAAGTACGGGGCGGTGTGATGGGCACCTCGACGTGGTCCGAAGCGGTTCGCGTGCTGGCCGACGAGCTGGGCCGCAGCGGGGTGCCAGGACTCCCCGAGGAGGAAGACCGGCTGCATCTGGCTGACCAGCTGCTCGTGGCGCTGGAGGTCAGGAAGTACACCGTGGCGAAGCGGACCATCAGCGCCGAGCCGACCCCGCCCCAGCCTACGGTCATCTCGGCGAGCAGGCCCGTGACCGTGGACGAGCTCCACTCCGACCCCGGGATGGTCGTACAGCGGCACACGACGCACGAAGAGGGCTCCAACCACGTGGAGACCGAGCTGCCGTGCTGCAGGCGTCGCATGACCTTCCCCGCGGACTCCGACCTCGAGGTCGATGTGGTGTGCCAGTTCGATGGGCTTCGCTACACGCTTCGGCTCGCGGAGGAGTGGGACGGCGGCCTGCTGGCGTGCTTCGAGGTGGGAGGCCCGGTGATGCTGGCCAAGCGGCGCCCGGCCAAGAGGAGGGCGCGATGAGTACCAGCCTCGGCAGGTATGGCACGCCGCGGGCGGAGACTGAGGTCCTGTCCGCCGTCGTCAACGACGACGTTGACCACGCCCGCGCGCTCCTGCAGGAGATGACTCCCACCGAGCGGCACGCCCTGGAGCACCAGTGCGAAGAGGTCATCAACCTCCAGGTCCTGCGAGAGGACGACGAGTGAGCAGCGACGACATGCCCTACCGCAAGTACCTGTGTGGCGAGTGTCCTTGGCAGCTGAAGGCGCCGCCTGGGAAGTTCCCCGCATCGCGGTACGAGCAGCTGCGCTCCACGTGCCGGCGGGACGCGGCCGGGATTCCGCCGCTGCCGGGATCGCCGATGTTCGGCTGTCACGTTGGTGAACCGGGCACGGGCGAGGACCTGGCCTGCGCGGGCTGGCTGGCCGTCGAGGGCCACAACCACATGGGGGTCCGGCTCGCGGTGATGGACGGCAGGCTGCCCATGGAGGCGCTGGACCGGGGCGATAACTGGCCGGAGCTGTACCCGTCGTACGAGGCGATGGCAGAGGCGAACGGAGCCGCTACCAGGGAGGACGTACGGTAGTCCGTTAGCGCGAGCCGTATTGCTGGCATCAGCGATACGGCTCGCTTCCCCTCATCGGACTGCGGAAGGACCACGTCGTTGCCCGAGACCACGAACCCGCTGTGCATTGGCCCTCGATGCCGACGGGGTGAACCCCGCCAGGCAGCGGCCGGCCGCCTCATCTGTGAGACCTGCACGACCAGGCTGCGCCGCGACGTGGAGATCACGCCGCAGCTCATGCGGTGGCTGGAGCAGCACAAGACGCCGGGGCAGGGCGACAGCGACCGGGTGTCGGGGTCGCAGGAGGCTGGCACGCCGACGCGGCTCGATGTGCTGTCGATGCTGCATGAGGGCGCGACGCCTATCCATGGCGACGATGACGACCAGGTGGGCCCGCCGTCGATCCCGTCGACGCTCAAGGGGTGGGCGTGGCTGATCGCCGAACACCGCGGCCTGGTCTACCCGCAGCGGGCCGACGTCGAGGAGCTGTCGGCGTGGCTGCTGCGGCACCTGGATTGGGCGACGGGCCAGCCGTGGATTGACGACATGATCGGCGAGGTCGGGGCGTTGCGCCGGTGGGCGCATGGGCTCGCGCCGTGGGCTGTTCACGTGCAGGAACTCGTCGGGCCGTGCCGGTCGTGCGGCCTGCGGGCGCTGATCCGGACGGCGGGGGAGCGGTACATCGAGTGCGACGCCCGCGAGTACGTCGGCGGGTGCGGCGCTCTGTGGACCTGGGAGGAGTACGAGGAGCACGTGGCCGAGTTGGTGGGTCGGCGCCGCCAATCCCGCAAGGTGGGAGCGAAAACGAAACGAGGTATGGCAGAATGATGTTCATGAAGAACCCCGGGAGGCTCCCCCCGAAGGAGCAGAGAGCCGAGGCGGAGCAGGCCCTCCTTGAGGCGGCCCGCGCCTACTACGAGGCTATCGCTGAGCCGACCAGGAAGTTCCAAGAAGCCCTCGCCGCTGCGGCGGGCCCACCCGAAGGTGTGCCCGCCAGCGACAAGAAGTCCCTGGTCACCCGCCGCCGCATGGTGGAGATCACCAAAGAGGCCGACCCGGCGGGGGAGGGCTTCACGCTCTACACCATCTTGAGAATCCTCAAGGAGGAATAGGTTCCTACCGAACCGTCATCGGGGAAGCTCCGGCAGAGGCCGGAGCTTCCCGCGTTTCAGGGCTCGACGGCGCGGAGTCGTCGAGGACTTCGCAGCTGGGAGCTGTGATCGAACTCCGGATGTCCATGCCCTGCTCTAGCCCTAACGCGTACGCCTGAGTGGCCTCACCGATAATGCGTTGGAAGGTCCGCGCCGCGACGATCACCACGGTGAACATAGTCGCCACGATCGCGAAGCTGTGCAGCCACAGCAGGTATATCGCGGGGTAGGTCAGGGTCGGCGGGTTGAGGATGACCCAGCTGGTGGCGGCCCCCGCCGTGAACCAGCCGAGCACGGTGACGGTCGCGGACAACGCCAAAGCGCGGTTGGTGCGCAGCATAGGAAATCCCCCAGTGGTGACCTTGGGTTACGGGTCACAGCCAGTTTTTTGTTGCGTAGTGAATGAGCTGTCCTCGGGTGGACACCCCTGCCAGTTGGCGCATCCGCGCGATGCGACGGCCTACGGTCCGCGGGGAGGCCTCACACACGCGGGCGATCACCTTGTCGGTTTCGCCGGCGACGACCTGCTGCAGGATCCTGCGGTCCTGCGCGTCCAGGTCGATGGGTGCGCTGGAGACGTCGATGTTGTACGGGACCGCCTTGTCCCATTCTTCCTCGAAGCGGGCGATCTGCCCGGCGATGAGCGGAGGCGACTTGATCATCAGCATGGGCAGGCCGCCCCGCTCCTCCTGCGGCGTCAGTGCGACAACGTTGTCCACGATGAGCAGCTTCGTCGGCAGCCGGTCAGTGAACCGCACCTCGGCCCCACCCCATCGCAGCGTGGCGCGCAGGCCCTCCATGACCTCTGGGTTGGACATGACCTCTCGCTCGTACACCACTCGCCGGCGGCAGTTGTTGGCGCTAACGGGGTTAGAGCTCCGCTCGGGCGGGTGAGCCCCGGCCATGGGCAGGAACGGCGACGTTATGAGCTGCATCCAGTCCCGCCTGGCGGTCTTCTGCAGCGCGCCGAAGACGCTGGTGAGCTCTTCCCTG
Organism: Nonomuraea terrae; assembly: GCF_004348995.1. GTDB lineage: Bacteria > Actinomycetota > Actinomycetes > Streptosporangiales > Streptosporangiaceae > Nonomuraea > Nonomuraea terrae. The sequence goes on from NZ_SMKQ01000207.1 coordinate 9,215, forward strand.
CTGGTCAGCTTGGACAGGGGCTCGCCCGCGCTCTCATAGTGGGGGCTGGCGTCGTAACGCTGCTCCAGGTCCTGCATGAGCTGCTTGAGCCGATCCAGGGTGTGAGCCGCTTCCGAGAGAGTCGGGGCGAGCGCGTGACGTGGGCGCCGGGCGCGCGGCGGGTCGCCGATCACGAATCCCTCGCCGCGCAGCCACTCCAGGGTCTGTTCCGGGTCTGGCACAACGTCAAGCAGGTTCTCCGCTCGGGTAGGTCCGTGGTCGATCAGGTACTTGTACAGACGCAGCTCATCGCTGTCGTCCATGGTCAATGGCACGAGAGGTCCTTGGGAGGGGGGTTGTTCTGGTTGAGGAGATCCGTTGATGAACCGCCTCTGCTGGGTTGGCTGGGTTCGGCCTTGCTACATGCCGCCTGTGCTGGTGTTGCTCTCGGCCGGCTTGCTGGTCGTGGAGGGCGTGGGCAAGGCCGTGGAGTCCGGCGCGGGGATGGTGGTGACGGTGACGGTGGTAACGACGTTGGTCTTGGTGATCACTTTGCTGCCGTCGGGATTGGTGACCGTCTGGGTGGACGTGGTCACGGTCTTGGTGACGCCGGGGCTGGTCGGCGTGATGCGCGGCATGTGGCGTCGGGGAAGAAGCGGGCGTCGCCGCGAGTGCAGCGGGAAGCGCAGCGAACGGTGCAGGAGCAGAAGGACCGGGATCGGCGGCTCGGCGGGAGGTGACGTGAAGCGCTACTTGTTGCCCGGGGTCGCGTTGGTCTGGCAGGCTCGCCGCCATGACGAGACACGGCGATCAAGGCGGCTGGGCCGCAAGCGACGACGCGGGCGGCTGGGCAGCGAGCGTGGGTGGCGGTGTCCGCCACTTCGGCGGCATGCGGCACATGGGCGGCTGGTAGCTCGTACGGCAAGACAAAGGGCCCGAACCTCCGAAGAGGGGTTCGGGCCCTGGCGCACGATGCAAGCGTAAATGCTTGCATCAAGCTGCGGAGGCGGTCCTGCTCGTCCGCGCTCGCTGGCGCTGGGCGCGAATCAACGCCTCCCGGTCTGTGACGGAGATGCGTCCCGGCCGGTGTGCCTGCCTGGCCGCTTCGGCGGGGGAGAGGGCGTCACGTTCAGCGCGGGCGCGGGCCAGGAGCTGGCCAGCTGACGCTAGCGCTTTTGCTCGCATGGTGTGGGATGGGTTGGCTTTGGAGAGGGGAGAAGTGGTCACGTGTTGATGATAGATCGCTGGCCCGGTGGTTCGGGCCGGGTGTCGCGGTGATGAAGATCTGCCCTAATCTCGTCGGTGTGGTGGACGCGGGCTCGGAAAATGTCGCTACTAATTTGAGCGCAGTACTTGAGCGCATCACGTACGCCAACGAGGAGACCGGTTACACCATCGCCCGCGTGGCCACCGACCGGTCGGGGGCCGAGCTGCTCACCGTCGTCGGGCCGCTGCTGGGCGCGCAGGTCGGCGAGTCGCTGCGGCTGCGCGGCCGCTGGACGTCCCATCCCCGTTACGGCCGCCAGTTCGAGGTCTGGTCCTACACCACCGTGCTGCCGGCCACCGTGCAGGGCATCCGCCGTTATCTCGGCTCCGGGCTGATCAAGGGCATCGGCCCCAAGATGGCCGAACGCATCGTCGACCACTTCGGCACCGACACCCTCGACGTCATCGAACAGCACCCAGAACGCCTCGTCGAGGTGCCCGGCCTCGGCCCCAAACGCACCAAGATGATCGCCGCCGCGTGGGAGGAACAGAAGATCATCAAAGAGGTGATGATCTTCCTGCAGGGCGTCGGCGTGTCCACCTCGATCGCGGTGCGCATCTTCAAGCAGTACGGCGAGGAGTCCGTCACCGTCGTGCGCAGCCGGCCGTACCAGCTGGCCGACGACGTGTGGGGGATCGGCTTCAAGACCGCCGACACCATCGCCCAGGCCGTCGGCATCCCGCACGACAGCCCCGAACGCGTCAAGGCCGGCCTGCGTTACACCCTGTCGCAGGCAGCCGACGACGGTCACTGCTACCTGCCGGCCCCCAACCTCGTCGCCGACGCCGTCAAGATCCTCGACGTGCCCGCCGACCTCGTCGCCGCCTGCCTGGAGGAGCTCGTCGAGGCCGAGGGCGTCGTACGCGAGCCCGTCCCCGCCGGCGACAACGTGGTGCCGGCCGTCTACCTGCCGCCCTTCCACCGAGCCGAGGTCTCCCTGGCCTCCGGGCTGCTGTCGCTGCTGCGCGCCGGCCACGACCGGCTCAAGGCGTTCGCCGACGTCGACTGGGAACGCGCCGAACGCTGGCTGCACGGCCAGACCGGCGCCGACCTGGCCGCCGAGCAGCGCCAGGCCGTCCGCCTGGCCCTGACCGAGAAGGTCGCCGTGCTCACCGGCGGCCCCGGCTGCGGCAAGAGCTTCACCGTACGCTCGATCGTGCTGCTGGCCCGCGCCAGACGCGCCAAGGTCATCCTGGCCGCGCCTACCGGCCGCGCCGCCAAACGCCTGGCCGAGCTGACCGGTCACGAGGCCACCACCGTGCACCGCCTGCTGCAGTTGCGCCCCGGCGGCGAGGCCACCTTCGACCGCGACAACCCCCTGGACGCCGACCTGGTCGTCGTCGACGAGGCGTCCATGCTCGACCTGCTGCTGGCCAACAAGCTCGTCAAGGCGGTCGCGCCCGGCACCCACCTGCTGTTCGTCGGCGACGTCGACCAGCTGCCGTCGGTCGGCGCGGGCGAGGTGCTCAAAGACCTGCTGGCCGCCGACGACGTCCCCCGCGTCCGGCTCACCCAGGTCTTCCGCCAGGCCGCCGAGTCCGGTGTCGTCGTCAACGCCCACCGCGTCAACACCGGCCGCCACCCCGTCCTGGAGGGCATGAAGGACTTCTTCCTGTTCCCCTGCGAGGAGCCGGAGGAGATCGCCGCCCTCACCGTCGACGTCGTCGCCCGCCGCATCCCGCGCCGCTTCCGCCTCGATCCGCGCCGCGACGTGCAGGTCCTGGCCCCGATGCACCGCGGCGCCGCCGGCGCCGGCGCCCTCAACGCCGCCCTGCAGGAGGCCCTGACCCCCGCCCGCGAGGGCATGCCGGAGCGCCGCTACGGCGGGCGCGTCTTCCGCGTCGGCGACAAGGTCACCCAGCTGCGCAACAACTACGACAAGGGCGCCAACGGCGTGTTCAACGGCACCGTCGGCATCGTCACCGACCTGCGCCCCGACGAGCACAAGCTCACCGTCCTGACGGACGAGGACGAGAGCGTCGAGTACGCCTTCGACGAGCTGGACGAGCTCGCCCACGCCTACGCCGTCTCCATCCACCGTTCCCAGGGCAGCGAGTACCCCGCGGTCGTCATCCCGCTGGCCACCAGCGCGTGGATGATGCTGCAGCGCAACCTGCTGTACACCGCCATCACCCGGGCCAAGAAACTCGTCGTGATCGTCGGCTCGCGGCGGGCCCTGGCGCAGGCCGTGCGCACCCGCGGGGCGGGCCGCCGGCACACCGGCCTCACCCACCGCCTGACCCGCCGGTGACCTGCCCGCACACCAGCAAAAGTGACGGAAATGTGACCGAACATCCCTAATTGATTCGGCGTCTTACGAACAGGAGCATTAAGGTCTTTGACGTACCTTTAGGTACCGCTGGGAGAGGACTGCCTTGAACGTCGCGCCCGCTCGAAGGAGAACCGCCACCGCGCTCGCGCTGCTCACCGCCGCAACGCTGACGGCTTCATGTTCGAGTGGTCCCGCCGCGCAAGAACCCGTCGGCCCCGACGGCACCACCGTGGCCACGCCGCAGGCCCCCACCGTCCAGGTCACCCCCGCCGAGGGCGCCAAGAAGGTCGGCCTGGACAAGAAGATCGTGGTGACCGCCGCCGGCGCCGCACTCGAGGACGTCACCGTCGAAGCCGACGGCGAGACCCTCAACGGCACCTACAACGCCGACCGCACCCGCTGGACCTCCAAGACCGCGCTCAAGCCGTCCACCAGCTACAACGTCTCCGCCAAGGCCGGCGTCACGAGCGTCACCAGCACGTTCACCACCGCCAAGCCCGAGCGCGCCCTCCAGATCGCCGACGTCACCCCCAACCGCAAGGGCGAGACCGTCGGCGTCGGCGCCCCCATCATCGTCACCTTCAACCAGCCCGTCTCCAACAAGGCCACCATCGAACGCGCCCTGGAGATCGAGGCGGAAAAGCCCGTCGAGGGCGCCTGGCGCTGGATCAACGACACCGTCGTCATCTACCGCACCGAGAAGTACTGGCCCGCCCACCAGAAGATCACCTTCAACGCCGACATCACCGGCCTGAAAGCCGGCAAGGGCCTGTGGGGGGTCAAGGACTACTCCGCCACCCTCGAGATCGGCGCCAAGCAGATCAGCAAGGTCGACGTCGACAAGCACATGATGTACGTCTACAAGGACGGCAAGCGCGTGCAGACCATGCGCATCAGCGCCGGCATGGCCACCACCCGCGAGTACACCACCACCTCCGGCGTCCACCTGACCATGGAACGTGCCCACCCGGTCCGCATGATCTCCCCCGGCCGCAAGAAGGGCGACCCCGGCTACTACGACGTGATGATCGACCACGCGGTGCGCATCTCCAACTCCGGCGAGTACGTCCACGCCAAGGACAACGTCTGGGCCCAAGGCGTGCGCAACGTCAGCCACGGCTGCATCAACGCCCGCCCCGACCAGGCCAAGTGGTTCTACGACAACATGCAGCGCGGCGACGTCGTCGAAGTCACCGGCACCGACCGCGAGCTCGAATGGAACAACGGCTGGGGCTACTGGCAGATGTCCTTCGCCGAATGGAAGAAGGGCAGCGCGCTCAAGGGCGAGCAGGCATGAGCGCGCTGCGCATCCGTCCCGGCGGCCCCGCCGACACCCCCGCCGTCCTGGCCATGTTCGACAGCGCCGTCGCCTGGCTGGCCGCCTCCGGCCGCACCGGCCAGTGGGGCAGCGCCCCCTTCACCGGCAACCCGCAGCGCACCCGCCAGGTCGCCGCCTGGGCCGCCGGCGGCGGCATGCGCATCGCCCAGGTCGGCGACGAGCCCGCCGCCTGCATCGTCGTCGGCGCCGCCCACGACTACGTCCCCGCGGCCACCGAACCCGAGCTGTACGTGCAGGGCCTGGTCGCCGACCGCCGCTTCACCGGCCACGGCGCCGGCCGCGCCCTGCTCGACTGGGCCGCCGGCGAGGCCCGCGAGCGCGACGCCGGCCTGCTGCGCGTCGACTGCTACGCCGGCGGCGACGGCCGCCTGGTCGCCTACTACGAAAGCTGCGGCTTCACCCGCGTCGCGCCGTTCACCGTGGGGGAGTGGCCCGGCATGCTCCTGCAGCGCCGCCTGGCCTGACCGCGGCCGACTCAGGAAAGAACCCGCCCGCGACCCCATCTCCAACGGGCCGTCGGCGATGGACGTCCACGACATCCGCGAGTCCCTGGACGGCGCCTATGCATCGAAGGATGCAGCCCGAATCTCCTCACCAGGCCGGAAGATCCGCGGCAGGGCGCCTCCTAGCGTTGACCGCATGCAACCCGCACGCAAGACCCTCCTCACCGGCCTGGCCACCTTCACCGCCGGCACCGCCCTGTGGCTGTTCGGCTCCGACACGCAGACCTTCATCGTCACGCCGTCCAAAGTCGGCGTCGTGCTGATGGTCCTCGGCGGTCTGGAAGCCGCGTGGGGCCTCTACAAGACCGTACGGCGCTAACACGGGGCCGCCTCCGTCCGCCGCGCAGGCCGAACGCGGCAGACAACCGCCACCCGGCCCGGCTCAGCCTGGCACGTCCATGCGCTGCGTGCCGATCATCGACAGCAGCCGCAGCGCCTCCTCCGACGGAGAGCCGGGATCGGCGGTGTAGATGACGACCCGCTGGTCGCGGTCGGTGATGTCGAGGACGTCGCAGTCGAGGGGTGATGGGGCCGATCAGCGGGTGGTTGACGGTCTTGCGCATAGCGGGTTCGGCGCGTACGTCGTGGGAGGCCCGCAGCCGGACGAACTCCGCGCTGCCGACCAGAAGCTCGGACACCAGTCCCGCCACTTCGCAGGCGCCGGGGTAGCGGGCGGCGGCGGCGCGCAGCCGTCGGGCCGTCTCATGGGCGAACACGGACCGGTCCGCCTCCGCCAGGGCGGGCAGCCCGGACTCCTCGAGACGCGACCCGAGGAAGGCGTACCGGATCAAGTTGCGGTCGCGCGGGGGCAGCGCGGAGAAGTCCACCATGAGAGCGGCCGCCAGGTCGTTCCAGGCGATCACCTCGTAGGTCGCGGACAGCATGAACGCGGCGGCCTGCGGCAGCCGGTCCAGCAGGGCGAGGATGTTGCGGTGCACCTCGCGGCACGGGCCGGGCGGTGGGCCCAGCGGTGCGCCGGCCAGGTGGTGGAGGTGGTCGCGTTCGGCGTCCGACAGGCGCAGCGCCCTGGTCAGGGCGGCCAGCACCTCGCGGGATGGGCGGCTGAACGCGCGGACCTCGCTGCGGCGCGCGGCCGCGCCGGAGGAGGTGGCCGAGGCCGCCGCCTGGCTGCTCAGCGACCCGCTCTTCCTACGTGACCGGGGCGGTGCTGCGGGTGGACGGCGGCCAGGGTTGAGCGGGGAGAACGGCCAGGTCGAGAGGACTCGGGAGGCATCGCCATGCTCTCGTGGCTAGGGCATTTCAGCTATGCGCGCAGGCGCGCGTTACTGATCGCGGCGGCCTTGTTCGTGGTGCTCGCCGACGTCTTTCGTCACGCACAGTTACTTTGCCCCTGGTGACGTCAACCCGAGCACCGACCCTCTACGCCACCATGGACGAAGCCCGCTTCGACGACCTGCACACCGTCTTCACCCCCGACGCCACCGTACGAACCGCTGGCAGCCTCGCCCAAGGCCGCGACGCCGTCATCGCCCAGGCCACCCGCACCCACGCCACCGAACGACACGCCTCGTCCAAAAAAAAAACGATAAAAAACCCTGAGTCTAAGAGACAACCTGCGGACACGTAACCCATCTACGACATTAACAACACCAGTGCCCGG
>NZ_SMKQ01000208.1 GCF_004348995.1 Nonomuraea terrae
CGCCGAACGCACCGGCCCCACCGGCGGCGCCACCCGTGGCGGGCACCAGCCCTCACCCGCTGAACGCACCGGCTCGGCGCGCGGGTTTCACCAGCCACCGCCCGCCGAACGCACCGGGCCCACCGGCGGCGCCACCCGTGGCGGGCATCAGCCCTCGCCCGGCGAGCGCATCGGGTCTGGGGCCGGAGGGCCGCGCGGGGCGCATATGTCCCCGCCCGCGGAGCGCACCGGCCCCACGCCCGGCACGGCGCGGATGCCGCACCAGCCGCCGGCCGAACGTACCGGCCCCACCGCCGGGGCGGCGCGTGGGATGCACCAGCCGCCGCCCGCCGAGCGGACCGGGCCCGTGCCGGCCGTCGGGCACGGCGCGCATCCGGACCGCACCGGGCCCATGCCCGCGGTCGGGCAGGTGCCGTTGCCGCGTAAGACCGCTCAGCTGCCGCATCACCACCAGCCTGGCCGGCCGCCCCGCGGCACCACCGGTCGGGGGCCGCTGCCCGGCTTCCCGCCCCGGCGCCGGCAGGGGCTCCGCACGGGGTGCCTGACCGCGCTGCTGGTCCTGGTCGTGGTGCTGGTGGCGCTGGTGGCCATGCTCACGTGGCTGTTCCGCTCGCCGGCCGCCGGCGCGGACGGGCCCGTCCAGGACGGCAAGCTGCGCTTCGCGGTCACCAGCACGAAGTGCCCCAAGCCGGCGCGGGCGGCGGTGAAGCGCACGTGCCGGGTAGGCGTGCGCGTGAACAACGTCGGCCACGAGGCCCGCGTCCTCTACCCCGGGCAGCAGAAGCTGATCGACGAGGACGAGAAGGCGCACGGCGGCATCCAGCTGATCGACAAGGGCGGCAAGGAGATCACGCCGATCCGCATCGAGGCGGGCGGGGCGTTCACGGGCGCGCTGGTGTTCGAACTGCCGAAGAATGTCGCGCCGATCGGGCTCGAGGTGCACGACTCGGGCCTGAGCGCCGGCGCCCTCGTCAACCTGGACGAGAAGCCCTAGCGCCTGCGACCGGAATCTTCGCGTTGTTCGACGGTTGTCGGCTGAGCAGCCGAAGAGGGCAGGTCTCCGGTTCGGTCGCGCCCCGCCTCACCGCGGGTCTCTGCCGACACCTTGGTAGGGTGCCCGGGTCGCACTGCTTGGAGAGTACGGCAGCGCTCAAGGGAGAGGGGCAAGGCGACGATGCGGGCGTCAGATGTCCGGCGTGCGGTGGTTGCGGCCATGTCGACCGCCTCGTCACTTGGCCTGGCAGCCGACGACGCGATCGTTCTTCATGACTCGAACAAGCTCACCCTGCGTCTGCTGCCTTGTGACGTCCTGGCCAGGGTGGCGCCTGTGGCGCATCAGGTCGCACAGTTCGAGATCGAGCTTGCTCAGCGGCTCGCCGAGTCCGGGTGCCCTGTGGCTGCTCTCGAGCCCCGGGTGGAGCCACGCGTCTATGAGCGTGACGGCTTCGTGGTCACGCTGTGGACCTACTACGAACCCGTGACGCCTCGAGAGGTCTCGCCGGCCGACTACGCCAACGCGCTCGAGCGGCTGCATGCCGGCATGCGCGAGCTGGATGTCCCGGTGCCGCACTTCACGGATCGGGTCGAGCAGGCCCAACACCTCGTGGCGAGCCGCGATCACACTCCGGCGCTCGCCGACGCGGACCGGGAGCTGCTCGGCGACACGTTACGGAGCCTGAGACGAGCGATCGGCGAGCGCGGCGGCGCCGAGCAGCTGCTGCACGGCGAGCCGCACCCGGGCAACGTGCTCACCACGAGGAACGGGCTGCTGTTCATAGATTTCGAGACGTGTTGCCGTGGGCCTGTCGCATTCGACCTCGCCCACGCGCCCGAAGAAGTCAGCGAGCACTATCCCGGTGTCGATCAGGCCTTGCTGCGCGAGTGCCGGATCCTCGTGCTGGCGGTGATCACGACGTGGCGCTGGGATCGAGGCGACCAGCTCCCGAACGGGCGCCGGCTGGGCACGGAGTGGCTCAGCCAGATCCGAGCAGCGCTCGATCGCAACGGGCTGGACACCCCTGGCTGATCGCGGGCCTTCGAGGTCGTAGCCGGCTGCTCCGGCAGGCCGATCGCGCACGAGGCCGCCGCTCGCGGGCAGGCCGATCTGGACTTGGTCAGTGTCGACTCCACCACGGCTCGCGCCCACCACCACGCCCCGGAATGGCCTTGAACGGCGAACTCCTCACGGCGCTTCAGGAGGCCTGCGAACAGGAAAAGGGGCTGCGCCAACGGGACAAAACCCTCAGGACGGGGTGGGCTGACCATCAAGGTCCACCTGTCCGCCGACCGGCGCTGCCGCCCGCTGTCCTTCGTCCTCACTCCAGGCCAAGCCGGCGACAACCCGACAGTTCCGCGCCGTGTTGTCCCGGATCACGGTCCGCTTGCCCGTCGGACGTCCACGCACCCGACCAGGCGCGGTGGCCGCCGACAAGGCCTGCTCCTCTCGCGGTGACCGCACCTGTCCGCGGCGCCGCCGGATCAAAGCTGTCATCCCCGAAAAGGCCGATCAGGCGGCCGACCGCAAGGAACGCGGCTCGCACGGTGGCCGTCCGGTCAGCCATGACCCGGTTCTCTACAAGCAGCGCAATGCCGCAGAACGGTGCATCCGAAGTTCGTACACGGCGATCAGCTGGGTGAGCAGGCTGGTGTTCCCCTGCCGGACTGCCTGCGGGCGCATGACCCCTCCCGGGAGCGGGCCGGGCCGGCCGGTCAGGCGTTGTAGACGGCCTCGGAGCGGTCGCGGTTTTCGTGCAGGTCCCAGTACAGGGGCGCGATCTGCTCAGGCGTGGCCGTCGGGCTGCCTTCCGGGCCGCCCCCGCCGATCCAGACGTTGATCACCACGTGGGCGGCGTGCACGCCGCTGCCGGCCAGTTCCTTGTTCAGGTTGATCACCCAGTTGCGCAGAGCTGCTTGGGCCGGGTTGACGTTGCCGAACATCGGCACCGGGTCCACGGAACCGCCGCCGGTGGTGAACAGCAGGGTCCCGGCGTCCGCCTCGCGCATCGCGGGCAGCACCGTCAGGGCCGCCGTGATGGCGCCGTAGAAGGCGTACTCGATCATCGGCTGCAGATTGTCCACCGTGACCTCCGAGGGAGCGGCCAGGGTGAGGCCGGGCACCGGGGAGTGCGGGGCCGGCGAGTACTCCAGTACGTCGATGCCGCCGAAGCGGGCCTTGGCCGCGTCCAGTGCATCGGTCAGTGAGGCGCGGTCGAGGATGTCGGCGGGGAACGCGGCGGCCGTGATGCCTTCCTTGCCGAGCTTGGCGACCAGCGTTTCCAGCTTCTCCTTGGTACGGGCGATCAGGGCGACGTCGAAGCCGCGGCTGCCGAAGGTGCGGGCGATGGCCAGGCCCATGCCGGGGCCGGCGCCGACGATGGCGAGAGTGGGCACAGTGAGATCTCTTTCGTGTGGTGACCGCCGGGACATGCGGAGATCGGACGCCCGGCTGGCGTGTGGATCAGGTGTCCGGATCAGGCGTGGGCGACGTGGTCGGCGGGAACCGCGCAGCCGTCCGGGCCGCAGATCGCCGCGTCGTTGTCGGCAACGAGGACGGTTGGGTGGGTCTCGTCCCAGACCTGGCGCAGGATGCCGAGCAGGCTGTCGGTGTCCTGTGCTCCGGGAAGGGCGTATCGGCCGTCGACCACGATGTACGGCATGCCGGTGGCCCCGAGACGCTGCGCCGTCTCCATGTCGTCCTGGACCTGCTGCCCGAAGCGGCCCTCGGTGAGCACGCGCCGGGTCTTCTCGCGCTCCAGGCCGATCTCGTCGGCCAGGCCGAGGAGATCGTCGAGGTCGAAGACGGGCCGAGCCTGGCCGAAGCAGGCCCGGAAGATCGCGTTCCACGCGACGCGGTTCTTGCCCTCCGCCGAGGCGTGGGCGAGGAACTCGTGGGCGAGCCGGGTGTTGCCGACCTGATTGTCCAGCACCCGGTAGGGGCTCAGGCCCTCCTGCTCGGCCATCGCCTCGATCTGGCGGGTCGACGCCTCCAGGCGGGCGCCGGCCAGGCCGTACCTTCGCAACAGGGCCTCGCGGACGCTGATCGTGCTGCCGACGGTGAAACCGTCGCTCAGCGGGAACGAGCGATGGATCACTTCCACCTCGGCGCCGTGCTCGAAGCGCTCCACGGCGCGGTCCAGGCGGTGGCTGCCCAGGCCGCACCAGGGGCTGGCGATCTCGGACCATATCTCGACTCTCATGGCGCACCCCCAATTCCTACTTTTTGTGCGTAGCGCCATGATGGACCAGTATGGAAGGCCGTACAAAAGGCACATCGATGTGCGTGCCGGAAGGGAATGTGCGCCATGGACGTCGCAGCCCGGTCAGGTGCCGCAGCAGACCGAGGACCGTGCGCCGGCATCCCCGCCGAGCAGATGGACTTCATCCGCCAGGTACTGGACCGCGTCGGGGATAAGTGGAGCCTGCTGGTGATCGCCGCACTTGAGGCCGGCCCGCTGCGCTACACCGACCTGCAGCGCGACGTCCCCGGCATCTCACAGCGGATGCTCACCCTTACCGTGCGCCAGCTCCAGCAGGACGGCTTGGTGACCCGGACCGCCTACGCGGAGGTGCCGCCGCGTGTGGAGTACGCCCTCACCCCCCTGGGCCACAGCCTCCACCACATCGTCACGTCTTTGATCACCTGGGTCGCCGACCACTACGGCCAGATTCGCGAACACCGGGCCCACACCGCCACCAGGCCCTGATGCCCGACCCGTTTCGGGCACGCGACGGCGGCTTGAGCGAGACAGCCGCAAGAAGGTCAACACGCAGACTTGACAGGGAACGACAGGAACTCCCCGACCGTCCCCGTGATCGCGTTCGCGGTGCCCTCGCTGCGACACCGCTCCTTCGCCCCCGGCCTGCGCGCGCCGGCATCGGCTCGTCCACCAGCCAGCGCATCATCGCCATCAGTTGCGGCAGGCTCGGGCTCGACCAGTCCACGCCGTGCCCCAGGCAGTACGACAAGTACAAGGCGATCCGGCTGGCGTAGGCTTCTGGGTGTTGAATGTCCGGCCCGACCCCGCAGCGAACAGGACGAGCGGAAGATCAAACAGTTGGCCGAGGGCACCCGCTAACGGGACTCTTCGCTCGGATGCTCGTCATGCCCCGCTTCGCATGGTTGCAGGCCGAGTAGCTGGCATTGCGGCAATCTCATGCTCGGCAGTGACTCACCCCGGATCCGGCAGGTTCATCGACGCGAGCCGGGCCGGGGCAATCACGGTCGCGATGGCGATGATCCGGCCGCGCACTCGTCCGGGCGCGGTGGCCGCCGACAAGGCGTACTCCTCTCGTGGCAACCGCGCCTACCTGCGCCGGCGCGGTATCGAGGCGGTCATCCCGGAGAAGGCCGACCAGGCGGCCCACCGCAAGAGGCGCGGTTCCCATGGTGGCCGCCCGGTCAGTCACGATCTCGATCTACAAGGAGCGCAACACGGCGGAACGCTGCATCAAGATCCGAACTCCGTACAGGCCCTCTAGAAGCAACGCCGTTCAGTTAAGGGGAAAGGGCTGTTCGTCAAGACCGGTGAACAAAGCAGCGGAGCCGCTGTAGAAGAGGTCTGTCACTCCAAGACATCCTCACCACAGGAGCTCCGCTGTTGGAACAGGTTGCCATAGAACGAACGGCCAGGGTACCCGCGGGGGTGTTCGCGCCGGGGCACCTGGGCGAACTGACCCGGATCATCCCGTTCGAGATGGTCGATGAGGTGCTGGCGCAGACGCATGCGCGGCAGCGCAGGGTCCGGCTGGTCCCGGCGCGGGTCACGGTGTACCTGCTGCTGGCCGCGGCGTTGTTCACCGGCCTGGGGTATCGGCAGGTGTTCGACCGGTTATGCGCGGGATTGGCGGGCCTGGCGCCGGTACGGCCCAGCGGCAGCGCTCTTCGCCAAGCCCGCCAGCGGCTGGGAGCAGCACCGATGAAGGCGCTGTTCGACCTGATCAGCGGCCCCGCGGTGACGACCGCTGCCGCAGGGTGGTGGCGAGGCCTGCGGGTGGTCGCCGTCGATGGCACCCTGCTGCCGGTCCCGGACTGTCCGGCCAACCTTACGGTCTTCACCCGCCAGCGGCTCGGTAACGGGATCTCGGGATACCCGCAACTACGTCTGACCGCGCTGCTGGCCTGCGGCACCCGTCGGTCATCGGGGCCGTGTTCGGCCCCGCCACGATCGGTGAGCTGGACTACGCCCGCCGCCTGGCCGCGCATCTACAAACCGGGATGCTCCTGCTGGCCGACCGCAACTTCGCCGCCACCGACCTGCTCAACCAGCTGGCCGCCACCGGCGCCGACCTGCTGGTGCGCTGCAAGTCCGGCCGGAACCTGCCCGCCGTGGCCCGCTGCCGGGACGGCTCCACCCTGGCCCGGCTCGGCGCGCTGACCGTCCGCGTCATCGACGCCGAGATCACCATCCGCACCGCGGCGGGCACCCGGACCGGCCGCTACCGGCTGCTGACCACCCTCACCGACGCCACCGCCCACCCGGCGGCGGATCTCATCCGGCTCTACCACGAGCGCTGGGAGATCGAGACCGCCTACGCGGAGCTGAAGTCCACGATCCTGGACGGGAACGTCCTGCGCTCGCGCACCCCTGATGGCATCGAGCAGGAGGTCTGGGCCCTGCTGACCGCCTACCAGGTCCTGCGGACCGCGATGACCGACGCCACCGACAGCGTCCCGGGCACCGACCCGGACCGGGCCGGCTTCACCACCGCCCTGGCCGCCGCCCGTGACCAGCTCATCCTGGCCGCCGGCGTCATCACCGGCACCGACATCGATCTGGTCGGCACCATCGGCCGTCACGTGCTGGCCCACCTCCTTCCCGCCCGGCGAGTCCGTACCAAAGACCGCATCGTCAAACGCGCGATCTCCAAATACAACGCCCGCGGACCCGCCATCGACCGGACCACCTACAAAGCCACCATCAGCATCAACATGATCAGCAGCCCTTGACACCGATGCCCCGGCCTTAACTGAACGGCGTTGCCTCTAGAAGCCCTGCTCCGGGGAGACCACGCCGTCGAGGGGCTCGCCGGCGGCGAAGTTCCGTACGTTCGCGGTGACCCGTTCGGCGAGGCGGCGCCAGTAGGCGGCGTGCGGGTTCGCGCTGTGCGGGGTGATGAGGGCGTTCTCCAGCTCCCACAGCGGGTGGCCGTCGGGCAGCGGCTCGGGGTCGGTGACGTCGAGGGCCGCCCCGCCGATGCGGCCGGCGCGCAGCGCGTCCACCAGGTCGGCGGTGACGACGAGGCCGCCTCTGGCGATGTTCACCAGCCAGGCGTCCTCGCGCATGAGGGCGAACTCGCGCGCCCCGAACATGCCCCTGGTGTCCGGCGTGGCCGGCGCGGCGATGACGACGTAGTGGGCGTCGGGCAGCGCGTCGCGGTAGCGGGCGCGCGGCAGGACCCGGGCGGCGCCGGGGACCGCGCCGCTGTCGGTGACCGCGACGATCGTGCAGCCGAACGGCTCCAGCAGCCGGATCAGCCTGCGCCCGATGCCACCGCAGCCGACGATCGCGACCGTCGAGCCGGACAGCTCCACGGAGGTGTTGGCGCCCCACGTCGTGGCACGGGCGTGCCGGTGCAGGTCGCGCGCGGCGGCCAGCATCAGGGCCAGCGCGTGCTCGGCGATCTGGGGGGCGTACGCGCCGGTGGCGGCGGTGAAGACGGGGTGGCGGGTGACGACGCCGGCGTCCACCCATCGTTCGACGCCCGCGCTCGGCAGCTGCACCCAGCTGATGCCCTCGTGCAGCATGGAGCGGAGCGTCTGCGGATCGCCGCCGCCGAAGTAGACGATCGCCTCCGCCTCCTCCAGCGGCACGACTTGGCCACCCCCTCGGCGTACGGCCTCGACGAGCGCGGGAACGGGCTCAGGGCCGACGTGGACGGCGACGGTCATGGGGTCTCCTCAGGGTCTCGCGGCGGTTCGCTGCTCAGTCTGCCGGATGTCCGGACGCTGTCGACGCGCGGCCGCCGGGCCCCGAAACCCGAGGTGGTCACGACCGGCCAGGCCACCCAGCGCCATGGTGTTCGGGATCTTCTCCATGCTCGGCCACCGGTTCGCGCCCCGCTTCGCCGATCGGGGGCGACCCGCGGTTCTGGCGGCCGGACCTGCCCGACGGACGAGGCCGTCCGCGCCTTCGAGGAACAGATGTGGGCACGGGCCGGCAGGTGGGCGAAGATCACGGCGGCCGGTCTGGAACGCCTCGTGAGCCCGGACCCCACCGAAGCCCTCGCCCTCTTCGACGAAGTCCAGCCATCCTGACTGCCGAGCGCGAGAGCACCAGCGGCACGACACCCTTCCGGCGGATCCACCGCCCGATCCGGCCAACGCCGGCGCCTCCGCCCCTACCCGGCGCGCCTACCGCGGCGACCTGATCGCCTCCGCTGCCCCACCACGGCGAGAAGATCGGTGAGCTGACCGCGACGCCGATCCGCGCCGGCCTAACGGTGGACGGTCTCCCCCGCCTCGGTGAACGAGGCCAGTGCCCGGTCGAGGCCGGCCCGGTCGGGCAGCCCGTCGGTGTCGCTGACGCACTGCACGACGAGCGCCGCCACCGCCGCGGCCTCGCGCAGGCACGTCTCGTACGGCTCCTTGCGCAGCAGCCCCGACAGGAACCCGGCGGCGAAGGCGTCGCCCGCGCCCACCGGGTCGACCAGCGTCACGGGGAACGCCTCCTGCCGCGCCTCACCCAGGGTGGCGGACTTGTCGCGGTGTTTGACCACGACCAGCCCGTCCAGCCGGGCCGGGTCCACGCCGAGCAGCTCCAGCTCGTCCTGCCCCGCCAGCACGATGTCGGCCCGGCCGAGCAGCGGCGCGACGCGTTCGCGCCACTGCTCGGGTGAGCCGAGCTTGAGGCGGATGTTCGGGTCGAACGAGACGAGCGCGCCCGCCTCGCGGGCGAGGTCGAACAGGCGCAGCGTGGCCTGGTGGGCCGAGTCGGACAGCATCGGCGTGATACCGGTGACGTGGACGATCCGGGCGCCGCTCACCATTTCCGGCGCCAGTTCCTCGGGGGCCAGCCGGGAGGCGGCCGAGCCGGCGCGATAGTACTGCACGTCGATGGCACGGGAAGGGTGGCTGTCGCGCACCAGCAGACCGGTGGGCGCGCCGGGGTCGACGACGGCGTGACGGGTGTCGATGCCGTCGGCGCGCAGCATGGCGAGCACGGAGCGGCCCGCGGGGTCGGCACCGACCCGGCCGATCCAGCGCACGTCGTGGCCCAGCCGGGCCAGGCCCGCGGCCACGTTGCTCTCCGCGCCGGCGATGGAGCGGCGGAACGCGGTCGCCCGCTCCAGCGGGACTCCGGGCTCGGCCAGCATCAGCAGCATCGCCTCGCCGCACACGACGACGGTCACAGGTCTCACTCCTCGCTCGTACGCTCCCGCCGCGCCGTAACCGGGCCGCGGGCGGGCCGCCCCGTCGCGTCCGGATCAGCTCCGGCTGCGGCGGATCGTACTATTAAATGTTTTTTGTTGCGACTTATCCGGATCTACCGGTGAGGGTCGGCGGGTCACCGGTTGACCAGCGGCCCGGACCCGGTGGAGCCGCGGACGACCAGCTCGGGCTGGAAGACCAGCTCGACGTGGCGGGCGGGCGCGCCGTTGACCTCTTCGAGCAGCGTCTGCACGGCGGCCGAGGCCATCGCGCCGATCGGCTTGCGCACGGTCGTCAGCGGCGGGTCGGTGAACGCGATCAGCGGCGAGTCGTCGAACCCCACGACCGACACGTCTCCCGGCACCGACAGCCCCTTCTCCCGGCAGGCGCGGATCGCGCCCAGGGCCATGAGGTCGCTGGCGCACACAATGCCGGTGCAGCCGCGGGTCAGCAACTGCGCGGCGGCCGCCTGCCCGCCCTCGACCGAGAACAGCGAGTGGGAGATCAGGTCGTCGACGTCGGCCGCGCCGAGCAACTGGGCCATGGCCTGTTTGTACCCCTCGATCTTCCTGATCACCGGGACGAACCTGCGCGGCCCCAGCGCGATGCCGATGCGCTCGTGGCCGAGGTCGACGAGGTGCTGCACGGCCAGCCTGGTGGCCAGGCGGTCGTCCGGCGAGATGAACGGGGCGTCGATCTGCTCGTTGTAGCCGTCGACCAGCACGATCGGCAGGCCGCGGTCGGTGAGGCGGGTGTAGCGGTCCATCCGGGCGCTGGTGTCGGCGTGCAGGCCGGAGACGAACACGATGCCGCACACGCCGCGGTCGACCAGCAGTTCGGTGAACTCGTCCTCGGGGGCGCCGCCGGGCAGCTGGGTGCAGAGCACGGGCGTGTAGCCGTGCTGGGTCAGCGCCTTCTCGATGGCCTGCGCGAAGGCGGGGAAGATCGGGTTGTCCAGCTCGGGCGTCACCAGGCCGACCAGCCCGTTGCTGCGCTGGCGCAGCCGGGGCGGGCGTTCGTAGCCCATGAGGTCGAGGGCGGTCATCACGGCCTGGCGGGTGGCGGCCGAGACGCCGGGTTTGCCGTTGAGCACCCTGCTGACGGTCGCCTCACTCACCCCGGCCTGGGCGGCGATGTCGGCGAGGCGAGCGTTACCGTTCATGCCCTCACTTTACTTTCCACCAGGCAGCCGAATCGGCTGCTCCAGGGACGTCCGAGGCGAGCGGCACCTCGCCGTCCAGCCCGAAGCCGAAGGGCGCCGCGGTGAGGCCGACGGCGCGGCGTTCCGCCACAAGCCGGTCATGGCCCTCCCGCGCACGTCTCGCCCGTGAAAGGCCTTGCCGCAACTCTACGAAAGCTCTTGCATGAGGCATAAATCCCGATAAATCGGCGAAAGGGCGACCCTAAATTGAAGTCCGAAATAGCCCCGAATCACTTTCTTTATGTCAAGGGTGGACATTCACTATTAAGCCGCGATGTACTACCTCTTCAATCAGCCCTGTCCCAGCTGACACGCGCGCAAGGTGTGGGCCCATGAGCTCGGTCGTACTCGACAAAGTGACCAAGGTGTATCCGGGCGGCTTCCTCGCCGTCGACCGGCTCAGCCTGCAGGCGAAAGACGGCGAGTTCCTGGTCCTCCTCGGGCCCTCCGGATGCGGCAAGTCCACGCTGCTGCGGATGATCGCAGGCCTGGAGCAGATCACCACGGGCGATCTGTGGCTGGACGGCGAGGTGGCCAACCACCTGGCGCCGCGCGACCGCGACGTCGCCATGGTGTTCCAGAACGGCGCCCTCTACCCGCACAGGACCGTGCGGGGAAACATCTCCTTCCCGCTGGAGATCGCCAAGGCCGACCCGGCGCTGGTGCGCGAGCGCGTCACCGAGCTGTCCAAGGCGCTGCACATCGAGGAGACGCTCGGCCGCCGGCCCGGCACGCTCTCCGGCGGCCAGCGCCAGCGGGTGGCGATGGGCCGGGCGATCGTCCGCCAGCCCCGGCTGTTCCTCATGGACGAGCCGCTGTCGAACCTCGACGCCGGCATGCGCACCGAGCTTCGGATGGAGATCTCGGCCCTGGTCAGGTCGCTCGGCGTCACCACCATCTACGTCACGCACGACCAGGTGGAGGCGCTGACCCTGGCGGACCGGATCGCGATACTCAACCGCGGGGTGCTGCAGGACGTAGGCACGCCGGCGCAGATCTACAACGACCCGGCGACCGCGTTCGTCGCGGCCTTCCTCAACTCCCAGCAGCTGAACCTGCTGGCCGCCGACGTCAGGACGCCGCAGAACCAGTACGTGATGCTGGACTTCGGGCCGCACCGGCTGACGATGCCGTGGAGCGACCCCCGGGCGTACGCGCTCTCGCAGCACACCGGCGGTCAGGTGCTGGTCGGCATGCGGCCCGACGGGCTGGCGCCGGTGCCGGAATCGTACGACGGGCCGTCGTTCTACGGGCGGGTGCGGGCGCTGGAGTACCACGGGCACGACTGGCTGGCGTACGTGGAGTGCGGGATGCCGCCGGTGCCGGTGCCGGAGCCGCCGGATCCGCGCATCCGCGTGGGCGGCGAGGACGACGGCCCGGGCACGCTGCAGCGGCTCGCGCGGCGGCTGTTCGGCCGCGGGGAGGAGCACCAGGAGCAGGAGCGGGTGGGACAACACCCGAACGGCGGCATCCACCGCCGCGCGGACCTGGTGGTCCGCCTGGGTGGCCGGCCCGTCTGGCGTACGGGCGACGCCGCCAAGATCGCGGTGGACCTCTCCCGCGTCATGCTCTTCAAACCCGACGGCACCCGCATCGACCCCCCGCGCCGCTGAGGCCGGGCCTCGGCCCAGCACGACGCGCAGCCACTGAGGCCGGGCCCCACCCCAGCACGGCGAGCGGCCACCGAGAACCTCGCTGTCAGCCCAGGACGGCGCGCAGCCACGCCGCCGTCACGGCGAGCGAGCCGGGCCGGTCGAACTCGGCTCCCTCGTGGCCGGCGCCGCCCAGCAGCTCGAACCGGCTGCTCACCCCGGCCCGGCTGAGCGCGTGGTGCAGGGCCTCGCCCTCCGAGGGCGGGATCACCCGGTCGCGGTCGCCGTGCGCGATGAGGAACGGCGGCGCCTGCGGGGTGACGCGCGACAACAGGCTCAACCTCCGCGCCCGGCCGGCGACGTCGCCCGGGCCGGCCACACCGAGCAGGTCGGCCTCGAACGCGAACGGCAGCAGGCGGGCCTCCAGCGCGCTGCGCGAGGCGGACACCACCAGATCGGACTGGCCGAACCAGTGGACGGCGGCCTGCACGCCGCTGGAAAGGCCCAGGTTGCCGCCGACGTCGCCCTCCAGCTCGGCGTCGCCGGGGGTGAGGGCCAGCAGGGAGCCGAGGTAGGCCCCGGCCGACGCGCCCCACACGCCGATCCGCTCGCTCGCGAGGCCGAGGCGGTGCCCGTGGGCGCGCAGCCAGCGCACGGCTCCCTTGAGGTCGTGCAGCGGGCCGGGGAAGACGGCGCCGGGCGCCAGCCGGTAGTTCACCGACGCCACCGTCACGCCGTACGCGGCCATCGGCGCGAGCCGTTCGGCGCTGCCGTCGGCCTTGTCGCCGTGCCGCCAGCCGCCGCCGTGGGCGTACAGCACCAGCGGCGCGCCTGGCTGCGGGGCGCGGTAGAGGTCAAGCGCGAGGTCGGCGCCGCCGGCGGTGGCGTAGACGAGGTCGCGCTCGACCGTCACGGAGGTCACGGCTGCCCGGCCGCGATGGCGGGCCAGAGCACGGCGACGACGCGCTCGGGGATCTCCTTCTTCGGCTCGCCGGCGTAGAAGGCGGCGAAGTAGGCGCCGAAGCACATCATCGCGATCACGCGCGTGTCGATGCCGTCGCGGACCGCGCCACGCTCGCGCAGTTGCTTCAGCACCTCTTCCATCAACGAGACGCGCGGCTCGACGGCGTGCTCGCGCAGGATCTCCATCAGCTCGGGGGTGCGGATCGCCTCGCCGGCGAAGTTGCCCATGAGCACCATGGCGTCGGGGTTGAAGTAGGCCGGGTCGAGCCGGCGGACGGCCTCGACGAGCACCTCGCGCGGCTCCAGCTCGGACATGTCGACGGTGTACATGTCGCGCTGTTTGCGGAAGCCGTAGTCGAGGGCGTCGACGACCAGGTCGAACTTGTTCTTCCAGCGGCGGTAGAGCGTGGGCCTGGTCACCCCGGCGTCGGCGACGATGTCGCCGATGGTCATCCGCGAGTAGCCGTCGCGGACCAGCCGCTCGCGGGTGGCCAGGATGATGGCCTCGTCGATGGCCGCGTCGCGGGGCCGGCCTCCTGGATGCGCCCGCTCGCCCTGCGGCTCTCGTTCCATCGGATCCCCTCGCGGCGGTGTTCGATACGTTACAGCCTGTGACTGTAACACAAATGGCGGGGCGACGCCGGAGCTCTTCGCGACTTACGTTACATTCCATAGCTGTAACGAAAATCTCAGTCTGAGAGGTAGTCCCGGATGAATCCCGAGTCAGCCGGCCAGGCGGCGCGGCGCAGCGTGCCCGCGGGCTGGACCGAGCTCGACGTCGCGGCGATCGAGCGGGCCGTCGAGGCCGCTACCGGCAAGAGGATGGTGCACCAGTGAGCAGTACGGACCGGCTCGCCGACCTGGCCGCGGCCGGGGTTTCCATCTGGCTCGACGACCTGTCACGGGAGCGGCTGGAGTCGGGCGACCTCGCCGGTCTCATCCGAGACCTGCACGTCACCGGCGTCACGACCAACCCGACGATCTTCGCAGGCGCCATCGCGAACGGCGCGGCCTACGACGGCCGGCTGCGCGGGCCGGCCGCCGCCGGCGCCGGCGCGAGCGCCGCCGTCCGCGAGCTGACCACGGCGGACGTGCGCGACGCCGCCGACCTGTTCCGTCCCGTCCACGAGCGGACGGGCGGCGTGGACGGCCGGGTGTCGATCGAGGTGGACCCCCGGCTGGCCAGGGACACCGCGGGGACGGTGGCCGAGGCGCGGCAGCTGTGGCAGACGGTGGCCAGGCCCAACGTCTTCGTCAAGATCCCGGCGACCGAGGAGGGCCTGCCGGCCATCACC
This sequence comes from Nonomuraea terrae, assembly GCF_004348995.1. Lineage (GTDB taxonomy): Bacteria > Actinomycetota > Actinomycetes > Streptosporangiales > Streptosporangiaceae > Nonomuraea > Nonomuraea terrae. The sequence continues at coordinate 14,419 of NZ_SMKQ01000208.1, forward strand.
GCGGCGCTGGCCGAGGGCATCAGCGTCAACGTGACGCTGATCTTCTCACCCGAGCGGTACCGGGCCGTCGTCGACGCCTTCTTCACCGGCCTGGAGCGGGCGCGGGCCGGCGGCCACGACCTCGCCGGCATCGCGTCGGTGGCGTCGTTCTTCGTCTCCAGGATGGACACCGAGGTGGACCGGCGCCTGGACGCGATCGGCACCGAGGAGGCGCTGACACTGCGCGGTCAGGCGGCGATCGCCAACGCCCGCCTGGCGTACGCGGTGTACCAGGAGCTCTTCGCCGGGGACCGGTGGCGGGCGCTGGCCGGAGCGGGAGCCCGGCCGCAGCGCCCGCTGTGGGCGTCCACGAGCGTGAAGGACCCCGGCTACCGCGACACCCGCTACGTCGACGAGCTCGTCGCCCCCGGCGTGGTCAGCACGATGCCGGAGAAGACGCTCCGCGCCGTCGCCGACCACGGGCGCATCACCGGTGACACGATCACCGGCACGGCCCGGCACGCGCGTGAGGTCTTCGACCGGCTCACGGCAGTAGGCGTCGACCTGGACGAGGTGTTCCGGGTGCTGGAGGACGAGGGCGTCGCGGCGTTCGAGCGGTCGTGGGTGACGCTGCTGGACGCCGTGGCCGCGCGGCTGGCGAAGGCGAAGGGCTGACGTGGAGCCGCGTCCGTCGGTCCTGCACTGGTTCGACGTCATCTGCCCGTTCTGTTACGTGGCGCAGCAGCGGAACGCCATCCTCGAAGGCCGTGGCCTGGCCGTCGTGCATCTGGCGTTCCAGATCCATCCCGAGATCCCGGCCGGCGGGATCGAGGCAGGACCACGGGTGGGGCCGATGTACGCGGCGCTCGAACGCGAGGCGGCCGCGGCCGGCCTGCCGTTGAACTGGCCGGCCCGGCTGCCCGACACCAGAAGGGCACTGGCCGCCGCGGAGTGGGTACGACTGAACACGGCGCAGGCGTCGGCCGGCTTCATCCGGCGGCTGTTCGAGGCGCACTTCGTGCTCGGCGAGGACCTCGGCGACCCGGCGGTGATCGAGCGGCACGCTGCCCGGGCCGGCGTCGACGTCGCCGGTCTGCGTGCCGGGCTCGACTCCGGCGCCGGGTTCGCGGCGCTCGCCGAGGCGGAGTCGCTGGGCGCCCGGCACGGCGTACGGGCCACGCCGAGCTGGCTCATCGCGGGCGAGCTGGTCTCGGGGCTGCTCCCTCCGGAGGAGTTCGAACGCCTCGCGGACAGAGCACTCCACACATGAAGGAGATCGAGATGGAGCTGAAGGTGGTGCCCCCCGGCGGCGGCGACGTGGCGGGCATTCCGGGGTTCGGCGTGGTCTTCAAGCTGCGCAGCCACGACACCCACGGGGTGGTGTCCATCGTGGAGCATCCGTTCTCCGTGGGCTCGATCACCATGCCGCACCGCCACACCCGCGAGGACGAGCACTCGATCGTGATCGAAGGCGAGATCGGCTTCCGGTCCGACGACGCCGAGGTCGTCCTGGGGCCCGGCGGCTACATCACCAAGCCGCGCGGGCAGATGCACGCCATGTGGAACGCCGGGACGACGCCCGGCCGCATCGTCGAGGTCATCACGCCGGGCGGCTTCGAAGGCTACTTCCGCGAGCTCGCCGAGCTCTTCGCCTCCGTCGAGCCGCCGGCCGGCCTGAGCGTGCGCGAGACGCCGGAGTTCGCCGGCCTCGCCGAGCGGTACGGCCTGACCTCCGGCACGCCTGACTGGCTCGACGACGTCGTGGCCCGCTACGGCCTGACCCACCCGGTGACGGGCTGAGTCAGGGGGCGGGAGCCCAGCGG
>NZ_SMKQ01000209.1 GCF_004348995.1 Nonomuraea terrae
GGCCGGAGGCGGGGGCGCGCCGGTCGGCCAGGAATACCGGCCCGGCGATGCGGCCGGTCAGCAGGCGGGGCAGCAGTCGGGCGGTGGCGGTGGCCCAGTGCACGTACTCGATGGCGCCGCCCCTGGAGGTGACGCGGGCGCGTCGGAATTCCAGGTCGAGATCCTCGATGTAGAGGGACAAGATCTCCTCGGCCCGGGCCGAGGTTTCGTACAGGAGACGCCAGAGGGCTCGTTCCCGTAGGGGGTGGCGGTTGTTGGTGAACAGCGTCTCCAGCCGGGGCTGCGGGATAGCGCGGTCGCCTTGGCGAGCAGTCGCGCGGCGCGTCAGGCGGCGGGCGGGGTTGGTTTCGAGGAGGTCTTGGCGCTGGGCCCAGGTGGTGAAGGAGATCAGGGCGGACAGGTGCCGGTTCCAGGTGGCCGCGGCCGCGCTGTCCCAGGCCGCCATGACGGTGGCGTAGTCGTCGGGGGTCAGGTCGGCGACCGGGTGGTGCGGGCCGGCGATAGTGGTCAGGCGGGCCAGGGTGCGTGCGTATCCGGTGCGGGTGGTGGCCGCCTGCAGGGAGCCGAGGAAGCGGGCGACGGCGCCGGCCACGGCCGAGCGGTCACCGTCCGTGCCGGGCGACGCGGTCGGGCCGGACGGGTCGGGAAGGCGACGACCGGCATGACGTACCTCCGCGGGTGGATGTGACAGATAACACTACTAAGTCGGCCTGGCTCGGGTGAGTGTGAGCTGGGCGGACATTGCTCGCGCGCAGCATGTGTGACAGGTAATACGAGTTCTTTCTCACAACCCGCCCAGACCCTGCAGGTTGGCCCGCACCGTCCTGGTCAGCGGGTGGCCGCCGCCAAGCAACCGCCGCTACCGTCGCCCGCAAACGGCGATGACCTCAGGCGGGGCGACAGCCGCTCGCACTTTCCTCCATGACCGCCCATAGGGGGCGCATCACCATCGCCAGGCGAGCATATCCAGCGCAAACGCGGTGGCGGGCTTCTGCTGTTGCGTCCGGCCGCCGTACGGCCATCACCGGTCTTCGATGGGTACGAGGCGTACATGATGACGGAGCGCAGCGGACCTGGTACCCGCCACCACCCCACTGGCCAATCAGTCGTCGGGGCCTTCCATCTCGCCACTCAAAGCTTGCACCGGGCCCCTACGGCCGGTGACTTGAGGTCGATGAGGTAGGCGGCCACGGCCTCGTTGATGCAGGCGTTGCCGGCCTGGAGGGTGCCGTGCTGCTCGCCCTCGACGGTGAGCAGGCTGCCGCCCAGCGCGTTGGCCAGGTTGATGCCGCCCTCGTGCGGCGTCATGGCGTCGCCCGTGACGGAGACCGTCAGCGTGTCGGGCAGGCCCTGGATGCCCGTGGCATATGGGTAGCCGAGCGTCGGCTTGACGGGCCAGTGCTCGCAGCCGTCGCGCGCCTGCTTGATCGGACGGCCGGGGTCGGTGAACGGCGCCACGTTGAATATCGCCCGGTTCATCGCGGTCTCCTGCTTCGGCGTGTGGCGCTCTTCGTCCAGGCAGTTGATCGTCATCGTGGCCTCGAGCGAGTTGGGATAGACGCCGTCGGCGGTCCGCTCGTGGTAGATGTCGCGCAGCTTCCGCAGGGTGTCGCTCTTGCCGGCCTTCAGTTCGGCGATGCCCGCGATCGCGGCGGGCCAGATCACCTCGCCGTACATCGCGGCCGTCACCCCCTCGATCGCCTGCACGAACGTCAGCCGGAGCCCGTCGGACGTCGGTGCCGGCTTGTCGATCAGCGGTCGGACGAGTTTCTGGAAGACCTTGGTTGCGCGGTCGGGGTCGGTGCCGAGCGGGCAGTCCGGCTTGGTGGCGCACGACGCGGCCATGCGCTCGAACGAGCGCTGCATCCCGGTGTACTGCTGGACACGTCGCTCGTGGCTGCCCTTCAGCGGATCCATCGCCCCGTCGAGCACCAGCGCGCGGACCTTCTTCGGGAACATCTCCGCGTACACGGCGCCCAGCCGGGTGCCGTAGCTGGCACCCGCGAAGGAGAGCTTCTCATCGCCCAGGGCCTGGCGCAGCACGTCCATGTCCCGCGCGACGTCGCGGGTGCCGACGTGCGCGAGCACCTGCTTGCCGCCGGAGCGCTCGGCGCACTGCTGGAGGAGCCGGCGGGTCTCCTGTTCGGTCCTGTCGTCCACGCCGGCGGGGAACGAGGCGAACTTCGCATCGCGCTCGCGCTCGGCGTCGGTGTAGCAGTCGAGCGCCGGCCTGGAGGCGCCGACGCCGCGCGGGTCGAACCCGACCATGTGGAAGCGCTCGGTGATCGGCGATGTCGCCCACACGGCGGCGGTAATGGCCGCGTGCTCCGTGCCGGGGAAGCCGGGGCCGCCGGGGTTCAGCAGGAGCGAGCCGATCGGATCCTTGCCGCGCGCGGCCACGCGCAGGACCGCGATCTCCGCCTGCCTACCCTCCGGGTTCTGGTAGTCGAGTGGCACCTTGAGCCGCGCGCACTCGGCTTTGACGGCCGGCGCGCCCGGCGGCATCTGCGGATCGCAGGGCTTGAACGCCAGCTTCTGCCCGTAGAAGCGGTCCAGGCCGGTGCCGGGGGAGGCTGGTTGCTGACCGGCCTGGAGAGTGTCGGCCTGCCCGCCTGCGCAGGCGCTGAGCAGCAGCGTCAGCGCCGCGGCGCCCATGACGGCGGCCGGTGTCTTGCGATATGGCATGTGCTTTGTCCCATTGTCGGAGTGATGGTCAACTGGGGATGAGGGCCGGGCGGGCTCACGTCCGGTGCGCGGCACCGCCCAGGGCGTGGACGTGCATGCGTTAGAGCACGTCGAGCTGCCGCGTACCGCCCGAATGCCGACGAGCATGGTGCCGTCGGGAGCCGCCGAACTGGCGGCGGGCACGCTCGCGTTCGACTTCCCGAGCCTCCGTCGCCGGCCCGGGAAGTCGAACGCGATCAGGACCTTGGCCCGAGTCGCGGCCATGATCGCGTGCTATTGCGTCTCTGGCCGTGGCCGGCGCTACCCTTCGGGAACGGGCCCCCCCGACTGTGCGCGGCGCGGACCGTTCTCGGAGGGTGCTACCGAGGGCTGGCCCTGGACGTCAGGAGCCCAGCTGACGCTGCACTGCCTGGGCGTCGATCAGATAGTTCATCTCATAGAAGCGCCCATCGCGGACCTTGTGGAAGGAGTACTCGGCATACTCGACCGTGGCGCCGGTGGGGGTCACGCCGAACCACTCCTTCGCGGGCGTGCCCTTGTTGAACAGACGGGCCGCCACGCGATCACCGTCGATGGCGACGTCCTTGACCCGCCAAGTGAAGTCCGGCACGGCCTCGCCGTGCCCCTTCAGTTCCGCGATCACGTCGTCCCGCGTGACCGGCTGGCCGTTCTCGATGAGCTCGTCGTGAATGAACTCGGTCATGCGGTGAAACTCATGAGCGTTGAGCGCCTCGATGTAGCGCTGGAAAAGTTCGCGCAGTTCAGTGTCGGACATGATTGCCTCTCTGTCGCCATGGATCGGGGTTGTGTACTCGGATGGGGATGATGTGCGACGCCCTCCCACGATCTCGACGTGGCGGCCGTCGCCGAAGGTAAGAACTCGACTGCAAGTACTTCTATTCTAATCGGTACAGAATTCGACGGGCACGGTGATGTCCCGTCACGGACGCAGGCGTCTGAAGCAGCGCAACTACACCTCTAGGTCGCGCCCGTCAGCTCTCGTCACACTCCCGCGAGCGTGATGAGGAGCGGGACGAGCAACGCGGTTGCGTTGTTGGCGCCGGAGGGACGCCTCCTACAAGCGGTAGCCGCCGGTGGCGTCGATGACCTGTCCTGTGATCCACCGGGCGTCATGGGAGACGAGAAGGGCGACGACGTCGGCGACGTCGTCGGGCTCGCCGATGCGGCCGAGGGCGTTCTGCGCGGCGATGGCCGCGATGAGGTCGGGGTTGCCGCGCAACCAGGAGGTGTTCATGTCGGTGTCGGTGGTGGCGGGGACGACGGCGTTGACGGTGATGCGGCGGGGGCCGAGGTGCTGGGCGAGGGGAAGGGTGAGGGCGTCAATGGCGCCCTTTGTCATGGTGTAGCCAATGATGTCGGGGAGCGCGACGCGGGTGGCGGCGGAGGAGATGTTCACGATGCGCCCGCCGTCGGCCAGGCGAGGCAGGGCGGCCTGAATGATCAGGAACGGCGCGGTGGTGTTGATCTGCTGCTGGCGGATGAAGTCCCCGGCATCGAACTCCTCGATGGTGCCGTGCAGGGCGACCCCGGCGTTATTCACCAGCACCCGCACGGGAGCGTCGTGCAGCGGGCCCGCAGCCGCGTCGTAGGCGGCCCAGAACGCGGTTCCGGTTTCGGGTGCCGCCAGGTCGGCGGCGAAGCAGAACGCCGCGCCGCCGGCCGCGATGATCTTTTCGACGACGCCGGCCGCGGCGGCCGAGTCCTGGCGGTAGTGAACGGCGACGGTGTACCCGTCGGCGGCGAGACGGCCGGCGATGGCCGCCCCGATGCCACGGCTGGCGCCGGTGACGACTGCGATGCGGTCGGACTCATGAGTGTTGAGCGCCTCGATGTTGCGCAGGTCGGTGTCAGACATGATGGCCTTTCTGTCACCCCGGATCGGGGCTGTATTCGGGTGTTGATGACTCGCGACGCCCTTCCACGCTCTGGTCGCGGCGGCCATCGCCGAAGGAGGCAACTTCGCCCCCGCGACTTCTATTCCGAGCGGTACATAAGTCGGCCTGTCGCTCCGGGACGCGGCATCGCAGCAGCGTCAGTGCAGCGCGCCGGTTCGCTCGCCGGGCGTCGCACGGACATGCGCCGGGCTCCATGACCCGGAAGGAACGCGCCCCGCAGTCCTCACGCGCTGCACTGCCGACGCGCACGCGCCAGCGGGTCTCATCACGCCCCGGCGAGGGCGAAGAACGGCGAGGCGAGCAACGCGGTCGCGTTGTTGACGCCGTGCAACACGACGCCCGACCAGATCGAACCCGACCAGCGGAACAGCAGGACGGCGAGCACGCCGACGACGAACGCCACAGGCAGAATGGGATTGATACCGTGCGCGACAGCGAAGACCGCCGCGCTCACGACGACCGCGATCCAGGCTTGGTAGCGGGCGAAAAGTGTGTTCGCGAGAACCCCGCGGAAGAACCCCTCTCGCCGAGTGGGGTGATGATCGCTCCCGCGACGAGCGCGAGGACGAGCGACCACCAGTCGGCCGCGGCGGCCGCCTGGTAGCCCGTCTGCACGTTCTGCGTGTCGCCGCTCACGAGCATGTAGACGACCGCGACGATCGGGCCGAGCACGTAGGCGACCAGGCCGAGCACCGCGGCGACCACGAAGTGGCGCGGCATCGCACGGCGGACAGCGAAGGCCGAGAGCGCGCGGATGCGGATGAGCACGGCGGCCGCGAAGGCGATGAGGCCCATCGCACCCGATACGACAAGCCCCACGACACCGGCCACGGCAGCGTTTTCGATAAGTTGCAGCAGCACGGCCACGAGGACGAAGGACACCACGTAAACGCCGCCACCAGCCAGGATCTCGGGCTATCCTGGCGCCTTCGGCCGGGGGCGTCCCGTCGAGGTTTCGTCAGGTGTGTCGACGGTCATGGCCTCTCCTCTGTCGTTCGCGCGTTGGTCTTTCGACAGGAGAAACCATGTTGTCGGGACACGGTCAAACCTTCGCTCGCATGGCGAGTTCAGCGTGAGCGCGTCAACGGCCCGCCTGGCGGGCGTCTGCGCCGGATCCGGTCCGGGGCCATCGACGTCGTACTGGCTGGCGATTCGCTGACCGCCGTCGTGTTTCGGCTGCCGTTCGACCGTGGCCGGACCACCTGCCACCGCTGTGAGCTGACTCAGCCCCGGTGTAGAGACTCTGGAGTCGCACGCCCGCTATGGCTGCCAGCTACGCAGCGCCGTGTCGGCGATCTCCTGGAGTTCGTCGTGACCGAGGCCGCCGGCGGCCTGGACAGCGATGCCGAACGCCACCGTCATGATGTATCGGGCCAGTCGCACCGGGTCGGCGTCGCGCGGGAGGTCGCCCTCGTCGACGGCGCGCTGGAAGCGCTCCTCAAGGCGTAGGCCCGCATCGTTCCGCCAGCCGACGAGCAGATCGTGCGCGGGTCGACTTCCATCACTTGACGCCAGCGCGCCCTGCACTGTCAGGCATCCAGGATGGCCTTCGGAAAGGGTCGTGGTCCGAACCGCTCCACGCAGGAGCGCCTCGGCCACCCCTCGTGCGGTCGGCTCCTCCAGGGCACGAGTCGCGTAGGAGGCCGGCCCCTCGGCGTAGCGCTCCAGCGCCCTGCGGAACAGCTGCTCCTTGTTGCCGAAGGCCGCGTACATGCTCGGCTTGGTGATCCCCATGGCCCCGGTAAGATCAGAGAGGGTTGCCCCCTCGTATCCCCGCTCCCAGAAGACCTGCATGGCGCGCTCCAGCGCCTCGTCGATGTCGAATTCCCTCGGCCGGCCCATGACAGTACTCCGGGAATCACCCATGTCACAATTGTACTCCTCGGTACTGATCGGCACTGACCATGCTGGTCATGTCATCGCCGCGACGTTCCCACCGGACCAGCGCCGCTCGCGCGCATGAAAAACTCGCCCGCAGGCGCCACGTTGGAAAGATCGTCGTGCACCTGTAGGGAAGCTCACGCCCGCAGGGCCACTCGCGAGCACGAGGTCGTGCGACTTCGGCGGCGGCTTCAGGTATGTACAGTGCGACCCCTAGCACTTTGGTACCGAACGGTACTGAAGTGCTACGGTCTTCTCACACCCGCGTCGACGGGATCGCGGCGACATGCCGACGGGCGAGATGACCATGCACGCTGTGAGCGCGGGAAGGAGACGACGTGGCCTGGAGCACACGCGAACTCGCGGAGCTCGCCGGCACCACGGTGAACACCATTCGGCACTACCACCGGCTCGGCCTGCTCGACGAGCCCGAGCGCAGGTACAACGGATACAAACAGTACGGGGCGCGGGATCTCGTACGCCTTCTGCGCATCCGACGGCTCGCCGAGCTCGGCGTGCCCCTCTCGCAGATCGGAGAAGTCGACGCGGCCGGGGACAGCACCCCGGACGAACTGCGAAAGCTCGACGCCGAACTCGCGGCACGCATCGAGCGCCTGCAGAAAGCCCGGTCCGACATCGCGGCCATTCTGCGCGACAGCGCGCCGGCCGACGTGCCGGCGGGGTTCGAGCCCGTCGCCTCACGCCTGTCCGAGGCCGACAGCTCGATCATCCACATCTACACGCAGCTCTACGACGAGGATGCGATGAAGGACCTGCGGCACATGGTGGAGGCCGACACCGGCTCCATCGACGCCGACATCGACGCCTTGTCGCCCGACGCGGACGAGGCAACCCGGCAGCGCCTCGCCGAGAGGCTCGCGCCGACCCTCGCCCAGCACCTCATCGACTACCCCTGGCTGAGCGATCCGGTGGCGCATCTGTCGAAGAGCGAGCATGTCACGCAGCAGACGTTCATCGAAGCGGTGATCGAGCTGTACAACACCGCCCAGCTCGATGTACTGCGCCGCGCCAGCATCCTCGCGCACGAGCAACTGCACATCGCGCGCGAGGCGAATGGCGACGACTGACGGTCGCCTCCCACGACATTTGACCCTGTTCCAAGAACACGGACTCTACTGGGGCTGAGCCGAAACAGATCGCGATATCCGCGAGACGAAGCCCGAGGAGCCCCGTGAATCCCATCGAGACCCTTGTCCGTAACTTCCAAGATCTCGTGGCTCAGGTTCCCGAGGTCGCCCAGCCCCTCATCGTCATGCTCGCCGGAGCGATCCCGTTCCTCGAGGGCGAAGGAGCATCGCCGATCGGCGTCCTGGGCGGGATCCATCCCATCGTTGCCGGCATCGCCGCGGCTTCAGGGAACTTCCTCAGCGTTCTCGCGGTCGTGCTGTTCAGCACGCGAGTCCGCACCACCGCGGTGGCTCGTCGCGCGCGCCGGACCGAGACGCCCACGGAGCCCAAGCCCGAGTCGAGGGGACGTCAGCGCTTCCGGAGGTACCTGCTCCGATTCGGCGTGCCCGGCGCGAGCATCCTCGGGCCCCTGGCGATTCCGACCCAATTCACCTCCGCCATGCTCGTCGCCTCCGGCACGCCGCGAGGGTGGGTCCTGCTGTGGCAGGCGGTAGCGATAGTTGTCTGGACGACCGTGACCACGACCCTGTCCTGGGGCATGCTCACGGCCCTGCTGGCCTGAACACACCGCGGCGGATTTTCATCGTGACGTCAGCGCCATCACGATCGACGACAGAACCGGTCCACGACAGAAAGGAACGACCGATGAATCAGCACCCTGATGAGCCGTTCGCCGGCGGCGAGACCGAGACGCCCGGCGAGGCGAAACGGCTCGGGACTCCGACCCTGGCGGAGGATCTTCTGCTCCTCCTGTTCCAGCCGAACTCCGGCCTCCAGGCCGGCACCGGGACCATCGCAGGCGAGAACACGCTCTTCTACACCCTCGCAGGAGCGGTGCTCGCAGATCTCGCCCTTGGCCATCACGTCCGAACCGACACCGGCCCAGGCGGGACGACACGGGTGGAAGCCATCAAGGACCGCCCGCCGTCGGATGACATCCTCCGCCCCGCATGGGACTACGTCTTCGAGAAGCCCCGAGGCGTCCAGACGGTCCTCGCGGCGATCGGCCCGACACTGCGCAGCCCGCTGCTGGACCGGCTCATCGAACGCGGCGACATCCGCCGGGGAAGCCGCAAGGTGTTCGGCCTGTTCAACACCACGGTCCTCGAGGACGGCGGAAGCGGGCGCCGGTCCCGGCTCCTTGAGGACGTCCGCGACGTGCTCGTCGAGGGTACGGAACCGCAGCCCCGTATCGCCGCGCTCACGGCACTGCTCTCGGGAAGCGGGACGCTTCCCCAGTTCCACCACGAGATCCCCTGGACCACCCCCGTGATCACCCGCGCCAAGGAGCTCGAGCAAGGCAACTGGGGAGCCGGGGCCGCCGCCGAAGCGGTCGCGCGCACCGTCACCGCAACCATCGTCAACAACGTCATCATCGCCGCGGCCGTGCTTCCCCATAACTGAAGAAGCGACCCGCGTCGGTCTCACGACGATTGTCCAATGACATCCAGGCCGATTCCGGACCCGCCGCCGAGATCACCCAACGCCTCGACACGGCGCATCGACAAGTTCAGCAGAACCGGGGATTCGAATGAGCAGCTACGCAGTGACGGGATCGGCATCGGGGATCGGTGCCGCGGTGACCAGGCGCCTCCGTGCTGCCGGACACGCCGTGATCGAGGTGGATCTGCACGACGCCGACATCCTCGCCGACCTCGGGACACCGGAAGGCCCCTCGGCAGCGGCCGCCGAAGTGCTCGAGCGGTCCGGCGGCGTACTCGACGGCGCGGTCCTCGCCGCCGGGATCGGCCCCTCACCCGGTCCCGACCGCCCGCGGAAGATCGCGCAGATCAATCAGCTGGGCACGGTCCAGCTGCTGACCGCCCTGCGGCCGGCGCTCGCGGCGAGCGGCGATGCCCGGGCCGTGGTGTTCGGCAGCAATTCGGCGAGCGTCACCCCTGGAGTGCCCCGACGGGTGATCCGCGCCCTGCGCGCCGGTGAGATTGACCGAGCGGTGCGGACGCTGCGACTGTTCGGGCCGGTCGCCCCGAACATCGCGTACGCGGCCTCGAAGATCGCGGTGACCGACTGGGCCCGCCGAGCGGCCGTGACTCCGGCGTGGGCCGGCGCCGGGATCCGGCTCAACGTGCTCGCCCCAGGACCGGTGCGGACCCCCTTGCTCGACGAGGAGCTCGCGAACCCGGCCGCGGCCAGAGCGTTCCGCGCATTCCCCATCCCGGTCGGTGGAGTGGGTGACCCCGGACACCTCGCCGACTGGGTGATGATGATGCTCTCGCCCGCGGCCGCGTTCCTGTGTGGCAGCGTCGTCGTCGTCGACGGCGGCTCCGAGGCGTGGCTCCGCGCCGGCGAGTGGCCACGGCCCGTCGCCCTCCGGCAGGTGCCCCGCTATCTGTTGCGTTATCGAGCCTTCTCCCGGTCCTCGTCCACCCGATCACCCTGAGCCACCGAGCGGGCTTCTTCGCCCGGTCCTGCCGGAAATCGAAGCCCTCGGCATGGTGCAGATCGTTTTGGCCGAGCCCAAGTGGCAGAAGATACTCACCGACGCCGACCGGCGCGGCCTGTCGGCCCTGTTCTGGAGCCATCTGAACCTGTACGGCAAGTTCGAGCTCGACATGAGCAAACGGCTCGACCTCGGCCCAGACCTCGCACCTGGCCCGGAGACGGAGGTCGGCCAACCTACCTGACCGTTGCGTGACCAGGGCGTCGGCCGGGGGGCGGCCATTGTCCAAGCCGTCAAGCCGCGGCCCGCGCCCTCAGCCTGACCTCGGCTCGCCTTCCTCGCCGCTCTCGGCCAGCATCCGGTAGACGCTGGCCACCGAGGGGTGCCGGCCCTTGTTCTTGCCCGAGGGGATGACCAGCTTGGCCGCGATGTCGGGCACCGGCACGCCCCGCTCCCGCAGTGCTCGTGCGTAGGCGAGCATGTCGTCGTCAAACACCTTCGGCCTGCCGCCGTGGCGGCCGCGCTCCCGGGCCGAAGCCTGGCCTTCCAACGACTTCTCCCGCACATACTCCCGTTCAGACTCTGCCATCCCGGCGAAGAAGGCGAATCACGCCGCCCCGTGCCCGGAAGGGTTGTAGACGCCCTGCAGCGGTCCGGGCAGCAGCTCCAGCTCGATGTCGTGATGGCGCAGCTGTTCGGCGATCGCCAGCAGCTCGGCGGCGCCGCGGCCGAGCCGCTTCATCTCGTGCACCGTGAAGATCACCCGCTGGTGCGGGACCGCGGATTTGATGGTGCGCGCGTAGGCCAGCGCCTTGGCGAACTCCGGCCGCATTTTGATCCGGCTGCTGATCTTCTCTGAGAAGACCGGATCGCATTCCGCCCCCTTCAACGCGTCCAGCTGGCTGTCCAGCTCCTGCCGCGCGGTGCTGCATCGGGCGTAACCGACCCGGGTCGGGCGAACCGAGGCCACCGGCCCCACCACGGCGTCGACCCTTGGGCCCGCCTGCCACCGGCGGCCAGGTCCGTGCCCGGCCGGGGTACGGACCTCGAGCTCCGCGCGCAGCGAGGGCACCAGCATGAAGCGGGGCGTGTGGTACTTCGGTGCGACCTTGCCGCCTCTGGTCCGGCAGGCGCTGCCCGCCGGCGCCTCGCACATGGGGCAGTCGAAGGCCTCGACGGCAGCAGCTGGATCGGCAGGCTCGCTCATGTCGCAGAACCTACCGGGACCACCATTTTGCGAAGATGGTTTTGCGAGAGGTTCTGAGAACGACGGTCAGGGACAAACAGGACGCGCGTCGCCGGTGTTCGTCGTCTTGCAGAACTGGTCATTTCTCATTTCTCATTTCTGCGAATCGCGCACTTTGCGATCCAAGCGATGGGCCGGGCATGAAGGTTGCCAAGACAGGTGGTGACCCTGGAGGCTCTCCTTGCCGACGCATGCGACCTTCCAGGAGTGCCCTGTGATCATCGAGGATCTGTCCGAGCCGGAACTCGCCCTCTGGGAGGCGTTTCCCACAGGGCGTCCTGTAGATCTTCCTGGCACCCCCGTTCGGGCTGCGATCATCGCAAGGATGTTGCTCGGCGCCCAGGAGCGCCTTGCAGGGCAGACGCCCGGCATGCACCTGTCCGGCGCCCGGATCGCGGGCCGATTGGACCTGTCGTACGCCGAGGTACAGCACCCTCTGATCTTGACCAAGTGCGAGTTCGAGGAAGCGCCGGTCTTCACCGGAGCCCGCACTGGCCTGGTGGACCTCGCGGCCTCCCGGGCACCCGGACTGCAGGCTGTAGACGCTGTGATCGGCGGGGCACTGCGCCTGGAAGACTGCGAGATGGCCGGCCCGATCCAGCTCGCCGGGGCCCATGTGTCCGGAACACTGAATCTCAGCGGCGCAGCGATCCACGCACTTCAGGCTGTCCATGCCGACGGCCTGATTGTCGACCGTGATCTTTTGTGCGCGAATGCCGTCATCGACGGTGAGTTACGTGTTGTTGGCGCCAGGATCGGCGGGACGATGACCCTCGATGGCGCACGGGTCGGGCGGTCAGACGGCTTCAGCCTCACCGCCGAAGGGGTCGTCATCGACGGCGGGTTGTCGTGTGCCCGCGGTTTCCGCTCCTGGGGGGAGCTGAGCGTGCAGGACGCCCGGATAGGGCGCCGGTGCGTCTTCAGCGGAGCCCAGCTGTCCAACCCGGACGGCGTCGCCCTGAACGCGGAGAGACTCAGTGTCGAGGGCGGGCTGCGCATCGATGACGGCTTCTCGGCCGAAGGTGAAGTCCTTCTGCGCGGAGCCCGCGTGGCCGGTTCGCTCCGTTTCGCGCAGGCGAGCCTCGCCAATCTGGGAAGACGCGCGCTGAACGCGCCGCTGATGGAGATCGGCAGCGGACTGCGACTCACACCAGGCTTTGTGGCGAACGGAGAGGTCTTTCTGGACTCCACCCAGGTCCGCGGATCGGTCAACCTCGACGGCGGGACGCTGTCCAACCCGGGTGCGACGGCGCTTTCCCTGCGTCGGCTGGGGGTCACCGGCAGGCTCAGCTGCAGCGAAGGCTTCTGTGCCGACGGGGAGATCCTGCTCATCAACGCCCGGATCGAGGGCAGCTTGGAGTTTCACGGTGCCGCCCTCAGCAATCCCGGCGGGCGAGTTCTGTCCCTATGGGAGGTGACCGCGGGCGGGGGCATCGACTGCTGCGAAGGCTTCGCGGCCACGGGAGACGTCTCGATCAGGAACTCCCGGATCGCCGCCACACTGTGCCTTGCGGAGACCACCATCGACGGTGACCTTCACCTTCGTGGTGTAGAAGCGGCTTCGCTGAAGATCGGGCCCCAGACGGAACTGCTGCGGGCCGCCGACCTTCGCCACAGTCGGGTCGGCGTGCTCGATGACGCTCCCAGCCGGTGGCCTGCTCACATCCTGATGAACGGCTTCACCTATGACGGCCTGGAGGCTCCCCTGCCTGTCCAGGAGCGACTTGACTGGCTGGCCAAGGAGGCCTACCAACCTCAACCCTACGAGCAGTTGGCCGCCGTCTACCGCCGGCAGGGTCACGATGAGGCTGCTCGCGACGTGCTGCTGGCCAAACAGCGTCGCCGCCGCACGGGGCAACGGCTCGGGGCGCGGCTGTGGGGATATGTGCAGGACTGGACCGTCGGGTACGGGTACCGACCCTTCCGCGCTGCGCTCTGGCTCGCAGCCCTTCTCCTTATCGGCACGGTCGCTTTCACCGCCCACCAGCCACCGGCCTTCAAGCCAGGCGAGGCTCCCCCCTTCAACGCCTTCCTCTACACCCTGGACCTGCTCCTCCCGATCATCAGCTTCGGGCAGGAGAGCTCCTTCGGCCCGCGCGGCGCACAACAGTGGCTCGCCGCGGCGATGATCACTGCAGGGTGGATCCTCGCAACGACCATCCTGGCAGGCCTCACTCGCGCACTCTCGCGCCAATAACGCGACCAGAAGCGGCCACCTTGACGCCCTCTCAGCAGCCACTGACAGGGTGATCTACCTAGGAGCTGGGGCCGCGGTCAGCAGAGCACCCCCGTCTCCGTCGTCACCAGAGTTACTTTGCCCCGGGTGACGCGGACCCGAGTGGGAGGCCTCAGGGTCAAGCTTCGCGGCGACATGACCCCGCACGCCCGCGACCGCCGACTTCTGCTCCCGCACCGACCGAGGCGGCTGTCCTACGAGCCCACCGAGTACCTGTTCAACAGGCCACCTAGAAAGGCCATCCGCTCCCGACCGTGTCCCCAGCCGCCAGGTAGGTCTGACGGCGCCCTTGGGTTCGCGTGATGGGTGCCGGGATCAGAAGGTTCTCGACAGGCATCCGGACTTCTGCCGAACGTCCACGACCTTGTGCGCCGAGATGGAGCGCATCTTCACCGCCGAGCGCGCCGCCCCCTCCCGCAGCGTGGCCGAAGCTCAGCGGGTCACGGCGGTCTCCCGCTCCACGCGCGACAACTTCTCGGGATTACGCACGTGGTAGGCGCCGGTGACGTAGCCGTTCTCCACGCGCACCGCCACCACTCCGTCGATCTCCCCGTCGACCCGTACGAGCAGCCCGGGGGCGCCGTTGATCTGAACCAGCTCGACCGACCGTTCCGCGTCCCGTTTCCACCAGCCGACGGCCAGCAGGCGAGCCACCTGGTCGATCCCCACGACGGGCCGCAGCAGGGCGTGCCTGACTCCGCCGCCGTCGCTCAGGGCGACGATGTCCGGCGCGAGGACGTCGATCAGGCTCTGCAGCTCGCCGGTTTCGACCGCTCGCTGGAAGGCCTGGAGCGCGGCTCGGGTCTCGGCAGGGGAGGTGATGCCGCGGGGTCGGCGGGGGGCGACATGTGCCCGCGCCCGGTAGGCGATCTGGCGTACCGCGTTCGGGCTCTTGTCGACGGCTTCGGCGATCTCGTCGTAGTCCAGGTCGAACACCTCGCGCAGCACGAACACCGCCCGCTCGGTCGGCTGCAGCGTCTCCAGCACCAGCAGCATCGCCATCGAGACGCTCTCGGCCAGCTCGACGTCCTCCGCCACGTCGGGCGAGGTGAGCAACGGCTCGGGCAGCCACGGCCCGACGTAGGACTCCTTGCGCCGGCCGAGCGCGCGTAGCCGGTCCAGTGCCTGCCGGGTGACGATCCGCACCAGGTAGGCGCGCTCCTCCCGCACGGTGCCGAGATCGACGCCGACCCATCGCAGCCACGTCTCCTGCAGGACGTCCTCGGCGTCGGCGGCCGAGCCGAGCAGCTCGTAGGCGACGGTGAACAGCAGGTTGCGGTGGGCGACGAACGCCTGGGTGGCGGAGTCCACGGAGTCGACGTGGTCGACACGATCGAGCGGCTCGGCTGGGTCCGCACTTCGTTCGCTCGGCTGGGTCATGCCCCGCTCCTGCCTGTTCGTTCTCAGCACTTCCACACGCACAAGACGTGAGTCGCCACCGCTGTGTAACACCCCCGGTAGGTGGCCTATGTCACATGGCCGCGCTGTTACAGGGATCGGGGTGCCGGCGTCTCGTGGTCGTCAGGACGCCGTGCGAACGATCCGTACGGCACTACGACGCGTTGAGAGCGAGAAGGGAAGTCTTCCCCGTGTCCAAGCCCACGACAACCGACCAGCGGTCGCGCATGCCCAACCCCCTCCCTTTCCTCCCCGAGATGGCGGAAGTCGGCGAAGGTCTGCACAAAGCCCTCCAGAACGGCGCGATTCCGCAGACCACCATCCACCTGCTGCAACTGCACGCCGGACAGCTCCTCGGCAGCACGTACTTCACCATCAGGGAAACCGGCAACCTCCGCAGGATCGGGGAGTCCGAGGAGCGCATCACCGCCGTAGCCACCTGGCGGGACGCCACCTACTTCACCGGCGCCGAACGGGTCGCGCTGGAGCTGGTGGAGGCGGTCCTCACCCCGAACCCGTCGGGGGAGCGCGTCCCCGATGAGCTGTACGCCAGGGCGTCGGCGCACTACGGCGACAAGGCGATGTGGTCGCTCATCATGGCGATCGCCCACATCGGCTTCTTCACCCCAGCCGCCCTCATCGCCAAGCCGATCCCCGGCATGCCCCCTGGCCAGAACTACAGCGAGTAAGGAAGGGACCCAGCATGAGCATCACCATGTTCGCGGTGGCGGGAGCGACCGGGCGGCTGGGCCGCCACGTCGTCGACGTGCTGACCGAGCGGGGACATCAGGTCGTGCCGATGTCCCGGGCCACCGGCGTGGACATCATCACCGGTGAGGGCCTGGCCGAGGCGCTCACCGGGGTCGAGGTCATCATCGACGTCGCCTCCTGGCACTCCTCCGACCAGGAGGGGGCGACGGAGTTCTTCCGCACGTCGGCCCGCAATCTGCACGAGGCCGGCCGGAAGGCGGGGGTCGCCCGGATCGCCATGGCGTCCATCATCGGCGCTGACAAGGCCACCGCCGGTTTCCTCGCCGCCAAGAAGGTGCACGAGGAACTCCTCCTGTCCGGCCCGCTCCCCGTCCGCATCCTGCGGGCCGCGCAGTTCCACGAGTTCGTCGGCCAGCTCCTGGACTGGCAGCAGG
>NZ_SMKQ01000020.1 GCF_004348995.1 Nonomuraea terrae
GCGGAGGGAAGAGGTGGGGGCCGCAGGTGGGCCATTGGCCTTTCCAGTGGCCGTCGACGTGCTGGTAGAGCAGTTGGGCGCGGTAGGTCTGCTCGTCCTCGGGCCACGCGCTCGGCAGGCCCATGCCGCCCACCGCCTGCCACATCGGGACGCTGAACTGGTAGAGGCCGTAGTAGGGGCCCTCGGGGTTGTACGCCAGCGGGTCGCCGCCCGACTCGCACAGTGCCAGGGCGGGCCAGTCGAGGTTCGCCACTTCGGGCGGGATCGGGGTGGTGCGGGGCGGGGTGACGGTGATGACGGTGCCGTCCTTCGGGAAGGTGGCCAGCGGCGGGTGCACCTGGGAGCCGGGGCTCAGGGAGACCCGCTTCTGCCGGAGCACCTCGCGCACGGTCCTGGCGGTGGTCCGGGAGGCGAGCCGCGTGCTGCCCGCGACGACGTACACCCTGCGCCGCGTGTCGACGGTCAGCTCCATGCCCTCCAGCGGCACCACGTCCGAGGGCGGGGCCGACAGCCGGCCACCGGCCGGGGCGATGTCCAGCTCGGCCAGGGCGTCGCCGACGTTCGTGGCGGTGACCAGGTGCCGGCTGGTACGGCCGTCCAGGGTCAGGGTGAGGGGCCTGGCGCGGCGTACCTCGATGGTGGCCCCGTCGGAGACCGTCTCCTGGGTGGCGGGGCGTACGACGTCGGCGAAGCCCAGCGAGACCCCCGCGTCGGCGAGCACCTCCTCGACGGTGCCGGCGAAGCCGCGCACCGGTTTGCGTGCGCCGTCGACGACCACGACGACGTCTTTCACCAGCGCCGACACCGCCACGATCGCGCTGACCGCGACCGCGCCCGCCACGCACACGACCGGCGCCCACGGGGAACGCCACGGAATCGGCGGACGGGGCGCACGTCTCTTGCCTCGCACGAGCCACCTCCGTATACGGAATCGGCCCGAACGCTAACGCCCGGTGTGCGCGCCCATCACCTGGTTCACCAAAAGATGGTCACCACTCGCCGAAGACCGTGACTCCGTTGGCACTGATCGCCTCACTCAATCGGCCGGGATGGATGCCTTTGACCTCGGCCAGGCAGCGCAGCGTGAGCGGGATCAGGTAGGGGGCGTTGGGCTTGCCGCGGTGCGGCACCGGCGGCAGGTAGGGGGCGTCGGTCTCGACCAGCATGAGCTCCGGCGGCGCGACCTCGGCGGCCGCACGCAGGTAGCCGGCGTTCTTGTACGTCACCGGCCCCGAGAAAGACATGAAATATCCGGCCGCAACGCACTTTTTCGCCATCTCGGCGTCGCCGGAGTAGCTGTGGAACACCACCTTCTCCGGCGCCCCCTCCGCTGCCAACACCCGCAACACGTCGTCGTGGGCCTCGCGGTCGTGGATGACCAGCGCCTTCCCGGTGCGCTTGGCGATCTCGATGTGCGCCCGGAAGCTCGCGTGCTGGTCCTCCTTGCTCGCCCAGTCGCGGTAGTAGTCGAGCCCCGTCTCCCCCACGGCCCGCACCTCGGGCCGGCCGGCCAGCGCCTCGATCTCGGCCAGCACCTCGGGCGTCGACGCGTGCGCCTCGTTCGGGTGGATGGCCACGCCGGCGTAGACGCCCTCCTGCTGGGCCGCCACGTCGGCGTTCCACCGGGAGGAGGGCAGGTCGTAGCCGATCGTGACCAGCCGCGTCACGCCGACCGCCCGCGCGTCGTCGAGGATGCCCCGCACGGTGGCGGAGGCCGCCTGCGCGGCCTGCGCCACCGGATCGCCCGAGGACGCCTGCCGGTTGCCGACCATGATGTCGAGGTGGCAGTGGCTGTCGAACACGGGCGAGGAAAGCGGCTCTGGCGCGGCGGGAAGCTTGCTCACGGCATCAACCGTAGCCGCCCCGATGATTCACTCGCCCAGCCGGGCCAGCTCCTCGTCGACGACCTTCGGGTCGAGCTTCTTGAACAGCGGCACCGGCGGCGCGAGCGGCCTGCCCGGCCGGATCGGCCGGTGCTCCCACCGGGCGGCGCCGTCGTACTCGCCGGTGATCACCGGGTACGGTGTGCCGCCGTCCTCGTCGACCTCGCGGATCTCCGGCATGCCCGACCACACGCCCTCGCCGCCCAGCATGGCGAAGACCTTGTTGGACGAGCTGGGCAGGAACGGCGTGAGCATCGTCTTGGCGTCGTCGACCACCTGGAGGGCGACGTGCAGGATGGACTTCTGCCGCTCGGCGTCGTCCTTGAGCTTCCACGGCTCCTGCTCGGCCAGGTAGCGGTTGGCCTCCCGCACCACGTCGAACGCCTCGGTGATCGCGTTCTTGAACCTCGACCTGGCGAGCTCGGCCCCCACGGGGCCGAACGCGTTGCGCGAGCGCTCCAGCAGCGCCCGGTCGGCGTCGGTCAGCTCGCCGGCCTCGGGCACGACCCCGAAGTTCTTCGCCGCCATGGAGATCGACCGGTTGACCAGGTTGCCCCAGGCGGCGACCAGCTCGCCGTTGTTGCGGTTGACGAACTCCTGCCAGGTGAAGTCGGTGTCCTGGTTCTCGGGACCGGCCACCGCGATGTAGTAGCGCAGGGCGTCGGCGTCGTAGCGCGCGAGGAAGTCGCGGACGTAGATGACGACCTGGCGGGAGGAGGAGAACTTGCGGCCCTCCATCGTCAGGAACTCGCTGGAGACCACCTCGGACGGCACCTCCAGCGCCCCCAGGGAGCCGGACTTGCCGCCGCGGTCGCCCTGGCCGCTGTAGCCGAACAACATCGCCGGCCAGATCTCGGCGTGGAAGACGATGTTGTCCTTGCCCATGAAGTAGTAGCCGCGGGCGTCGGGATTCTGCCACCACTGGCGCCAGGCGTCGGGGTCGCCGGAGCGCCTGGCCCACTCGATGGAGGCCGACAGGTAGCCGATGACCGCGTCGAACCAGACGTAGAGCCGCTTGTTGGGCTGGTCGCGCCAGCCGTCGAGCGGGATCGGCACACCCCAGTCGAGGTCGCGGCTGATCGCCCGCGGCTGCAGGTCGCCGAGCAGGTTGAGGGCGAACTTCAGCACGTTGGGCCGCCACTCGCCCTGCTTGGACTGCAGGTAGGAGCCGAGGACCTCGGCGAAGGCGGGCAGGTCGAGCATGAAGTGCTCGGTCTCGGCGAACACCGGGGTCTCGCCGTTGATGCGGCTCACGGGGTTGATCAGCTGGATCGGGTCGAGCTGGTTGCCGCAGTTGTCGCACTGGTCGCCGCGCGCGCCGTCGTAGCCGCAGATGGGGCAGGTGCCCTCGATGTAGCGGTCGGGCAGCGTGCGGCCGGTGGACGGCGAGATCGCGCCCATCGTGGTCTTGGGGAAGATATAGCCGTTGTCGAAGAGGCCCTTGAAGATCTCCTGCGTGACGGCGTAGTGGTTCTTCGTGGTCGTGCGGGTGAACAGGTCGTACGACAGGCCGAGGCCCGTCAGGTCTTCGGCGATGACGCGGTTGTAGCGGTCGGCCAGCTCCTTCGCGCTGACGCCTTCCTGGTCGGCCTGCACCTGGATCGGCGTGCCGTGCTCGTCGGTGCCGGACACCATCAGCACCTTGTTGCCCGCCATCCGCTGGTAGCGGCTGAAGACGTCGGAGGGCACGCCGAAACCGGAGACGTGCCCGATGTGGCGGGGGCCGTTAGCGTACGGCCACGCGACGGCGGTCAGGATGTGCTGGGACATGTCCCTAAGCCTACGGGGACCGCGCGGACACCTCGTACCGAATCCCCGGGGTCATCCGCGCGGGAGGATTCCGTAGCGGCGTGCGGTCGTGGGGTCGCGCCGGGACGCCTCGGCCAGCTCCGGTGCGAGCATGGCGCGGACGGCCGTGGGGGCGCTGACGCCGAAGGCGTCGAGCCGGGGCGGTGCTCCCTGCCGGCCGGCGGCTGCCCAGTCGCGCCAGGCGGCCTCCAGCTCGCGGTCGGCGTCCGTTCGGTCCTCCCCCGCCGCTCGGCGCTGGGCCGCGCCGACGAAGGCCAGCGCGGCGCGCTGGGAGGCGACCGCCTCGGGCCCGAGATGGTCGCCGCCGTGGACGAGGTGGTAGTCGTGGCCGATGTCGAGGTCCCACAGCGCGCGGTGGAGCTGCTCGGAGCCGTCGTGCAGGGCGAAGACGTCCTGGTCGCCGCAGCGCAGCAGGATCGGCAGCCCGGCGGCCCTGACGGCGTCGGCGTTGCCGCGCAGCCGGTGCAGGACGCTGTTGGCCGCGTACCCGTCGCCTTCGGCGGCCATCTCGCGGCCCAGCCTGCCGAGCACGTCGAGGGTGTTGCGCGGGCGCAGGTCCTCCGGGGCCGGAGCCGGCAGCAGGGCGGGGGCGACCGCCGCGACGGCGAGCCACCGCGCCGGATCGGCGAAGGCGATCTTCAGGGCGCCGTAGCCGCCCATGGAGGCGCCCATCAGCGCCACGCGGTCCGGGTCGGCGCCGTGTTCCTTCTCCAGCAGGCGGGGGAACGCCGTGGCGATCAGACTCTCCCACGCGTTGCCGGGCCGGTCGATGTAGAAGCCGCCGGCCGTGGGGGTCGACGCGCAGGCGATCAGGGAGGGAGAGAGCGTTCCGTCGGCCCACAGGGCTTCGGCGATCGGCTGGAGCATGGCGAGGAAGTCGCTGGAGGAGTTCGCGCCGTGCAGCACCACGATCAGCGGCAACGCCCCGCCGTGCCCGTCCGGCGCGAGCACGCCGTAAGGGACTTCGTCTTGGACCAGCGGGTCGCGGAAAACGTCACGGGTGAGGCGGCTGTTCATGGCCGCCACCCTGGCACGGCGACACCGCCGCAGGCCACGCATTATCCCCCGGAGGGTCAGCCCTTGGTCTTCTCCAGCTTGACCGCCTCGGCGGCCTCCTCGGCCGCCTTGGCGGCCACGTCGACGGAGGACTCGCGGGTGCGGCGGATGCCGAGGATGCTGATGAACAGCGAGGCGAAGATGGTCTGGAAGCTCATGATGAACGCCGTGGCCGAGGGCACGACGATGCGCAGCGACTCGCGCGGGTTGAGCTCGCCGAAGCTGCGCACCTGCCAGTGGACCAGCGACATCACCAGGCCCACCAGACCCGCCAGCGCCAGCAGACCGCCGGCGATGAGCCCCTTCTCCAGGCTCACGAGGTCGATGATCCTGCGGATGCGCGGCGACTCGGGCAGGAAGCCCTCCTCGGCGGCGTACACCTTCGTGAAGACCGCGAACAGCGCCGCCTGGAAGCCGATCACCACCAGCGCGGACGTGCCCACCAGCGTGTCGACGTCGAACGCCAGCTCGCCGATCTCGACCGGCCCGAAGGTCAGCGCCGTGCCGGCCACCAGGCCGATGGCCATCATCAGCACGCCGGGGTAGAAGAAGAGCCACTTGGGGCTGTAGAGGAGCAGGAAACGCAGGTGGCGCCAGCCGTCGCGCCAGGAGCGCAGGTGAGGCGGGCGGGAGCGGCCGTCGGGCGAGAGCGTCGTCGGCACCTCGCGGACGTCGAGCCCCGCGAGCGTCGAGCGCACCACCATCTCGGAGGCGAACTCCATGCCGCCGGTCTGCAGCTGCAGCCGCAGGATCGCCTCGCGCCGGAAACCCCGCAGGCCGCAGTGGAAGTCACCGATCGCCGACGGGAAGAACAACCTGCCGACGAACGACAGCACCGGGTTGCCGAGGTAGCGGTGGAGCGGGGGCATGGCGCCCGGCGCGATCCCGCCCTTGAAACGGTTGCCCATCACCAGGTCGGCGCCGTCGCGCAACTGCTCGACGAACGGCAGCAGGGCGGTGAAGTCGTAGGAGTCGTCGGCGTCGCCCATGATGACGAACTTGCCGCGGGCGGCCCTGATGCCGCCCATGAGCGCGTTGCCGTAACCCTTCTCGGCGACGTGGACCACGCGGGCGCCGGCGTCACGGGCCAGCTGCTGCGAGCCGTCCGTGCTGCCGTTGTCGGCGATCAGCACCTCGCCCTCGATGCCGTGCTCCTCCATGCACGCCAATGCCTTGCGCACACAGACTTCCACGGTCTCCGCCTCGTTGAGGCAGGGCATGACCACCGTCAGTTCCACGTGTCTACCCTTCAGTTAAGGCTCTTCCAGAAGACCATGATGCCCCGAACGCGACCATGCTCGGGCACGGACCTGGAAACGACTGGCATTCTTTACAGCATGGTGAGCGTCGCGGAGATTACCCCTGTGGACCCCTCCGCTCCTGGCTGGGCGGCTCGTCTGCTGGCCCTTCTGCGCAGGCATCGGGTGTTCGCCGCGGCCTTCGGCGTGGGCGCCGTGCTGCGGCTCGTGACCATGCTGGGCTACGGCCCCGCCATGTGGTTCAACGACTCCTACGAGTACGTCTCGGTGGCGCTGCACCCGAGACCCCACCCGATCAGGCCCGACGGCTACAGCTTCTGGCTGATGCTGCTCCAGCCCTTCCACAGTTTCACCCTGGTGGTCTTCACCCAGCATCTGATGGGGCTGGCCACGGCGGCGCTCATCTACGCCCTGCTGCGCATCAAGTTCCGGCTGCCCAAGTGGGGCGCCACGCTGGCGGCGGCGCCGGTGCTGTTCGACGCCTACCAGATCCAGCTGGAGCAGCTGGTGATGTCCGACACACTGTTCATGCTGCTCGTGGTGGGCGTCATCTCGCTGGTGCTGTGGAAACGGCGGCTGACGTGGAAGGCGGGCGCGGTCATCGGCCTGCTGCTGGCGCTGACCTGGCTGACGCGCTCGATCGGCCTGCCGATCCTCGCGCTCGTGGTGCTCTACCTGCTGGTCAAGCGGGCCGGCTGGCGGCCGGTCACGGCGGTCCTGACCGCCTGCGCGATCCCGGTGCTGGCCTACATGGGGTGGTTCGCCTCGGCGTACGGCAAGTTCGCGATGACCAACAGCGACGGCCTCATCCTGTACATGCGCACGGCCATCTTCGCCGACTGCAACAAGATGGACATCGACAAGTACCGCGAGGTCGAGCTCCTTCTGCTGTGCATCAACGACCCCGTCGACCAGCGCAAAGACTACGCCCAGTGGTACCTGTGGGGTCAGGGCAACGGCGACGGCACCGGCACCGGCGAGGTGCTGCACCGGTGGGGCACGAACAAGAAGTGGAGCGAGATCACCAACGAGGCGGCCAGCGCGTTCGCCACGCGGGCGATCCTGTCGCAGCCCGGCGACTACCTGCAGGTGGTGGCGCGCGACTTCCTGCGCTCGTTCCACTGGTCGCGGCCGCGGTTCCCGGACGAGTCGACGTACAACATGTACGAGTTCAAGCCGTACGTCCAGATCGACGAGACCGGCCAGCCCAAGCGGCTGCCGAAGTGGTCGTCGTACGCGGGCGGCCGCACCGACACCGACGCGTTCGCCTACGAGCAGGGCCCGCCGGAGACGCGCATCGTGCATCCGTGGGCCGACATCATGGCCGGCTACCAGAAGGTCTTCTACCTGCGCGGCATCATGCTCGGCGGCATCCTGCTGATCGGCCTGTACGGCGTGGTGGTGCGCTGGCGGACGTTCGGCGGGCCGGTGGTGCTGCCCTGGCTGGGCTCGGTCGGGCTGCTGCTGGCCCCGGCGGCGACGGCGGAGTTCGACTACCGCTACGTGCTGCCGGCCGTGCCGCTGGCCTGCATCGCGGCGGCGATCACGCTGCGCCGGGGCGTCACCTGGGGGCGGAGGTCACCCAGGAGGAGAAAAGCATCCGAGTCGACCACTGTGCGCGCGTGATGGTCTCGGCGGTCAGCACGGGATGGAGCCACCCGAAGTTCACCAGCACGACCAGCGCGAACGCCCCTACAGCGGCCGCGCCGAACGCCCGCCGGTCGGGCGGCGCGTCCGCCCTGCCGAGCAGGAGCCCGGCCGCGAGCACGACCGCCAGCACCATGAACGGCACGACGGGGATCATGTAGAAGAGGTACATCGTGCGGTTGTCGGCGACGGCGTAGTAGAACCACGGCAGCCAGCCGGCCGCGAACGCGAGCAGCACGGCTCCGGCCCGCCAGTCGCGGGTGGCCGCGTACCAGGCGACGAGGGCGACGATCGCGAGCAGGGAGCCGTACCAGAGGGCGGGGGTGCCGACGCCGAGCACGGCCTGTGCGCACTTGTCGGCGCCGCAGGCCGACGGCGGCAGGTCGGAGGGGAAGTGGAAGGAGACCGGCCGTAACAGCAGCGGCCACTGCCACGGCTCCGACATGTACGGGTGGTACTCCGCCAGGCCGCTGTGGTAGCCGAGCACGTCGACGTGGTAGCGCATCCACGACCGCAGCGAGTCGAACACGAAGAACGCCGGCCCTGACGACGTGGCACGCTCCCAGTCGCGCCCCCAGCCGCCGGCGGTGGCGAACCAGCCGGTCCACGACGTCAGATAGCTCGCCGCGGGCACCAGCGCCAGCGCCCCCGCCGCGCCGGGCACGTCGTACGCCCAAGCCCTCCGGTACGGCCGCCGCAGCCCCAGCGCCCGCCGGGCGCCCATGTCCCACATCACGCTCAGGACGGCGAACGCCAGCAGGAAGAAGATGCCCGACCACTTGACCGCGCACGCGGCCCCCAGGCAGGCCCCGGCGGCCAGCCGCCACGGCCGTGACCCGAGCCGCGGGCCCCGCTCGGTGACGGGCGAGCCGTCGTACCGGGCGGCCAGCCGGCCGCGCGCCCAGTCGCGGTCGGCCACCAGGCAGGCGAACCCGGCCAGCACCCAGAACATCAGGAAGATGTCGAGCAGCGCCGTACGCGACAGCACGAGGTGCAGGCCGTCGAGGGCCAGCAGCAGCCCGGCCAGGCAGCCGAGCAGCGTGGAGCGGGTCATCCGCCGCGCCACCCTGGCCATGACGAGGATCGACAGCGTGCCGGCCAGCGCCGCGGCGAAACGCCAGCCGAACGGGGTCATCCCGAACAGCCACTCTCCCGCCGCGATCATCCACTTGCCGAGCGGCGGATGGGCGACGAAGGAGGCGCAGTCGCTCTGCTGGGCGCACTCACGGAAGACGTCGAGGTTCCCGGCGAGGATGCGCCGGTCGGCCACGGGGTCGTCGGCGTCACCCAGCATGGCCCGCTCGACGCCGTGGACCAGCAGCGAGTACGCGTCCTTCATGTAGTACGTCTCGTCGAACACCACGGCCCTGGGCTCACCGAGCCGGACGAACCTCAGGACGCCGCCGAAGAGCGCGACCAGCAGCGGCCCGGCCCAGCCCAGCAGCGGCGAACCCGGCAGGGGCGGGACCAGCCGCCGCGCCGAATCCGCCCGGTTGCCCACGATGCGCACCCTATGGCGTGGTGGATCTCCTGTGAACCAGGTCGTACAGCTCCCGTTTGGGGATGCCGGCGTCCTTGGCCACGTCGGCGATGGCGAGCTTACGCTGTTCGCCCTCGGCCACTCTGCGGTCGACCTCCGCGACCAGCGCGTCGGGGTCGTGCTCGGCGGCGCCCGCCACGTAGCCGGCCACCACGATCGTGATCTCGCCCTTGACGCCCCCGGCCGCCCATTCGGCCAGCTCGCCGAGCCCGCCCCGGCGGACCTCCTCGTACGTCTTGGTCAGCTCGCGGCACACCGCGGCCGGCCGGTCGGGGCCGAACGCCTCGGCCATCGCCGCCAGCGAGTCGGCCAGCCGGTGCGGCGCCTCGAAGAAGACCATCGTCCGCTCCTCCCGCGCGAGACCGGCCAGGCGGCGGGCCCGGTCGCCCGTCTTGCGCGGCGGGAAGCCCTCGAAGCAGAACCGGTCGCTGGCCAGCCCCGACACGGCCAGCGCCGTCGTGACGGCGCTCGGCCCCGGCAGCGCGGTGACCGTGACGCCGGCCTCGATCGCGAGGTGCGTCAGGCGGTAGCCGGGGTCGGAGACGCCCGGCATGCCCGCGTCGGTGATCACCACGACCGTGCGGCCCTCCTTGAGGATCTCGACGAGCTCCTGGGCGCGGGCGGCTTCGTTCTGGTCGTAGTACGAGACCACCCGGCCGGTGATCTCGACGCCCAGGTCGGCGGCGAGCCTGCGCAGCCGGCGGGTGTCCTCGGCGGCCACGACGTCGGCGCCCGCCAGCACCTCCCGTAGTCGCGGCGAGACGTCGCCCGCCTGGCCTATGGGGGCTCCTGCCAGCACCAACCTGCCGTTCCCAGTCACCCGACCATTGTGGCAGGGCATCCCGATTGGACCGTGTTTCTTGGGTAACCACCACTCTGGGGCCCGTACGATGGCCAAGTGGCGGTGACCGACTCTTCGTACCAGGCATACGAGAGCCCGGGCGACGGCGAGGGCCGTCCTCAGGCCCGGTCCGTACGCGATCGGATGGTGCCCCCCATGCGCGGCAGCGTGATGTGGGGATGGGTGGGGCCGCTGCTCGTGACGTTGTTCGGCGGGATTCTGCGGTTCGTCCAGCTCGGCCATCCCAAGGCCGTGGTCTTCGACGAGACGTACTACATGAAGGACGCCTACTCCCTGATCAACTGGGGGGTCGAGCGGGTCACGGTCAAGGACGCCGACAAGGCGATCATCGCCGGCAGGACCGACATCTGGCAGTCGTGCGCACCCGACGCCCTCGACAAGTGCGCCTCCTACGTCGTGCACCCGCCGCTCGGCAAGTGGATGATCGGCGCGGGCGAGTGGTTGTTCGGGCTCAACCCGTTCGGCTGGCGCGTCGCCGCGGCGGTGATCGGCACGCTGTCGATCCTCATCCTGGCCAGGGTCGCCCGCCGGATGACCCGCTCGACGCTGCTCGGCTGCTTCGCCGGTCTGCTGCTGGCCCTCGACGGCCTCCACTACGTGCTCTCCCGCACGGCGCTGCTCGACATCTTCCTGATGTTCTGGGTGCTGGCCGCGTTCGCCTGCCTGGTGGTCGACCGCGACCGGGCGCGCGAGAAGCTGGCCGCGTGGTACGAGAGCTCGCCCGCCTCACCACAGGGCCCGGGGCTGGGCATCCGGTGGTGGCGGATCGGGGCCGGGGTGTGCCTGGCGTTCGCGATGTCGGTCAAGTGGTCGGGGCTGGCGTTCGCGGTCGCGTTCGCGATCATGTCGCTGATGTGGGACTTCGGCGCCCGCCGTGCCGTGGGGCTGCGCCAGCCGTACGTGGGGGCGTTCAACAAGGACGTGCCTCAGGGGCTGGTGGCGTTCGCGGTGGTGCCGTTCGTGGCGTACATGGCCACCTGGGCAGGCTGGTTCGCCAACGCCACCGGCTACGGGCGCAACTGGGATCGCGCCACCTCCGCCGACAACCCGCTGTTCTTCCTGTTCGACTCGATGCGGTCGTGGATCCACTACCAGTGGCAGGTCTTCACCTTCCACAGCGACCTGGTGACCTCCCACCCGTACATGTCCGAGCCGTGGCAGTGGCCGCTGCTGCTGCGCCCGGTGGCCTTCTACTACGAGGGCAGGCAGAACGCCTGCGGCGTCAAGGACTGCTCCGAGGCGGTGCTCGGGGTGGGCACGCCGGTGATCTGGTTCGGCGCGGTGGCCGCGCTGGTGGCGCTGATCGTGTGGTACTTCTCCTCGCGCGACTGGCGGGCCGGGGCCGTGCTGCTGGCGTACGCGATGGGGTGGCTGCCGTGGTTCTACTTCGCCATCGCCGACAACCGCACGATGTTCCTGTTCTACGCGATCCCGATGGTGCCGTTCATGGTGCTGGCGATCACGTTGTGCGCCGGGTTGCTGATCGGGCCGTCGGTCGGCACGGCGGCCGGTACGGTGCCGGTGCGGCGGACGATCGGGGCCGCCGCCGTGGGCGCCTTCGCGTTGCTCGCGCTGATCAACTTCTGGTGGCTGCACCCGATCCTGTCGGGCGAACTCCTCCCCTACACCGAGTGGAAGGCCCGCATGCTCTTCGAGAAACAATGGATCTGACCGTCCCGCAGTCCGATCATTAACCGCTTCTCGGAGTAATAGCTGTGCAAGACCCGATTCGCACTAGATTCGGTCATCGTCAGGCCCGGGGTCGATACGGCAAACTTCGAGGCATGAGTGCACCGGATGTCACCGCCCTGCTCGCCGAGTTGGAGCGCTCTCAACCGGACATGGCCGAAGAGGCCAGGACCGCTGTGGAATGGCTGACGGGCGGGGAACCGCTGGAGACGGTGACCCAGCTCGACGTCTGCGAGTTCCTCTGGTACACCCTGCCGATCAAGGTGGGCCCGCTCAACCACGAGCGGCTGGCACGCTCCCTCGGCCGGCTGCTCCAGCTCGGTGGCATGGAGCGGTACGCCGCCCTGTGCGACTCCCCGACCACCATGCAGATCCTGCGCACCTACCAGCAGGAGGGCGAGGAGGCCGGCACCAGCGCCTACCAGCAGGCGCTGGAGGCCACCGGCGTGCTCCCGCCCGACGTGCCGGAGCTGCAGTGGAGCATGATCATGGGCCCGGAGGAGCTGGGCGCCCACCTGGCCTGCTCCGCCGCGCTCGAGCTGGCCATCGTGGCCGGCGAGACGATCGAACGCGCCACGCTGACCCGCCGCTGGCTCACCGAGCCGCGCGCCGAGCTGGGCGGCGACAGCTGGCTCAACCGGGTGCACGGCGAGCGGCTCAACCGCTGGGTGCTGGGGCGCGGCCCGGCGCGGCGGGAGCTGGCGCAGCCGTTCGAGGTGCGGCTGCACGCGCCCGTGCCGGCGCAGCCGCTGCCCACGCTGCACCGGCTGCTGTCCGTGGCCGCCTCGGGCGAGACGCTGCCCATGCGTCTCGCACTCTCGCCGGAGGCGCTGCGGCTGCGTGACCTGGCCGAACGCGAGCTGGGCGCGATCCGCCGCGACGGCGCCCGGCTGGCCATCACCGACTACGGCATGCGGCTGCTGCGCTCGAAGGAGGCCATGTGGTCGGCGGTCACCCGGCTGCTGCTGGCCAGGGGTGAGCACGAGTTCGAGGTGGCGGCCAGGGAGGCCGCGCTGATGCTGCTGGCCGACGGCACGCTCATGTCGCCCGCCCAGCTGCGCGAGCGGGTGGCCGAGGTGGTGGGCGGCGAGGGCTGGCATCCGGCGACCGGCCTCGACGACGTGGCCCGGCCGGTGGACGACCTGGTCACCCAGCTCACGGCGCTGGGGCTGGCGTTCGGCGACGAGCTGGCGGTGCGGATGGACCGGCCGGGGCAGCTCGCGGCCCTGGCGGCGCTGCGCGCCCACGCCCTGCGCCCGCGCAAGTACGTCAGCTCCGCGTGACGGGCACGCGGCGTACGGCGTGTTTGAACTCCGGGCACTCGACCAGCGGGTCGTGCTCGCAGACGGCGGCGTGGCGCAGGCTGTCGCGCAGGCGGGTGAGCTGGTCGACCCGCTCGGCCACCTCGCGTTCCTTGCCGGCCAGGCGGGCGCGCAGCTCGGTGTCGGACGGCCGGGCGCGCAGGAGCTCGGCGATCTCGGACAGGGTGAAGCCGGCGTCGCGGGCGCAGGAGATCAGGTCCAGGCGCTCCAGCGTCTGGGGGCGGTAGGCGCGGCGCAGCCCGTTGCGGCCCTCGGCCTGGATGAGGCCCTTGCGCTCGTAGAACCGCAGCGCGGACGCGGCCAGGCCGCTGCGCCTGGCCACCTCGCCGATGTCGATCAACGTGTCGTCCACTGGGCTCCTTGACTTGAACCGCACT
Source organism: Nonomuraea terrae (assembly GCF_004348995.1). Lineage (GTDB taxonomy): Bacteria > Actinomycetota > Actinomycetes > Streptosporangiales > Streptosporangiaceae > Nonomuraea > Nonomuraea terrae. The sequence goes on from NZ_SMKQ01000020.1 coordinate 13,445, forward strand.
TCAAGTCAAGGAGTGTAGCCGCATCAGGGGCCCACGACCCCGGGGATCTAAGTGAATACTGCGGGTAGTTACGATTGCGGTGAAATGCTCTACGTCGGAGGGGGCCGATCATGGAGCTGTTCCCGGCCATGCCGCTCGCGGAGTGGACGGAGGCGAAGGAGACCTTCCACAGATTCGCGCAGATCGTGGGGAAGATCCGTCTCTCGTCCAGCAACCGGCGTAACCACTGGTGGCAGGTCCCGTTCCACCCGACGGGACGGGGGCTCACCACCCGTCCGATGGGCGGGCTGGACGAGCAGCCGCTGTTCTGCATCGACTTCGACCTCATCCGCCACCGCCTGGTGGTCGACGTGCTCGACGGGCGCAGCGCGGAGTTCAGCCTGATCGGCCGGTCGGTCGCGTCGTTCCACGACCGGCTGTTCGAGACGCTGGCCGGTCTGGGGATCCGGCCGGAGATCTGGGCCGTGCCGTTCGACCTGGACGACGACACGCCGTTCCCCGAGGACACCCTGCACGCGCGCTACGACCCGATGCTGATCAACCGGTACTGGCGGGTCCTGTCGCAGGTGGTGCAGCTGCTCGACCGGTTCGCCGCCGACTTCGCCGGCAAGACCAGCCCGGTGCACCACTACTGGCACACCTTCGACATCGCCGTCACGCGGTTCACCGGGCGCGTGGTGAAGGTCTCACCGGACGCCGACCCGGTCACGCGGGAGGCGTACAGCTGGGAGGTGATCAGCTCGGGCTTCTGGTTCGGCGACAGGGAACGGCCGTGGCCGGCGTTCTACTCCTACACCGCGCCGGAGCCGGAGGGCCTGGAACGCGAGCCGCTGCGGCCGGCCGAAGCCGAGTGGATCCCGGCCAGGGGCAGCCACCTGGCCGTCCTGCGTTACGACGACGTCCGGGCCATGGACGACCCCGTGGGGGCGGTGCTGGAGTTCCTGGACAGCGCCTACCAGGCGGGGGGCCGGCTCACCGGGCTCGACACCGAGGCACTGGCCTCGCCCGGAGGAATCACGGACCCGTACTACGGGAAGGTGTGAACGCAGAACGCCCGCCCTCTGGTGGGAGGGCGGGCGTTCCACACGTGCGTACCGGTGTGCAGGTCGCCTCTCGGCGAAAGGCACAACGCGGCTCCAGCCGAACGGTATTCCGCGAAGGCAATAGGTGAGGCCCGGGGACACTGGACACACCGGCCACGATGTATGTAACCACACCCGCCCGGGAGTCATTCCCCGCCCGCCCGGATTATTTTCCGCGTGTCGCCGGGCGGTGCGGGCTCATGAGGTCTCGATGGCGCCGTGCAGGAAGAGGTCGACCAGTTCGGCGGGGGTGAGGGGGGTGGGGCCTCGGCCGGCGGCCATGGTGAGGAACTGGAAGGCCTCGGCGAGGCGGTCGGGGGCGAGCCGGAGGGTGTCGCGTTCGGGCTCGAACAGGCCGGCCAGGACCTCACGGGTGGCGGCCATCGACGCCTCACGGTCGTTGACGGCCGCCCTCCTGGCATCCGGAGCTCTCTCCGTGTTATGGAGTGAGTACTCACTCCGTCAATCGCATTGCCCTGGCGCGGAGGTAGCGCTGCTGGGGCAGGGTCATGGCGCGGCGGACCGCCTCCTCGTACGCCTCCCGGGCGGCCGCGTGGTCGCCGGACCTCTCCAGCAGGTGGGCGCGTACGGCGTGCAGGCGGTGGTCGTCGGCGATGCGGGTGTCGTGCCGGAGGCGTTCCAGCCGGGCGAGCCCGGCCGCCGGGCCTCGGGACATGGCGACGGCGACGGCGTGGTTCAGCGCGACCACCGGGTTGTCGGACATGTCCATCAGCCGCTCGTACAGCGCCGTGATCTGCGGCCAGTCGGTCTCCTCGGCGGTCGGAGCCTCGTCGTGCAGCGCCGCGATGGCCGCCTGCAGCTGGTACGGGCCCGGCCGGCCCCGCGACAGCGCGGCGGTGACGAGCTCGACGCCCTCGGCGACGAAGGCGGCGTTCCACCGGCTCCTGTCCTGCTCGGCCATGGGGACGAGCGCGCCGTCGGGCCCCGTGCGCGCCGGGCGGCGGGCGTCGGTGAGCAGCATGAGCGCCAGCAGGCCCGCCACCTCGGGGTCGTCGGGCAGCAGCCGGTGCACGATACGCGTCAGCCGGATCGCCTCGGCCGTCAGCTCCGCGCGGTGCAGGCTCGGGCCGGACGTGCTGGCGTACCCCTCGTTGAAGATCAGGTAGAGCACGTGCAGCACGGCGCCCAGCCGCCGCTCGCGCTCTGGGCCGTGGGGCAGCCGGAACGGCACCCCGCTGTCCTTGACGCGCTGCTTGGCCCGGGTGATGCGGCGCGTCATGGTGGCCTCGGGCACCAGGAACGCGCGGGCGATCTCCGCCGTGGTCAGGCCGCCGACCGCGCGCAGCGTGAGCGCGATCTGCGAGGCCGGCGACAGCGACGGGTGGCAGCACAGGAACAGCAGGATGAGCGTGTCGTCGGAGTCGGCGGGCGTGCGGTCGGCCGCGGGCGCCCACGGGTCCGGCGTCCAGCCGGCGACGACCTCTTCGCGGCGGCGGCGCGCCTGCTCACTGCGGAGCAGGTCGGTCAGCCGCCGCGCGGCGACGGTGATCAGCCAGGCGCGCGGGTCGGCCGGCACGCCCTCCTTCGGCCACTGGGTGGCGGCGGCGAGCAGCGCCTCCTGGACGGCGTCCTCGGCGAGGGCGAAGTGTCCGTAGCGGCGCACGACCGCGCCGAGGGCCTGCGGCGCCAGCTCGCGCAGCAGGTCCTCCGGCACGGACGGGGGCACGGACGGGGGCACGGCGCTCAGAACCCGAGGTCCTGGCTGGACTCGACGACGGGCCTGATGTCGGCATAGGCGTCGCCGTAGACGCCGGGCGGGTGCGGGCACTCGCCGAGGCGGCCGGCGATCTCGGTGGCGCGGTCGAAACTCTCGCACTCGACGATCCAGTAGCCGGCCAGGACCTCCTGTGTCTCGGCGTACGGCCCGTCGGTGACGAACGGCTGCCCGTCGCGGGCGCCGACCCTCCTGGTGTGCACGGGAGCGGCCAGCCCGCGTGTCTCGACCAGCTCGCCCGACTCCTCCAGCTCCTTGTTGAACCGCACCATGAACTGGTGCATGGCCGCCACGTCCTCGGACGCCCAACCGGCCTGGCCTTCGGCGTCCTTGCCGGACAGGGCGTCGTAGTCGTGCTGGGAGCCGTACGAGAGGATCATGTACTTCACGGTGTCGACCTTTCCTCGGGTGTGTCTTCGCCGGGGACGTCGGAGCCGGGGCCGCCTACCGGACACCGTCTCACACACTCCGCGAGATGGGGCACCATCGAAGACGTGCCATACGCGACCGCCTCCGACGGAGTGAAGCTGTCCTACCAGGTCCGCGGCGACGGGCCGCCGCTCGTGCTGCTGCAGGGGCAGGCCAACGACCACCACTGGTGGGACCCGGTACGCGCGGACTTCGAGGGGGCGTACCAGACCATCACCTTCGACTATCGCGGCACGGGCGACAGCGACAAGCCGGACGAGCCGTACACGACGCGCGGGTTCGCCGACGACGTGGTGGCGGTGCTGGACGAGCTGGGGGTGCGGCGGGCCCACGTGTACGGCACGTCGATGGGCGGGCGGGTGGCCCAGTGGCTGGCGGCCGACCAGGCCGGCCGGGTCGGCGCGCTGGTGCTCGGGTGCAGCTCGCCGGGCGGCGCCCACGGGTTCGAGCGGAGCAACGAGGTGCGCCGGTCGCTGGCCCAGCCGGACCGGGCGGCGGCGACGCGGGCGCTGCTGGAGCTGATGTACACCCCGGCGTGGCTGGCCGCGCATCCGGGGCCCTACCACACGGTGGGCGACCCGCGGATGCCCGCCTACGCCCGCCGCCGTCACCTGGCCGCGAGCGCGGGCCACGACAGCTGGGACGCGCTGCCCGCCGTCACCGCGCCCACGCTGGTCGTCCACGGCACCGACGACGTCTTCAACCCCGCGGCGAACGCCCCGCTGCTGGCCGAGCGCATCCCCGGCGCCTCGCTGCGGATGATCGACGGGGCCAGGCACGCGTACTTCGAGGAGTTCCGCGAGGTGGCGAGCCCGCTGGTGCTGGAGTTCCTGGCCGGCGTCAGCTCCAGCGGCGCGCGAGTTCCCTGAGGTCGGGCGCCGTGACGTGCGGGGTGCTCATCACCTCGGGGTACGCCGTGCCGCGCCGGTCCAGGTACGCCCCGATCAGGCCCGCGCGCTGGGCGCCGTCGATGTCCCACGGGTGCACCGCGACCAGGGCCGCCTGCTCCGGGCGCACGCCGGCCCGCGCGACGGCGTACTCGTAGGCCGCCCTGGCGGGCTTCCACACGCGCGGACCGCTCACGTCGAGCGTGGCCTCGACCAGGTCGAGCAGGCCCTCGCGGCGCAGGATGCCCTGGGTCATGGCGGCGGCGCCGTTCGTCATGGTGAACAGGCGGATCCCGGCGGCGCGCAACATGCGCATGCCGTCGGGGATGTCGGGGTGCACCCGCAGCTCCGTGAACGCGCCGAGGATGTGCTCGGCCTCCTTGTCCTGCAGGCCCATGCCTTTGAGGACGTCCTTCGCGACCCGGGCGAAGTCGGCGTAGCCGCCTGCCGCGGTCAGGGCGATGCCGTCGCGCAGCACGCCGGCGAACCAGGTGTCCAGCCGGCCGGCGGGCAGGCCGGCCTGCTCGAACGTGGCGCGCAGCGGCTCCATGTCGGTGAGCGTCTCGTTCACGTCGAAGATCACGACGTGTGGTCTGGTGTCCATGGTCGTCTCCTCAGGGTGCGGTGAAGCGGAGGGCGTCGAGTGCGGCCGTGACGCCGCGGCGCAGGGCGGTGGCGTCGGCGCCGGCGCGGGAGCGGACGTTCACGCCGTAGGCGAGCAGGGTGAGCGACTCGGCGGTGGCGTCGAGGTCGAGGCCGGGGCGGAGGCGGTCGCCGGCCGTCTCCAGGGCGGCGCGCAGGGCGGCGCGGAGCATGCCGTGGTGGCGGTCGAGCAGGTCGCGCACCTGCGGGTCGGCGGGCTCGGCGTGGGCGTTGGCGGCCATGCAGCCCCAGCGGGCGTACTCCCCCGTGCACCTGGCCTCGATCAGGGCGTCGAAGAACGCGGCGATGGCGGGCAGGCCGCGACCGTCGTCCGTCAGGGTGCGGAACATCGGCTCGGAACGCCGCTCGACGTAGCGGCGCAGGGCTTTGACATAGAGGTCCTGCTTACCGCCGTAGGTGGCGTACAGGCTGGAACGGCTCAACCCGGTGGCGGCGACGACCTCGGCGATGCCGGTGGTGGCCGCGCCGCGCCGCCAGAACAGGCGCTCGACCTGCTCCAGCACCGCGTCGGGATCGAAGTGCTTGACGTCCGGCAACGCTGCCCTCGCTATCTTGGAATGTTCATTCCAAGATAGCGAGGCTCTAGGGTGGTCGGCATGCGGGCCCAGGACGTCGACGGCACCCAGCTCGCCGTCGTCCCCCGGCGTCCGGCGGGTTCCCCCCGGTGGCGCTGGTCGAGGAGCGGCTGACGGTGATTGCTGCGGCGGCTGCTCGGCCTCGCCTCCCCCGCCCGGCGGGCAGAGTGGACGCCATGTCGGAGATCTTCGTGCTGGCCCTCTGGATCGGGCTGCTGTTCAACGCGGCGCCGGGCGCGGTGTTCAGCGAGTCGTTGCGCAGGGGCGTGCGGGGTGGGTTCGGCCCGGCGTTCGCGGTGCAGGTGGGGTCGCTGGCGGGCGACGCCGTGTGGGCGCTGCTCGGGCTGGCGGGCGTCGGGGCGCTGTTCACCGTCCCGGTCCTCCGCGTGCCCCTGACGGCCGGCGGCTGCCTCCTGCTCGCCTGGCTCGGCCTGACCGCCCTCCGCGACGCCGTCTCCCCCAGGACCGTCCCATCGAGCACGGACGCACCCGCGAACGGGGGCGCCCTCGCCGTGGGAGCCGCCATGTCGCTGGGCAACCCCTGGAACGTCGTCTACTGGTCGGGCGCGGCCGGGGCGGTCAGCGCCGTGCTCGGGGAGGACGTGGGGCCGGCGAGCCTGGCCGTCTTCTTCGCCGGGTTCATGACGTCGTCGCTGGCCTGGTGTTTCGTCGCGGCCGGGCTCATCGCACTGCTGCGCCGGGCGTTGCCGACGCCGGCCGTACGGGTGCTGGAGGCGGCCTGCGGGCTCGCGTTGCTCGTCTTCGCCGCGCTCCTGGCCGCCCGCCTCCTGCCCGGCGGTTCCTGACCGTCCCCGACGGTAAATGGGTGGTGGCCGCTCGGACGCCACGGCTACGGTTGGCGCAGGTCAGCGAGCGGACAAGGCGTGGTGATGGCGTCCCGGGCGCCTCGGCGCACCCTGTCCGCCTGCCGGCCACGCGAACCCGCGGCTCTCCCGTACCGGAATCGACCGACGGCGAGGCGATGGTCGCCAGGGGCACCGTCCAAACCCCCGACGAGCCGCGGGTTCGTCCCTCAGCGGTCCGCGAAGCGGTCGATGGCCGAGAAGATCGCCTTCTTGAACGCCTCGCTGCCGGTGTGTCCCGAGTCCTCCACGACGACCAGCTCGGCGTCCGGCCACGCCTGGGCCAGCTCCCAGGCGGTCTGCACCGGGCCGCCCATGTCCTGGCGGCCGTGGATCAGCACGCCCGGGATGCCGGCCAGCCTGCCGGCGTCGCGCAGCAGCACGCCCTCCTCCAGCCAGGCGGCGTTGGAGAAGTAGTGGGAGCAGATCCGGGTCAGCGCCATGACGCCGTCGGCGGGCCGGTCGCTGTAGGCGTTCGGCTTGCCGTTGACCTCCAGGGAGATGACCGCGTCCTCCCAGGTCACCCAGTCGACGGCGGCTTTCTCGCGCACCTTCGGATCGGGGTCGGACAGCAGCCGCGCGTACGCCTTCAGCAGGTCGCCGTCGCGGTCGGCCTCGGGCACGCCGCGGCGGAAGCGGTCCCACGCCTCGGGGAAGAACCGCCCGACGCCGCGGTAGAGCCAGTCGATCTCGGAGCGGCGGGTCATCGTGACCGCCGGAATGATGATCTCCGACACCCGTTCCGGATGGGTCTCGGCGTAGGCCAGGATCAGCGTCGAGCCCCACGACCCGCCGTACAGCAGCCACTTGTCGATGCCGAGGTGCTCACGCAGCAGCTCCATGTCGGCGACCAGGTGGTGGGTGGTGTTGGCGCTGAGGTCGGTCGCCGGGTCGGCGGCGTGCGGGCGGCTGCGCCCGCAGTTGCGCTGGTCGAACAGGACGGTGCGGAAACGTTCTGGGTCGAACGTGCGGCGCGCGTTGATCGAGCAGCCTGACCCGGGGCCTCCGTGGACGATCGCCACGGGTTTGCCGTCGGGGTTGCCGCAGACCTCCCAGTAGACGAGGTTGCCGTCGCCGACGTCGAGCATGCCGTGGTCATAAGGTTCGACAGGGGGACGCAAAGGAGGCTCCTCTCAAATGTAACAGCGCTTGAATATAGCGCTGTCACTCCAGCGGCTTGAGCTCCTCCAGGTAGTCGGCCAGCGGTTCGAGGCCCATGTCCGCGCGCCGCTGGTCCACCTGCGCCTCGTTCTCGATCTGCGTGCGCGGGCGCCACTCGCCCTCGGGCGTGGTCTCCCACTGCGTGCCGTACACCTGCGGCTTTCGCTCCGCCACCCGCACCCGGTCGACCAGGTACGCCAGCTCCGACCGGTCGGCGTCGCCCTTCTCCACCGCCTGCCGCATCAGCTCCAGGCCGCGGCGCTGCAGGTCGAGGTCGCGGTCGGCGTGCTGGACGAGCGCCCAGGCGGCCTGCGCCCCGTCCTTGCCGACCATGGCGTACCCCGGCCAGCCGTGCTCGTCGAGGATCTGACGCATGCGCTCGGTGTTGGTCTTCTCCACGCGGTCCCAGTCCTCCTGGGACGCCTCCAGCGTGCGGATCTCCTGGTCCGCCTTGAACATCCGCAGCAGTTCGGCCCGCAGCTCCGGGTTGTACGGGGAGTCGTCGCCACAGGCGACCAGCGTCAACGCGGCCAGCAGGCAGGCGAGCAGCGCGCGCATGACGTCACGCCACCTTGGTGTGCGGGACGCTCCAGGTGTTGCACGACCCGGGATCGGCCGTGGAGAATCCGCGCTTCACCCAGTGACGGATGGTGGCCGGCTTGCCGTACGACTCCTTCTCGCCCACGCTGTCGAGGAGGTCCACGAGGTGGTTCCAGTCCTTCGCGGTCCTGCCCTCCAGCGGCCACACGCTCTTGATGAAGGCGGCGGCCAGGCAGTTGGCCTGCAGGGTGCTGCGGCGGATCTGCTCCTGCAGCTCGGCCTTCTTGCCGTAGGGCAATTTCTCGAAGGCGGGGCCGATTTCGACGAGTTCCTGCACGTGATAGGCGTACACGTAGGAGGCCATGTCGATCAGCCACAGGTCATCGGGTTCGCTGAGCCACTCGCGCCCCATCTGGACGGCGATGGTGCCGTTGTCGGAGCAATACCAGGCCTGCGAATCCTCCTTTCCTATGTCCATGCCGCAGTACTTCTTCGGAATCCGGGTCATGTGCCGTACCTTCACCTTCTCGTACGGCAGGCCGGCGGCGGTGAGGTGCTGCTCCCAGGTCGTCTCCAGGCAGTCGATGACCGCGTCGAAGTAGGCGCGGGCCTTCTTGCGGTCGTTGCGCTTGACCGGCTTCTCCGCGCACGTGGTGGACGGCAGCGGGCCGGTCTCGTAGAGCGGGCTGGCGGTGAGCTTTTGATCTTTGACGGGGTATGTCGTAATTTCTGCGGAAGCAGTGCCGCCTAAAGGCGCGGCAAGAACGCCGGCTAAAGCTGCAATCAGGATAAGTTTCACGGATCGCGACAATAGGGCCTGGCAGGCGCTACGGCAATCCGCTTGACTAGCGACAAATACTGCTAGATCCAACTATGAAGATATTGAACCGCCACCAAGGGTACGGGTCGCTGCCACAAAGAAGATGAACGTATCCCCTCCCCCGCCGCGGCCCGGCTCCGTAGGATCGAGAATCTGATTGATCACGGGGTGACGCCTACCCTCGTGCACTTCCGCTGGAAACGCGACGAAGGGGAAATGACCATGGCAGACCGGCACCCGGCACTGGCCCGGCTCGACACCCTCCTCGGCCGCTGGACGGTGCGGCTCAAGGTGGACGGCGTCGGCACGAGCTGGACGGAGTTCTCCTGGCAGGACGACGGCCTGTTCCTGCACCAGCGCTCCGACGCCGAGATCCCGCCGTCCGCGCCGCCGGGCTGGCGCGAGAACGCGCCCTTCCCGGTCACCTCCGTGATCGGCCTCGACGACGCCTCGGAGCAGTTCACGATGATGTACGCCGACGCGCGCGGCGTCCACCGGGTGTACCAGATGACGCTGGCCGACGGGGTGTGGCGCATCTGGCGCCACGCTCCCGGCTTCAACCAGCGCTTCCACGGCACGTTCAGCCCTGGGGGGGACGCGATCGACGCGCGCTGGGAGATGTCGGAGGACGGCGAGACCTGGCGCGTGGACTTCGGGCTCACCTACACCCGCGACTGATCGTCGGCCATCCACCGTGGCCGGGCGCACTGACCTTAGACGGCCGCCGATCTCGTCGTCATTGCCGATCACGTCCCCCGATCACCTCCTACGAGATCGTGGTCATGTCCGCACCTCGAAACGGAGTGCGCCGCGCAACAGAGGGCGTGCCGCCAGGGCGACGAGCACCGCGGCGAGCACCCCGACGCCCGCCATGGCCACGGCCCTGGCAACCGCCCAACCCAGCCACTGAACTTGGTAGACGTCCACAACGGTCAGGACAACCACCGCGACTCCCGAGACGGCCGCCACCACGCAGACCGGCAACGCGGCCATGACCGCCTGCCGCACGAGCACCCCGCCCAGTGCCCGCTCCGGCACTCCGGAAGCGGCCAGCGCGGCGAACGAGCGGCGAAGGTCGATGAGTTCCTCCGCCTGGTGCACCACCAGGGCGGCCGCCGAGGTCACCAGGGCCACCAGGAGCGCGACGTCCACCAGCGCGTGGGCCTGGGAGTAGCCGACGCCGGCCTGCTGGGCCCCGGCCCCCGCGCCGAAGAAGACCGTCAGGCTCACCACGGACAGGGCCCTGGCCCACGCCCGCGGATCCGCCTCGACCAGCCGTGCGGCCAGCAGCGCCTCCGCCGACCGGGCCCGCCGACCGGCCCGGCGGGCGTACGCCCTGATCAGCCAGGTCGCGGCCAGGGTCACGCCGAGCAGCAGCAGTACCAGCCCGGCCGCCATGGCCACCACGGACCCGTACGCGCCGACGAGCGGGAAACGGCCCTTCATCACGGCTCCGAGAATGAAGAGCCCGACGCCCACCGCGAAGAGGAGCAGGTCGCGCACACTCGGCCCCCGCACGCGTGCACGGCGGTCCACTCCCAGCGGCGAGGCGACGACGTGTCGTCCGGCGCGTGCCCCCGACATGACCCCGCCGAGCGTCACCAAAGCCACGACCACCGGCACCTGCGGCAGCGGCCCGGCGAGATGGGTGAGCACGTAGAGCGCGCCACCGCCCAGCGACCCGCCCACTGCCAGCAGGCCTCCTTCCAGGGCGCCCAGCCGCCGCACGTCACCCGGCGTCGCCCCCGCGAGCCGCAGGGCTGCCAGCCGCCGCTCCCTGGTGGCCGAGGCCAGCCGGTTGGCCTGATGGACCAGGCCCGCGACCGGCACGGCCAGCAGGGCCAGGCCCAGCCCCGTCAGCGAGCCGCCCTCGTCCCGGTGGTCCGCCAGGCTGACGGCCGTGCAGACCAGGAACGTCGCCACCGCCGCGCCTGCGGCGACCAGCCGGGCGCGTACCCGCTCGGCCCGCGAGCGTCCCCTGTTCAACATCCGCAGCACGGCGATCATCGGTCCACCCCTGCCAGCACCGCACCGTCGCGCAAGGCGATCTCCCGGTCGGCGTAGGCGGCCACCCGGTTGTCGTGGGTGACCAGAACGACGGCGGTGTGGCTGGTGCGGGCCGCGCCGAGCAGCGCGCTCATCACCTGCTCACCGCCGAGCGTGTCCAGTGCTCCGGTGGGTTCGTCGGCGAAGACCACGCGCGGACCGGTCACCAGCGCCCGAGCGACGGCCACCCGCTGCCGCTGTCCTCCGGACAGCTCGCCGGTGCGCTGGTCGGCACAATCGGACACCTCCAGCCGGCCTAGCCACTCCGCCGCGACGGTCATCGCCTCCTGCCTGCCGTGCCGATTGAACAGCAGCGGCAGCGCGACGTTCTCGACCGCGGTCAGCTCGGGCACCAGCTCACCGAACTGGAAGACGACACCGAAGCTCTCGCGCCGCAGTCTGGTCAACTCCGCCTCGGGCAGTGTGTCGATCCGCCTGCCGTCTAGGACGACCTCGCCGGACTCCGGCCGGACGACCCCGGCCAGGCAGTGCAGCAACGTCGACTTGCCCGCGCCGCTCGGCCCCGTGATGGCGACGATCTCGCCCTCCGCGATCTCCAGGGAGACGCCGGTCAGCGCCCTGGTCCGGCCGAACGACTTGCCCAGGCCCCTGGCCTCAAGCATTGCTGACCTCCCTCATCCGCGCGAGCGCGGTCTCGATCCAGCGCAGGTCGGCGTCAAGGTGCTGGAGCGCGTAGTCGGCCGCCAGCACCCGGGCGGGCGCGCCGGACGCCTTCTCGGCGGTCAGCTCCCGCATGCGGGCCAGGTGCGCCTCGCGTTGCCGCAGGAGATAGCCGTCGGCGGCCTTCCCCGCTACGGCGACCCGGGCGAACAAGGGGCTGGCGACGTACGGCGCCGACGGCTCGACGGTGTTCAGCCACCGCTCCAGTTCCGCCCGGCCGCTGTCGGTGATCGCGTACACGGTCCGCTCGGGGCCGCCCTCCTGCTGCGTCTCGGCCACCTCCGCTAGACCGTCGCGTTCCAGGCGTTGCAGCGTGGCATAGACCTGCCCGTACGCCAGCGGTTTGGCGCCGGCGAGACGGTGGTCGTGCTCCTTCTTGAGCTCGTAACCGTGCTTCGGGCGCTCGACGAGGAGGCCGAGCAGCACATGACCGGTTGACATGCGCCGACTATACACTCAATGAATAGTCGGGCAACCGTCACGAGCATCACCACGTTGAGCCCGGCGTGCCGGTCCGGCAAAGAGCGGAGGTTCGCCCCTTGTGTGCGGGTCCTAGGGTGGCCGGGTGGACATCATCGAGACCCCGCTGCTCACCCTCGTCCCCCTGCGTCCTGAGCACGCTGACGAGATGGCCGAGGTGCTGTCGGACCCCGCCCTGCACACGTTCACGGGCGGGGCCCCGCTCACCGCGCCGGAGCTGCGGGCCCGCTACGAGCGACTGGTCGCCGGGCCGCCCGGCTGGCGCAACTGGGTGATCCGGGTGCGCGCGGAGGACCGGCTGGCCGGATATGTGCAGGCCACGATCGATGATCGTACCGCCGAGGTGGCCTGGGTCGTCGGGACGCCGTGGCAGGGGCGCGGGCTGGCCACCGCCGCCGCCAAGGCCCTGGTCGAACGGCTCATGGACGAGGGGATCGGCACGGTCGTCGCCCACATCCACCCCTCCCACGCCGCCTCGGCGGGCGTCGCCGCGGCGGCCGGCCTGCGTCGCACGGACCGGTGGCAGGACGGCGAGGTGCGCTGGGAACGCACGACCTGACCGGTTGTAACGGGAAAAGTCGCTATATGGGAGTGCCGGGCGCACGGTAGCCTCCTGGCCTGTGACCACGCACGATCATCTCGCCGCCGTCGACGACCTGGTGGCGCTGCCGTTCCCGGAGGAGAGCCGTCTCGAGGACGACCTCTCCAGCGGGCCGGGCCACCACCTGCGCGTCCTGGAGGCCAGCCGGGACTTCTGGGACGCCGACCTGGACGTCGTCGAGGAGGCCTACGAGGAGATCGAGACCTCTCTCCGCGGCCTGGCCGCCGCCCTCTCGGCCCGCTGGGGCGACCCCCGGCCCGTCGACCTGGGGCCGTACCTGGAGGGTGAGGGGCCGGAGCCGATGTCGGCGCTGTCCATGGTGGCCGGCTCGATGCTGGTGTGGCAGCGACCGGGCACGGACAGGTGGCTGGCCCTGGCGATCGGCCAGGCCGACCGCGAGTTCCCCGTCGAGCTCATCGCCGCGGTCGGCACCACCCCTCTGACCACCCCGCCCACCGGCCCAGCCTGACCACGGCCGGCCGAGCAGCCGCCGCTCTCGGCCGTGCTCACCGGCGATACGGGCCGCCCTTGGTGGGTTACGGCGGCGGGCGCGGCCTGGGCGGCTGGGAGGACCGCTTCGGCGTGCGCGTGGTCGCGGTCGGCGCCGACACGCTGCACCTCAGCGTCGCGGCCCCACCGGCGACCCCTGAGCACGCGTCGCGGGTGACGGCCGAACGCTTCACCCTTCCGCGCGGACACCCTCCAGCAGGGCGCCGCCTCCACGCTCAAGGAGTACGCCAAGACTCTCGCGGGCGTGAACACGTGGTCGTTCTGGTGGATTGATCACCCGCCCGGCCGGAATCGGGTCGCCAGCCACGCGGCCACCGGGTACGCGATCACACCACTGCACAGCAGCAGTGCGAGCCGGGTGACGAACGGCGACTCCAGCGCGACCCACCACGTCACGATCAGCACAGGCACGGCCAGCAGGGCGACCGGCCAAGCCGGGCGGACCCCCACGCAACGCAGCAGCGGCCAGGCGAGGACGACCGCGACCCAGCGCCCGGCATCCCAGACCAGCTCCATCGCCGCCGCCAACTGGCCCAGGCATCCGGTGTAGTGGCCGCAGTACCGGTCCTCGGGATACAGCCGCGCCGTCACGAACGCCGCGACCACCAGGAGGGTCGCCAGAGCCAGCCCCGCCAGACCCGCCGCGAAGAGCCGCCGGCCGCCCTGCGTGGAATCACCCATTCCCGCATGGTGACGCCCCGCCATACCAGGACGAACACGGCTTCGCATCGGTAAATGATCAGGAAACGGCTCCGGCGCCCGGCAGGAAGCGGCCGGAGCGCAGGTCGAAGGGGCGGCCGTTCTCCGCGACGAGGGCACCACGCAGGTAGGTGCGGACGACCCGCCCGGTGACCTCGCGCCCGTGGTACGGCGTCCAGCCCGCCTTGGAGATCACGTCCTCGTTGCGCAGCGTACGGCGGGCCTGCGGGTCCACCAGGACGAGGTCGGCGTCCGCGCCCGCCGCCAGCCGGCCCTTGCGCGGCCACAGCCCGTAGATCCTGGCGGGCCGCTCGGCGTAGACGGCGGCCACGTCCTCGTACGCCAGGTGCCCGCGGGCGGCGGCGTCCAGCAGCAGGGCCATGGTGCTGTCCAGGCCCGGCAGGCCGAAGTGCACGTTCCAGATGTCACCGGCCCGCTTCTGCTCCAGCGTGGAGGGGGCGTGGTCGGTCGACATGTGGGTCAGCGTGCCCTCGCGCAGCAGCCGCCACATGTGCGCCTCGTCCTGCGCCGTCCTGGCCCGCGCCGGCGGGGTGAACTTGCGCAGCGCGCCCTCGCTGAGGGCCTCGTCCTCGCGCAGCAGGAAGTACTGCGGGCAGGACTCGGCGGACAGCTGCGCGCCGCGCGCCCGTTCGGCGGCCACGTACGAGGCGACCTCGGGGTGGCTGACATGCGCGACGACGGCCCGCGCCCCGGCGCGGCGGACCAGCAGCGCGGCGACCGCGGCGGCCACCAGCTCGGCGTCGCGGTTGCGCCAGTCGATCAGGATGCCGCCGTCGTCGCGGCCCTCCTCGCGCAGCAGCCGTTCGGCGTGCTCGGTCAGCGACTCGTCCTCGCAGTGCATCAGGCTGACCCCGCCGACGCGCGCGGAGGCCGACAAATGCGCCTTCAGCGCCGCCGCGTCGTGGCCGGGCACGCCGTGCGTGGTGCAAGTGAACAGCTTGAAGAACGTCACGCCCGCCGCCCACAGGCCGGGCAGCTCGCCGGTCTCGCCCGGCCAGGCGTGCGCGGCCAGCCCGTAGTCGACCGACGACCGGCCCTCAAGGTAGCGTCGCTTCTCCTCCAGGTCGGCCGCCGTACGCACCGGTCGGCCGTGGGCGTGCTCGACGATCGTGGTGACGCCCGAGGCCGCGGCGGCGGCGGTGCCGGTCGGGAAGTCCTCGCGCTCGGTGCTGCCGGGGTCCATCAGGTGGACGTGGGTGTCCACGCCGCCGGGCAGCACCAGCAGGCCGGAGGCGTCCACGACCTCCGCGGCGGCCGGACGGCCGGGGCCGACGTGGCCGATCACGCCGTCCTGGACGGCGACGTTCGCCCGCCGCCGTCCTTCGGGGGTCACCACGGTGCCGCCCTCGATGAGCAGGTCGATCATGAGTACCTGAGTTCCTCTGTGCCGGCGAACCAGTCGAACGGCTGGTCCGCAGTGTTGACGATCATGCTCTGGGCGCGGGTGTACGAGCGGTAGGCGTCCAGGCCGTTCTCCGAGCCGATGCCGCTGTCCTTGGTGCCGCCCCACGGCGAGGCCGGGTCGATGCGGTGGTGGTCGTTGATCCACACGATGCCGATGTCCAGCCGTTCGGTGACCCGCAGCGCGCGGGCCACGTCGCGGGTCCACACCGAGGCGGCCAGCCCGAACGGCGAGTCGTTCGCCTTGGCCACCGCGTCGTCCTCGTCGTCGAACGGCGTGGCCACGACGACCGGGCCGAAGACCTCGTCGTACCAGATGTCGCAGTCGGGAGTGACGTCCGCGAGCACGGTCGGCTCGTAGAACCAGCCGGGACCGTCGGGCGCGCGCCCGCCGCACAGGACCGTCGCGCCCTGGGCGCGGGCCTGGTCGACCGCCTCGGCGACCTTGGCCCGCTGTGCCCGCGAGACGAGCGGCCCGATCTGCGTCGCGGGGTCGAGCGGGTCGCCGAGGCGCAGCGCCCCGGTCCGCTCGGCGAGCGCGGCGATGATCTCGTCGTAGCGGTCGCGGTGCACCAGCAGCCGGGCGCCCTGCACGCACGTCTGCCCGGTGGCGATGAACGACGCGAATAGCGCGCCGGCCACCGCCTGCTCCGGGTCGGCGTCGGGGAAGACGACGACCGGCGCCTTGCCGCCCAGCTCGGCGGTGACCGGGATCAGCGCACGGCCGGCGTTCGCGGCGATCACCCGGCCGGTCTCCGTGCCGCCGGTGATGTCGAGCTTGTGCAGGCCGCGGTGCTCCGACAGCGCACGGCCGGTGGTGGCGCCGAGGCCTGTCACCACGTTGACGACTCCGGCGGGCACGCCCGCCTCCTCCAGCAGCACCGCGAGCTCACGCGGCACGACGGGCCCCAGCTCGCTCGGTTTGATCACCAGTGAGTTGCCCGCGGCGAGCGCTGCCGAGAGCTTCTTCATGGTGATGAGCAGCGGGTGGTTCCACGGCGTGATCAGGCCGGCCACGCCGAGCGGGTGTCGGCGCACCACGTTCAGGTAACCGGGGCCGAAGTCGGGCACGCTGCCCTCGGCGGTCTGCGCGACCGCGCCGAAGTACTCCAGCCACTCCGGCAGCCGGGCCAGCTGCGCCCGCATCTCCCGGACAGGGCGGCCGATCTGCAGCGTCTCCAGCCGGGCGTAGTCGGCGACGCGCCCGGCCAGCAGCTCCGCCGCCCGGTTCAGCACGCGGGCGCGGTGCCGGACCGGCATGCCGCGCCAGCGCCCGTCGTCGAACGCCTGCCTCGCCGCGCTCACCGCAGCGTCCACGTCGGCGGGCGTGGCGTGCGCGACCTCGTACAGCAGGTCGCCGGTGGCGGGGTTGCGCACCTCGAACGTGCCGCCGTCGGCCGCCTGGCGGTCCTCGCCGCCGATGCGCAGCGGCACCAGGTCACTCATCGGGATCCTCCTTCAGCGCGTAGAGCCGTTCGGCGTTGCGGTGGGCGATGTCGGGGTGTGCCACCTCCAGGGGGCCGCCGCCCATGTCGAACGGCATGTCGGTGCCGTACATGACGCGGTCCGCGCCCACCAGGTCGATCAGCCAGCCGGTCGCCGCGCTGCTGTGGGTCAGCGTGTCGTAGTGGAAGCGCCGCAGGTAGGCGCTGGGCTGTTCACGGCACCCCTGGGTCTCGGGCCTGACCCGCCGCCCGTGGTCGAGCCGCCCGATCTGGTACGGCAGATGCCCGCCGCCGTGCACCAGCACCAGGTCGAGCTCGGGCAGCGCGTCGAGCGTGCCGGAGAAGATCAGCCGGGACGCGCACAGCGCCGTCTGCCACGGGTTGCCCTGCAGGTTCGTCAGGTAGTAGTCGTCCAGCCCTGGCGTGGAGCCGACGTAGTAGGGGTGGATGGTGAGCGGCAGCCGCAGCTCCTGGGCGGCGGCGAGCACCGGCCGCAGCGCGGCGTCGTCGAGCGGTGTGCCCTCGACGTGCGGGCCGATCTGCGCGCCGCGCAGGCCCAGGGTGGCGCAGCGGCGCAGCTCGGCCACGGCGGCGCCGGGGTCGCTCATCGGCAGCGTGGCCAGACCGGCGAACCGCTCGGGCGCCTGAGCGACCATGCCGGCCACGGCGTCGTTGACCGCGCGCGCCGCGTCCACCCCTTCGTCGCTCCAGTAGAGGAACAGCGGCGGCGCGGGCGACAGCACGGCGAGGTCGATGCCCAGGGCGTCCATGTCCGCCAGGCGCGCCTCGACGTCGTGGAACGACGCGGACAGCGGATAGCGGTAGCCCTGCCGGTGGACGACCCACTCGGCGCCGTCCACCCGTTCGGTGCGGATTCCGTCGGGAGCGTCGCCCGCCCTGGCGGCGGTGACGAGGGCGGGTGGGAAGACGTGCGCGTGGACGTCGATCGTTCTCATAGGGCGGCGAGTACCTCCTCGGTCGTGGCGACCCAGCCGAACGCCTGGCGGATCACCCGCAGCGCGGCGTCGTGCAGAGCCGGGTCCATCGTGTCGACGCACTCCTCGACCACCACCGGCGCATAGTCGCGGGAGTTGGCCGCGACGGTGGTGGCCAGCACGCAGCTGTTGGTGTTGACCCCGGTGAGCAGCAGCGTCTTCGCGCCCAGCGCGCGCAGCGCGTGGTCGAGGTCGGTGGCCGCGAAGCAGTCGTAGCGTTTCTTGGTGTCGACGACCAGGTCGTACGCGGGGTCGTACACCTCCGGCATCAGCCCCAGGGCGGGCACCTGGTGGCGCAGGACGTTCGCCCGCGTCGCGTCGGTGCCGGCCACGGCCGCCCACCACGGGTTCGTGGCGATCTCCGCCACCGACCGGTAGGAGGTGACGACGTGCACGACCGGCACTCCCCTGCTCCTGACCGCGGCCAGCAGCCGCGCGTTGGCCTTCGTGACCCGCTCGGCCGTCGCCGCGGGCAGCGGCATGGTGGCCACCTCGGGGTCGAGGTGGCCGCGGTGCAGGTCGATGGTGACGACGGCGGTGCTGCCGCGGTCGAGTACGGGCAGGCTCATCGGGCGCTCTCCTTCGGGTGCGGGCGGCGCTCGATCCGGCCGGTGGGCAGCACGTAGTCGACGTGGTCCGCGGCGGGCAGGCCCTTGGTCCGGTCGAGCAGCCAGTCCGCCGCGTACGTCACCCAGTTCGGCCCGAGCGCCACCGACGGGGTGGGCAGCGAGAGGGCGTGCCGGCCCTGCTGGTAGACCAGCATCGGCGCGGGCGCGGGTGAGCGGCGGGCCAGGTCGTAGCTGTGCTCCATGGGCGACAGCTCGTCCTCGTCGCCGGCGACGACCAGCCACGGCACGCTCATGTTCGGCATCAGCGGGCGCAGGTCGATCTCCTGCGCCATCCGGTCGAACGCCTCCTCGTCGTGCTCCAGCCCCGACATCCACATGTAGCGGGCCTTGAAGCTGGGCGAGCCCATCTCGAAGATCATGTGGCAGCCGGGCTCGTGGCACACCAGCCCGACCGCCGCGCCGCGCAGCCCGGGCTGGGTGGCGGCGATCTGCGACATCCAGTACGAGCCGAACGACAGCCCGAAGCCGACGATCCGGTCGTCGTCCACCTCGGCCCGGTCGCGGCACCACGCCATGATCTTCTCGCCGGCCTCGATCCACGCGGTCGGCGTGAACTTCACCCCGCGGATCGGCGCCTCGCCCTGCCCCGGGCCGTCGAAGGCGAGGACGGCGAAGCCGCGCTGGAGGAACTTGTCGCCGTAGAGGTTGACGTTCAGCTCCTTGGCCGCGTCCATGCCGCCGCAGGAGATGACGGTGGGCAGCGGACCCCCGACGTATCCGGGCGGCAGGTGGAACCAGGCCGGGATGTACGACTCGCCGAACGGGATCTCGACCCGCTCCACCCGGTGGTCGGCGAGCCGGCCGTAGGCGGCGTAGCAGGCGTTCTTGCGGTCGTCCAGCTCGACGAGTGCCGGGGTGTCCTCCCAGACGGGCCATTCGGCGGTGGCGTACAGCAGGGCGGCGTGGAAGTAGTGCTCGCGGGCGGTGACGTCGCGGCCGTCGCGTTCGGCCTCCTCCGCGAGGCGGTGGCGCCGTTCGGCCAGCTCGGTGAAGACCGGCGTCATGTCGGCGAACTTGTGGATGCGCGACTGCGCGACCTGGAAGTCGGCGGTCGCGTCCACCCCCATCGGCCGCAGCGTGTACGCCACCCGCGGCTGGTCCCACTCGAGGCCGTCGGTGCGCAGGATCGAGTCGATCAGCCAGCGCTGCTCGTGCCAGCGCTTCGGCCCGGACTTCTTGACCATCAGTGAACCTCCACCCTGCGGGCGTTGCTGAACTGGGAGACGTCGACGAAGAGCAGCGCGACGACGCCGGCGAGCGGGAGCACGGCGAGCTGCCAGAGCCCGGCGCCGCCCCAGCCGGTCGACTCGACCAGCGCCGAGAACAGGTACCCGGCGATGGCCGCAGGGACGTAGAAGCTCGCGACGTAGAGGCCGGAGGCGCGGCCGATCATGATCGGGCGCACGGCGCGCTGCATGGAGGAGTAGATGTTGACGAACAGGAAGCCGCTGGCGATGGCCCCCTCGGCGAACGACAGGAAGATCTGCCACCCGGCCGTGGTGGGCCCGTTGAACAGCAGGTAGCCGACCACGGAGCCGGCCAGCAGCGCGACGATCATCACGGTGCGCTGGTTCAGGCGGTCGCCGAGCCAGCCGGCGGGCAGGCCCGCCAGGGCGCCGATGCCGAACATGCTGACCGCCAGCCCCGCGTCGCCGGTCGACAGGCCGAGCTCCTCCTGCAGGTAGGTCGGGTAGAGGCCGAGGTAGCCGTACATCGCCAGGCCGACGACGACGGCCGTCACCGCGAGCAGCACGATGTTCTTGTTGAGCAGGGCGGCGGGCACGTGGTCGTAGCTGCGGGGCGTCGCCTCCCCGGGGCCGCCGTCGCGCTGCTCGGTGAACGTCTTCTTGATGGCCACCAGGATGAGCAGCGCGAAGCCGAAGCCGATCGCCCCGTAGACCCAGAACGGCGTGCGCCATTCGCCGGTGGCGGTCGTCATGTTGGCCCCGAGCAACGGGCCGAAGAAGCTGCCCAGGCCGTAGGCGAAGTTGAGGCTGCCGAGGGCGAGCGCGCGGTTGGCGAAGAAGTAGGCGCCGACGGCGGAGAAGAGGGCGGCGTTCTGCATCGCCTCGCCGACGCCGGACAGGGCGCGGTAGGCGAACATGTCGAAGAAGCCCACCGAAACCGCGGTCAGCACGGTGAACGCCGAGTAGATGACGATCCCGAGCAGCATGACCGCCTTGCGGGAGAGCCGGTCGAGCAGGTAGCCGGTCGGCACGCCCGCGAGGCCGATGCCGAGGGTGAAGATCGTGGCGAGCAGGCCGCCCTGGCCGAGGGAGAAGCCGAATTCCTCGCGGATGTGGGGGACCAGGACAGAGAAGACCTGCCGGTCCATGGCGTTGATGACGTAGGAGCCGGCCAGGACGATCAAGCTGACGATGGCGACCGACTTGGTCAGCCGTAGGGCGCCGCTCTGCCCCTCCTGTGGTTTCCGGGCTGTTGTTTCGGACACGTTACCTCGCCCTTCCTGAACACTTCCCCCCCGTGCTATTGATGTTGCATCCTATAAAATGCATGATGCAACACGTCAAGACGAAGGAACCCGCAGAATGAGCAGACCCCCCGTGGCCCTCGCCTCGCTCGGAGGCACGATCACGATGACCGGCAACGGCGACGGCGGGGTGCGGCCCTCGCTCACGGCCGCCGACCTGGTCTCCGCGGTCCCGGGGCTCGCCGACGCGGCCGACCTGACCGTGACGACCCTGGCCACCTCGCCGGGGGCCTCGCTCGGCGCCGCCGACCTGCGCCGCTGCCTCACATGGGCGTGCGACTCGGTACGGACGGGGGCCGCCGGGGCCGTCATCGTCCAGGGCACCGACACCATCGAGGAGACGGCGTACTTCCTGGACCTGCACTGGGACCGTGACGAGCCGCTGGTCGTGACCGGCGCCATGCGCAACCCGGCGACGCCGGGCGCCGACGGCCCGGCCAACCTGTACGCCGCGGTCGCCACCGCCGCCGACCCCGCCTCCCGCGGCCTCGGCGCGCTCGTCGTGCTGAACGACACCGTGCACGCCGCCCACCGGGTGCGGAAGACGCACACCAGCGCCCTGCAGGCGTTCGCCTCGCCCGGTTTCGGCGCGCTCGGCCACGTCGCCGAGCGCCGCGTCCGCTACGGCAACCCCGTCGCGCGGCACCGGCCGCTGCCGCTGCCGCCGGAGGACCGGCCCCGTCCCCGTGTCGCCTTGGTGGAGACCTGCTTCGACGACGACGGCGGCCTGCTCGCGTACGCGGCGGCCGAGTACGACGGCGTCGTGCTGGCCGGGTTCGGCGTGGGACACGTGCCGGCCGCCCTGGCCGAGACCGTCTCGGCCGCGCGCGTCCCCGTGGTGCTGGCCAGCCGCACCGGTGCGGGCAGCACGGCCAGCCGGACCTATGGTTTCCCCGGGTCCGAGC
This sequence comes from Nonomuraea terrae, assembly GCF_004348995.1. Classification (GTDB taxonomy): domain Bacteria; phylum Actinomycetota; class Actinomycetes; order Streptosporangiales; family Streptosporangiaceae; genus Nonomuraea; species Nonomuraea terrae. The sequence goes on from NZ_SMKQ01000020.1 coordinate 35,104, forward strand.
GCGACCTCATCGCGCGCGGGGCGATCCCCGCCGGGTTCCTCGACGCCCGCAAGTCCCGCGTCCTGCTCGGCTCGCTGCTCGCGCTCGGCGTGCCGGAGGAGCGGCTGCGGGCGGAGTTCGCGGCGCGCGGAGCAGGGGCGCCAGGCCCTACAGTCGGATGCGAATCCGGATAGAGGAGGAACAGTGGCGCTTGGCAGGTTCGCGACAGCCAACCGGTCGCGCACCGCGCACGAGTACGTCCTGACCACGCTGCGCTCGGCGATCCTCGGCGGCACGCTCAAGGGCGGCACCCGGCTGGTGCAGGCCGAGCTGGCCGCCGAGCTGGGCGTCAGCACGACTCCCGTCCGCGAGGCGCTGCGCGACCTCGCCACCGAGGGCCTGGTCGTCATGGACCCGCACAAGGGCGCCGTGGTGCGACCGCTCGACATCGCCGAGGTGCGCGAGATCTACGAGCTGCGCATGACGCTGGAGCCGCTCATGGTGCGGCGGATGATCGCCTCCGTCGGCGACGCCCACCTCGCCGAGGCCGAGCAGCTCCAGCAGGCCATGGAGACCGAGACCGACCTGGGGGCGTGGGTCGACCTCAACCGCCGCTTCCACGCGATCTTCAGCGAGCTGGAGGACGGCAGCCGGCTGGCGGGCATCCTGGCCGGGCTGCGCGACAGCGCGGCCCCGTACATCAGCCTCTCCCTGGAGGCGCGCCCGCTGCAGGTGCCCGAGGCCAACGCCGAGCACAAGCAGCTGATCGCGCTCTACCGCGAGGGCGACGAGGCCGCGATCATCGAGCTGACGCTGCAACACCTGGCCTCCACCCTCGCGGCCATCGAGCAGGCCCACGAGGCCGGCCTGATCGGCTGACGATCTCGCGGGGCCCCCTGACCGATGGCAGGGTCGTCGAGAGGCGGGGGAGGTCTTTGCCCGCGGTTCGACGCCGGCGGGACGCGGCAGCATTGCCCGTTCCACCACTAAACTTGGGCTATTTAAGGTCCTGAACCGTTCGCGTTCGACAAAGGCAGGTGCCGCGCCATGACCGCATCCCCGACCACCGCCGAGGAGTTGCGCGGCGCCGGCCTGCGGGTGACGGCCGCCCGGGTCGCACTGCTGGAGACCGTACGCGACGGCGACCACCTCGACGCCGAGACGATCGCCTCCGGCGTGCGCGACCGCGTGGGCCACGTCTCGCTCCAGGCCGTCTACGAGGCCCTGCACGCGCTCACCGCGGCCCGGCTCGTGCGCCGCATCGAACCGGCCGGCAGCCCGGCCCGCTACGAGCGCCGCGTCGGCGACAACCACCACCACCTGGTGTGCCGCGACTGCGGGGCGGTCAAGGACGTCGACTGCGCCGTCGGGCAGCCGGGCTGCCTGGAGCCGGTCGACGACGGCGGCTACCTGGTCGACGAGGCCGACGTCACGTTCTGGGGCCTGTGCCCGCGGTGCCGCCGGAAATGAGAGGTCCGGGCCGGCCGGCCCGGACCTCTCATTCGATCAGACCAGGTCGAACCGGTCGAGGTTCATGACCTTGACCCACGCCTCGACGAAGTCGTTCACGAACTTCTCCACGGCGTCGTCGCTCGCGTAGACCTCGGCGAGCGCGCGCAGCTCGGAGTTCGACCCGAAGAGCAGGTCGGCCCGGGTGCCGGTCCACTTCACCTCGCCGGTGGAGGCGTCGCGGGCCTCGAACGTGGTCGCGTCCGCCGAGGTCGCCTTCCACTCGATGCCCAGGTCGAGCAGGTTGACGAAGAAGTCGTTCGTCAACCGGCCGGGGGCCTCGGTGAAGGCGCCGTGCGGCGACTGCTTGTAGTTCGCGCCCAGGACGCGCAGGCCGCCGACGAGCACCGTCATCTCGGGGGCGCTCAGGGTCAGCAGGTTGGCCCGGTCGAGCAGGAGGTACTCCGCCGGCAGGCGGTGGCCCTTGCCGACGTAGTTGCGGAAGCCGTCCGCGGTCGGCTCCAGCGCCGCGAACGACTCGACGTCCGTCTCGTCCTGCGCGGCGTCCACGCGGCCCGGCGTGAACGGCACCGCGACGGAGTAGCCGGCGTCCTTGGCCGCCTGCTCGACGGCCGCGCTGCCGGCCAGCACGATCAGGTCGGCCAGCGAGACCTGCTTGCCGCCGGTCTGGGCGGCGTTGAAGGACTGCTGGATGCCCTCGAGGGTGCGCAGCACCGTGCGGAGCTGGTCGGGGTCGTTGACCTCCCACCCGTTCTGCGGCTCCAGGCGGATGCGGGCGCCGTTGGCGCCGCCGCGCTTGTCGCTGCCGCGGAACGTCGAGGCCGACGCCCACGCGGTCGACACGAGCTGCGACACCGTCAGACCCGAGGCCAGGATCTGGGCCTTGAGCGCGGCGACGTCGTCGGCGTCGATGAGCTCGTAAGTCCGCTCGGGCAGCGGGTCCTGCCACAGCAGCACCTCGTTCGGGACCTCGGGGCCGAGGTAGCGCACGACCGGGCCCATGTCGCGGTGGGTCAGCTTGAACCACGCGCGGGCGAAGGCGTCGGCGAGCTCCTCGGGGTTGTCCTTGAAGCGCCGCGAGATCTGGTCGTAGATCGGGTCCATGCGCAGCGCGAGGTCGGTCGTGAGCATCGTCGGAGCGTGGCTCTTCGACGGGTCGTGCGCGTCGGGCACGGTGCCGGCGCCGGCGCCGTCCTTCGGCGTCCACTGCCACGCGCCGGCGGGGCTCTTGGTGAGCTCCCACTCGTAGGCGTAGAGGTTCTCGAAGAAGCCGTTGCTCCACCGGGTCGGGGTGGAGGTCCAGATGCCCTCCAGGCCGCTGGTGATCGTGTCGCCGCCCTTGCCGGTGCCGAAGCTGTTGCGCCAGCCGAAGCCCTGCTCCTCGATCGGGGCGGCCTCGGGGTCGGGGCCGACGTGGTCGGACGGGCCCGCGCCGTGGGTCTTGCCGAACGTGTGACCGCCCGCGATCAGGGCGACCGTCTCCTCGTCGTTCATCGCCATCCGGCGGAACGTCTCACGGATGTCGCGGGCCGCGGCCAGCGGGTCGGGGGTGCCGTTCGGGCCCTCGGGGTTGACGTAGATGAGGCCCATCTGGACCGCGGCGAGCGGGTTCTCCAGCTCCCGGTCACCGCTGTAGCGCTGGTCGCCCAGCCAGGTGGTCTCGGGGCCCCAGTAGACGTCCTCCTCCGACTCCCAGACGTCCTCACGGCCGCCGGCGTAGCCGAAGGTCTTGAAGCCCATCGTCTCCAGGGCGACGTTGCCGGCCAGGATCATGAGGTCGGCCCAGGAGATGTTCTTGCCGTACTTCTTCTTGACCGGCCAGAGCAGGCGGCGCGCCTTGTCCAGGTTGCCGTTGTCGGGCCAGCTGTTGAGCGGCGCGAACCGCTGCTGCCCGGCCCCAGCGCCACCGCGCCCGTCACTGATCCGGTACGTGCCCGCGCTGTGCCACGCCATCCGGATCATGAACGGGCCGTAGTGGCCGAAGTCGGCCGGCCACCAGTCCTGCGAGGTCGTCATGACCTCCGCGAGGTCCCGCTTCACCGCCGCGAGGTCGAGGCTCTTGAACGCCTCGGCGTAGTCGAAGTCCTCGCCGAACGGGTTCGCCACGGCCGGGTTCTTGGCGAGGATCTTCAGGTTGAGCCGTTCCGGCCACCACTGACGGTTCCCTCCGCCCTGCGTCGGGTGCAGTGCGCGCCCGTGCGCGACCGGGCAGCCACCTGCCTCCTCCGGCTTCGGGTCTGTGACGATCGCCTCATGGTTCTCGGACATGGAATCCTTCCGTATTCAGGGGTACACGCAGCTCAGGCACTGCTGGTGGTGGAACAGTCGGAGCACAGGCCCCAGTAGACGACCTCGGCCTCGTCGATGGTGAACCCTTGGTCGTCGGCCGCGGTCAAGCAGGGCGCGTGGCCGACCGCGCAGTCGACGTCGGCGACCACACCGCACGACCGGCATACGACGTGGTGGTGGTTGTCGCCGACACGCGACTCGTAACGAGCCACCGAGCCGGAGGGCTGGATGCGCCGCACCAGGCCCGAGGCCGTCAGCGTGTGCAGCGAGTCGTACACGGCCTGGTGCGACACCTCGGGCAGCTCACGGCGCACCTCACGGATGATCGAATCCGTGTCGGCGTGCGGCAGTGCGTGCACCGCACTCAGCACCGCCACCCGAGGACGGGTCACCCGTAAAGCGGCCCCGCGCAACATCTGCTGGTAGTCCGAGGTCGTGGCCACGGCCCAAAGACTGTCCCACTTTCTGGAACCAGTCAAGATACGACCCGAGGAACGACGAGTGACGTGTTCGCCGTGACTGTTCCGCCGAGAAGCTCCGCCCCGATGGAAGGGTCAGCGCAGGGGATCGAAGTCCCGCAGTTCGAAGGGCTGCTTGCCGGTGGTGATCTGCTCGGCGAGCAGCCTCCCGGTGGCCGGGCCGTGGGCCAGGCCCCACATGCCGTGCCCGCCGGCCACGTAGATCCCGGGGGTGTTCGTCGCGCCGACCAGCGGCCGTCCGTCGGGGGTGACGGGCCGGGGGCCGACCCAGGCGTCGGTGCGCTCCTCCCAGCGCACGCCGTCCAGCAGCGGCCGCGCGGAGCCGATGACGGCCTCCATCCGGGCGGGGACGAACGGGTCGTCAGGGCCGCGGAACTCCATCGTGCCCGCCACCCGCAGCCCGCCCTGGTACGGCGTGCACGCGACCCGCACGTCCGGCAGGTAGATCGGGCCGGGCACGGGACGGTCGACCGGCACGGTGAAGGAGTAGCCGCGCCCGGCCCGCACCGGCACCCGCACACCCCACCGGCGGGCCAGCCGCGGCAGCCACGCCCCGGTGGCCAGCACCACGGCGTCGGCCGACAGGGTGGTGCCCTTGCGGGAGAGCACGATGGCCTTCCTGCCGTCGGTGCGCACGTCGTCCACCTCGAAGGCGTAGACGGTCGCGCCGCGGGACATGACGGCCCTGCCCAGGGCGTGGACGAAGCCGCCGGGGTCGACGTAGCGCTGGCCGTCGATCCGCACGCCCGTCCGCAGCGCGCCGGAGGCCAGCGGCACGTGCTCGGCCAGCCGGTCGCCGTCCAGCACGGTGTGCTCGACGTGCTGCCCGGCCTCGGCCAGCCGGCGCAGCTCGCGCAGCAGCCCCTCGGCCTGGCGCGGCGTGCGGAAGGCCGCCGTGATCGGCGCCTGCTCGATCGGCGCGGCCACGCCGCCCGCGGCGAGCACCTCGTACGCCCCGACGCTGTCCTCGTTGAGCGGCAGGTTGGCGCGGACGGCACGGGTCCACGACGGCCAGCGGCAGTTGGCGGCGAAGCGCGCCAGGAACGCCCACAACCCCGGGTCGACGCTCGCCGGGACGTGCAGCGGCGCGGACGGGCTCAGCAGCGAGCGCAGCCCGTACCGCAGGACGGAGGGCTCGTTCAGCGGGATGGCCAGCGCGGGGGCGATCCATCCGGCGTTGCCCCAGGACGCCCCCGCCGCCACGCCGCCGCGGTCGACCACGTCGACCTTGACCCCGCGTTCCTGCAGGAACCACGCGGTGGACAGCCCCACGATGCCCGCGCCGACCACGACCACCGATCGCGGCCATTCACCGATGCCCATGCCCGACCTCCCGAAATACGACATTCCACGCCAAGGATGGCCCCCACGGCGTCACAGGCCGCTGTACGGAACCGACAATCGCCGCGCCGATCTTGTACGCCGGCTACACCTCGTACGCCGCCAGCGTGATGATCATGGCCAGGCGTTTGCGGGCGTCGTCCAGGTCCAGCGGGGTGACCTCGGCCATCTTGCGCATCCGGTTGCGGACGGTGTTGGGGTGCACGCCGAGCCGTTCGGCGGCCACGGCGAGGTCGCCCTGGGCCTCCAGCCAGGCGCGCAGCGTGGCCACGAAGTGGGTGGCGTGGCGGACGTCGTGCCGGCGCAGCTCGCTGACCGGGCTGCGCGCGGGGGTCCGTCCCGCCCGGGCGGCGGCGCGCAGCCGCCGCAGCAGGATGTCGTCCCACGACTCGTCGTAGGCGGGCGGCGCGGCGGCGCGCGGGCCGGCCTCGTGCAGGGCCAGGGACTCGTCGGCCTCACGCGGCCCGGCCTCGTGCAGGGCGAGGCACTCGTCGGCCTCCTGACGCCCGGCAGGCAGCTCGGCCGTCGCGGCGGGGGCGCTGATCCCGGCCGTGATCCCCACCTGCGGCGGCAGCCCGGCCCGCAGGGCCGCCACCCATTCCCGCGCCGCGTCCGCCTGCTCGACGGGCAGGATCGTGTAGAGCGTGGTGCCCAGCAGGGCGCTGCGCCCCGGCCTGGACCAGCCGAAGCCGTCGGTGGCCCGCTCGAACGCCAGCAACAGGGCGGCCTGCTCGTCGGCGTGGGCGCGGACGGCGACCACCCGCATGGCGCGCGGGGCCAGCCCGAGCTGGCTGAGCACCGTCGCGGCGTCCGGCGTGCCCTCCAGCAGGCGCACGACCAGATCCGACTCCACCTGCCGCTCCAGGTCCGCGCTCGCCCGCGAGCGCAGCAGGTGCAGCGCCACCGTACGGGCGCCGTCGGCCAGCGCGCGCAGTCGTGCCCCGGTCAGCGGGCGGTCGCAGGTCACCCAGACCGAGCCCAGAAGCTCGCGGCCGGCGCGTACCGCCACCGCCATCCGCCCGGTCAGGCCGTTGCCGGCGTCCGGCTCGACGAACACCGGCTCGTCGCTCGCCTCCAGCCGGGCGAACACCCCGCGCGCCCGGAACAGCTCGTGCAGCCGGTCGGGGACCTGCCGGACGAGGATCGTCTCCAGCCGTGCCGGGTCGCCGGCCTGCTGCGAACGCGAGTAGGCCAGCACCCGCGACAGCCCGTCCTCGATGGTCACCGCGCCGCCGATCAGGTCGGCCAGGGCGTCGGCCAGCGCGAACAGGTCCGTCGGGCCCCGCCCCGCCGCCGTCTCGCGCCCTTCCAGCACCAGGCCGTACACCACGCCCGCCAGCTGGCTCCACGACACCGACGGATCGGCGAGCAGCACGGCCGGGCCCTGGTCGTCGAGGGCCGAAGGGGCCTGCCCGCGTACGACGACCACGGCGGCCCGCGCGGCCACGGCCCACCGCACCGCCTCGGCCACCGAGCAGGCCCCGACGGCGAGCAGCACGTCGCCCGTGACCCGGTCGTCGCCCGGATCCGGCATGGCGACGCTGCGCAGCCGTACCGAGCGGGTCTCCGGCCGGCCGCACAGGCGCACGCCGTACCCGCCGAGCACGTTGACCAGCCGATCCAATGTGATCATGAACAGCTCCCGTGAAGGGGAGCCCGGCCCGGGCTCCCCCGTGGACTCCGCTAGGCGGCTTCGGCGTGGCGCTGGCAGCCGATGCAGTAGCGGGCCAGCGGCCGGATCTTGAGCCGTTCGAACGGGATGCCGGCCTCGCAGCGGGCGCAGCGGCCGTACGTGCCCGCCTCGATCCGCTCCAGCGCCTGGGTGAGCTCGGCGATGGCGCGGTCGGCGGCGGTGAGCGTGACGAGCAGTTCCTGCCAGGTGTCGTCGGCCCCGCTGCCGTCCTCCGCCTCGGCGCGCAGGCCGAGCACGTGACGGCTGCGGCGCTCCAGCTGCTCCTGCAGGTCCTGCCGTAGCGTCTGCAGCTGCACGCTGCTGAGGTGCGAGGTTCCCCTGGTCTCGGTCATGGTGAAACGTCCTTTCTGGAAGGGATGAAGACGCTGACGTGGCAGCTCAACGGCCGAGCGCGACGCCGGCCGCCGGGTCCGGCAGCAGGCACAGGCGCATCAGGCCGCGGACGGTGGCGTACTGCGGCTCTTGCGCCGCTTCGACCCGCACGCGCAGCGCGGCGTGCAGACGGCGCAACAGCTCCGCCTGCCGGGCGCCGCCACCGGTGACGACCAGCCCGCGCGCACGCACCGCCGGTCGCAGGTGCTCGGGCAGCCGGCGCACCAGCCCGGCGGTCATCTCGACGACGCCCTCCAGCGCGTACGGCGGCAGCCCGGCGCGGGTGGTGACCTCCAGCTGGAGCGCGGCGGCGTCGGCGATGACGCCGTCACGGATGGCGGCGGCCTCGACGACGCCGGCGCCCACGTCCAGCAGCAGGCAGGGCGCGGTGACGTCCAGGCCGGCGCCGACGGCCGCGGCCAGCGGCTCGTCCACCAGCGTCACCGCGCACCCGGCGGCCTCGGACACCGCGGCGCGCACGGCCCGGCGGTCGCTGCGCGTCGCCGCGACCGGCACCCCGGCCAGCACGCGTTCGAGCGCCCGGCCGCCGGCCACCCCGGTGTCGCGCAGCGCCAGGCGCACCAGCCGCAGGCAGGCCGCCGGGTCGGCGACCATGCCGTGGCGGAGGGGACGCACCGGGTCCGTTCCGCCGACCGCCGAGGGTCGTTCGACGATGGCGTTCCCGTCGGACGACAGCGAGCGGGTGCGCGCGGTCCCGAGGTCGAGCGCCACCAGCCCGCCGGGCAGCACGGCCGCGTGCGGCGGGGCGGCGGCGAGCTGGTCGTACAGCACTGATCTGAAATCGGCCATGATCGGCTCCTAGCTTGCGCCGGTGAGAGCGGGCCGCCCCTTTCCGGGCAGGGGCGCCCGCGGCGACGTCCATGGCCGTGGGCACGCACGGCCAGGCCTCACGGCACGCAGGCCGGAGGCGTCGCGGAGGTGAAGGCGTCGGCTAGGTGAGCGGCGGGCTGCGCGAGCCCGCCGTGCGATGCCCGAGTTGCTGGGGATCGCGGATCGCGTCCGTGTCGGCACCCGGGGAGGTCAGCAGCGCCAGATGGGCGTGCTCGCCCTGCCGGTCACCGCGCAGCGGCGGCCACAACGACAGCACGTGGTGCTCGCGGACGCTGGTGGCCTGCGGCGGCAGGCTCGTCAGGCCCGCGTCGGACGCACCCGCGGTCCAGGCCGGGCTCGAAGAGGTGCCCGCCGGGTGGGCCGGAGCTGCGTCGTTCCACACCGGGGAGAGGCCGAACAGGAGCAGGGACAGCAGAATGAGGCCCATCGCGCCGGTGAACGCGATGGACCCTCGTGGTGTTCTCCACGACCCCGCCATAGGCCCGACCATAACCCAGACCTAGGGAAAAGGCATGCCTGCCCGTTTCCGGCGCGCGTCCCTCGACGGTCAACGCCGCAGGGCCCGGGCCGTCGGGGTGCCCTTGTCCGGCGTGTACGCGGCGACGGGCCCCTCATACAGGATCGTCCCGCCGTGTTTGCCCGGCCCAGGCCCCAGGTCGACGAGCCAGTCGGCGTGGCGTACGACGTCGAGGTCGTGCTCGATCACCACCACGGTGTGCCCCTGCTCGACCAGCGTGTCCAGCACGTGGAGCAGGGTGCCGATGTCGCTCGGGTGCAGGCCCGTGGTGGGCTCGTCCAGCAGGTACGTGGTGGGTTGTTCACTGTCGCGCAGCTCCTTGGCGATCTTCAGGCGCTGGCACTCGCCTCCGGAGAGCGTGGTGAGCGACTGGCCGAGCCGCAGATAGCCGAGGCCGACCTCCGACAGGTGGCGCAGCGCCGCGGCGATGCCCTGATCGGGCAGCCGCCGCCTGGCCTCGTCCACGGAGAGCGCGTCGATGTCGGCGATGGACAGGCCCTCGACGGTGTACGCGAGCACCTCGGGCGTGAAGCGCCGCCCCTGGCAGGCTTCGCAGACGACCTCCTGCCCGTCCATGAACGCCAGGTCGGTGTGGACGATGCCGAGGCCGGCGCACTCCGGGCAGGCCCCTTCCGAGTTCGCGCTGAACAGGGCGGCCGGGACGCCGTTGCGCCGGGCGAACACCTTCCTGACGGCCGGCGCGATGCCGGTGTAGGTGATGGGCGTGGACCGGCGGTTGGTGCTGACCGGCCGCTGGTCGATGACGGTGACGTCGTGCTGCTCGACCAGCTCGGCGGCGAGACTCGACTTACCCGACCCCGCGACGCCGGTCAGGACGGTCATCACCCCTACGGGCACGTCCACGGTGACGCGCCGCAGGTTGTTGCGGCTCGCCTCGGCGATCCTGATCGCCCCCTTCGCCGTACGCGGGGTCCGCGCGGCGCGTCCTGGCCGGGCGAGCACGCGGCCGGTGTGGGTGCGGGCGCGCCGCAGCTCCTCGAAGCCGCCCTGGAAGACCAGCCGCCCCCCGTCGGCCCCGGCGCCGGGGCCGATCTCGATGACCTGGTCGGCGACGGCCATCACGGCCGGGTCGTGCTCGACGACGAGGACGCTGTTGCCGCTGTCGCACAGCCGCCGCAGCAGCCGGGTCACGGATTCGACGTCGGTGGCGTGCAGCCCGACGGTGGGCTCGTCGAACACGTAGATCATCTCGGTGAGGCTGGAGCCGAGCCGTTTCACGATCTTGACGCGCTGCGACTCGCCGCCCGACAGCGTCGTGGTCGCCCGCGCCAGGGTGAGGTAGCCGAGCCCGATGGCGTCCATGGCGTCGAGCCTGGCGACCAGCGCGCCCACCACGGGGGCGACCCGTGGCGCGTCGATGCCCCGGACGAGCGCGGCGAGCTCGGTGACCTCCATGCGCGACATCTCGCCGATCGTGCGCCCCAGCACGGTGGCGGAGCGGGAGCGCTCGTTGAGCCGGTCTCCACGGCAGTCCGGGCACACCTGCGACCTGGTGAACCGGCGGATCGTCTCCTGCTTGCGTTCGGAGACGTTGTCGGAGGTGTGCAGGTAGATGCGTACGAATCGCTCGACGACGCCCTCGTAGTCCTTGGGCGGCCTGCGCCCCAGCCGCGCCGCCGCCGTGCCGCCGTGGAGCAGGGCGTCCCGCTCCTCCTGGCTCCATTCGTGCAGCGGCGTGTCGGGGCTGAAGGTGCCGATGTCGGCGTACTGGGAGTACCAGTAGCCTCCGTCGCCGAAGCCCGGCAGCAGGATCGCGCCCTGCTTGAGCGACCTGTCCAGGTCGAGGAACCTGTCGACGGCCGGGGCCACGACATCGCCGAGCCCCGAGCACGTCGGGCACATCCCGGCCGGGTCGTTGAAGGAGAAATGGTTGGACTCGCCCACGTGGGGCTCGCCGATCCGGGAGTACAGCAGCCGCAGGTACGTCCAGGCGTCGGTGACCGTGCCGACCGTGGAGCGGGCGTTGCCGCCGATGCGCCGCTGGTCGATCACGACCACCGGCGAGAGCCCCTCGATGTGCTCCACGTCAGGACGCGACCACTTCGGCAGCCGGTTCCTGACGAACGGCGGGAAAGTGTCGTTGAGCTGGTAACCCGCCTCCGCCGCGATCGTGTCGAAGACCAGCGACGACTTGCCCGACCCCGACAGGCCCGCGAACACCACGAGCCGGTTGCGGGGGATCTCCACGTCCAGGCCGCGGAGGTTGTTCGTACGGGCGCCCCTGATGCGGATGCTGCGGTTCATGCTCCCGAACGTACGACGAGATGTGGCCGGATCCTGACCGCATCTCTGCGCATCATGGAGACATGGCCGATGTCACCGAACGCATGCTCGCCCTGCTGTCCACCCTCCAGACGGGCCGGCCGTTCAGCGGGGAGGAGCTGGCCTCCCGGCTGGCGGTGAGCCCGCGGACCGTCCGCCGCGACGTCGAACGCCTGCGGGGCTACGGCTACCCGGTCGAGACCCAGCCGGGGCCCGGCGGCTACTACCGGCTGGTGGCGGGCCGGACGATGCCCCCGCTCGTGCTCGACGACGACGAGGCGATCGCGGCGCTGCTCGGCCTGGCCACGCTCGCCTCCGCGCGTTCCGACGAGGAGGGGACCCTCGACGACGCGGCCACCCGCGCGTACGGCAAACTCGACCAGTTCCTCCCGGCGCGCCTGCGGCCGCGGGCCGCCGCGCTGCGCGCCAGCCTGGAGACCGACCGGCAACGCGCGCCCAGCGTGAACCCGCAGGCGCTGGCCGACCTCGCCGAGGCGATCAGTGCCCAGGAGATCGTGTCGTTCGACTACACGGACAGGCGCGGCAACGCGCTCCGGCGCCGGGTGGAGCCGCACCGCCAGGTCCACCTGCGCCTGCGCTGGTATCTGCTGGGCTGGGATCTCGACCGCGACGACTGGCGGGTGTTCCGCCTCGACCGCGTCGGCGACCTCGTGCGCACCGGCGTCCGCCACTCCTCGCGCACGCTGCCGGCCGACACGGCCCTCGCCTACCTCCGCCAGGGCCTGAACGCCGAGCGCCGCCGCGTCCGGCTCACCGTGCGGGCCGAGCCGGACGAGGTCGCGGACGCGCTGAAGTACCAGGACGCCCGGATCGAGCGGGTGGCCGACCGGGAGACCGGCGTCGACGTCTGGCTCGACTCCTGGGAGTGGCTCGTGCTCAACCTCGCGTTCCTGGACGCCGACTTCTCGATCAGCGAGCCCGACGACTTCCGCGCGGCCTGCGCCGCCTTCGCCCGCCGCCTCCTCGCCGCGTGCGAGTGACTTCCCTCTTGCCATGATCGGCTGAGTGCTGAACTATGACAACGTTGTCAGCAAGGATTGGACTCCGCACTCCATGTCGCATCAGCTCTCACGCCGGTCGGTCATCGCCTCCGGCGCGACCCTCCTCGCCGGGTTCGGCCTGGGCATCTCCCCTTCGCCGGCCCGGGCGGCCGGCCGCACCCCCGGCCAGGAAGAACTGGCCGTCCACCGCCCCGTCACCGTGTCGTCCACCGACTACGCGCCCACTCCGGGCGAGTTCGCGGTGGACAGGATCAGCACCGTCGGGGTACGGGGCACCGGTTGGCGGGCCGCCGCCGGCGACCCTCAGTGGATCTCCGTGGACCTCCAGGGCGAATGCGAGATCACCGCCCTGCGCCTGGTCTTCGAGGCCACGGTGGACGACCCCGTCTTCGTCCCCTCCACGAGCGGCAACCCGCGTGACAGCACGACCGGCCAGGAGATCCTGTCGAGCTGCGCCGTCGACTTCGTCATCGAGACCTCCCGCGACAACCGCTCGTGGACCGCCGTCCACCGCACGAGCTCCGGCACCGGCGGCGTCATGGACATCGGCCTGGAGCAGCCCGCCGTCGCCCGCTGGGTGCGGATGACCGTGCACAAGCGCTCCAACGCCAACCCCCTCGGCCTCAACGGCTTCCAGGTGTACGGCACCGCCAGGGGCCACCGCCCGGCGGCCACCGGCTGGACCGACTGGGGAACCCACCGGCACAAGGCGCCGGAACTGGCGGTCGCCGCCGACGGGACGGTGCCGCTGGAGTCGGGCTGGACGCTCACCATGGACGACTGGGCCGGCGGCGACGGAGCCGCCCTGTCGCGGCCCGGGGTGGACACCGGCTCCTGGCTGCCCGCCGTCGTGCCCGGCACCGTGCTGGCCGCACTGGTCGAGCAGGGACATCTGCCCGACCCGGTGCAGGGCTTCAACAACCTGCGCGTCCCCGAGGCGTTGTCGCGTCACTCGTGGTGGTACCGGCGCGGCTTCGTCCTGCCGCGCGGCCTGCGCAGCGGGCCGGGACGCCGCGTCTGGCTGGAGTTCGACGGGATCAATCACCAGGCGGAGATCTGGCTCAACGGCCGGCGGGTGGGCGACCTGACCTACCCCTTCGGCCGCTCCGCCCACGACATCACGGACCTGCTGGCCGCCGAGGGCGAGCAGGCGCTGGCCGTACACGTCTCGCCGATGCCCTACCCCGGCAGCCCCGGCGACAAGGGCCCTGAGGGGCTGGCCTTCGTGGACGCCGGCGCGACCATGATGAACCGCAACTCGCCGACGTACCTCGCCGCCTCGGGCTGGGACTGGATGCCGGCGGTCCGCGACCGCGTCTCCGGCATCTGGAACCACGTACGGCTCCGCTCCACCGGCGACGCCGTCGTCGGCGACCCCTGGGTGGACACCCGGCTGCCCGACCTGCCGGACACCAGCCGTGCCGACGTGACGATCGTGGTCCCGGTCCGCAACGCCGGCGCCGAGGACCGGCAGGTCACCGTCGAGGCGGCATTCGGCGGCGTGCACGTCTCCCAGACGGTCGCCGTGCCCGCGGGCGGGACGGCCGACGTCACGTTCGCTCCCGACGTCTACGACAGGCTGCGCCTGCGCGACCCAGAGCTGTGGTGGCCCAACGGGTACGGCGAGCCGGCCCTGCACGACCTCACCCTGCTCGCCTCCATCGACGGCCGGGAGAGCGACCGGCGCACCGCCCGCTTCGGCATCCGCCAGTTCGGCTACGAGCACGACGTGCCGCTGCCCTTCGGCGGCGGCGCCGACTCGTACACGCAGAAGGTGGACCTGGGCCCGCAGCGGGCCCGGTACGTCCGCGTCAGGTGCCTGACCCGCGCCACCTCCTGGGGCAGCTCCCTGTGGAGCCTGTCGGTCGTCGACAGCGCCGCGCCGGGCACCGACCTGGCCCTGCGCCGGCCCGCCACCGCGTCCTCCGCGGACGATCCGGGCAATCGGCCGGAGAACGTCACCGACGGCGACCCGGGCACCCGCTGGTCCTCCGAGTTCGCCGACGACCAGTGGATCCGGGTGGACCTGGGCTCGGTGGTCTCGTTCGACCGGATCGACCTGACCTGGGAGCAGGCGTACGCCAAGACCTACGTGGTGCAGGTGTCCGACGACGACGCGACGTGGCGGGACGTCAGGACGGTGGACAACTCCGCCGTACCGCTGCCGTTCAACCGGGGCGACGCGAGCCTGCAGAGCGTGGACTTCCCCGCCCGCACCGCCCGCTACGTCCGCATCACCGGCGGCGCCCGGGCGACGAGCTGGGGCAACTCGCTGTGGACCCTCTCCGTGATCGACAGCGCCTCCCCCTCGACCGACCTGGCCCTGCGCAAGACGGCCACCGCCTCGACGGAGGAGTCGTCCCACCCGGCCGCCCACGCGACGGACGGCGACCCCGGCACGCGCTGGGGCTCGGCCTACGAGGACGGCCAGTGGATCCAGGTGGACCTCGGCTCCCCCGTCTCCTTCGACCGGGTGGTCCTCGTCTGGGAGTCGGCCTACCCGAAGACGTACACGATCCAAGTTTCCGACGACGGCTCCACGTGGACGGACGTGAAGTCCGTCGACAACACCCCGGAACCGCTGAAGATCAGCGTCAACGGCGTGCGCGTCTTCGCCCGCGGCGGCAACTGGGGATGGGACGAGCTGCTGCGCCGGATGCCCGCCGGCCGGATGGACGCGGCGGCGCGCATGCATCGCGACATGAACTTCACCATGATCCGCAACTGGGTCGGCAGCAGCACCCGCGAGGAGTTCTACGCCGCCTGCGACGAGCACGGCCTGCTGGTGTGGAACGACTTCCCGAACGCCTGGGCGATGGACCCGCCGGACCACCAGGCGTTCAACGACCTGGCCGCGGACACCGTCCGGCGCTACCGCATCCACCCGTGCGTGGTGGTCTGGTGCGGCGCGAACGAGGGCAACCCGCCCGCCGCCATCGACGCCGGCATGCGCGACGCCGTCGAGTCGCAGGCCCCGGGCATCCTGTACCAGAACAACTCGGCCGGCGGCATCGTCACCGGCGGCGGCCCGTACGGCTGGGTCGAGCCGCAGCGCTACTACTCGCCCACGACGTACGGCAGCCAGAGCTTCGGATTCCACACCGAGATCGGCATGCCGGTGGTGTCCACGGCCGAGAGCATGCGCGAACTCGCCGGCGACCAGCCCGAGTGGCCGATCGGCGGCGTCTGGTACTACCACGACTGGAGCACGAGGGGGAACCAGGCGCCGCAGAACTACCAGGCGGCAATCGAGACCCGCCTCGGGCCCGCCGCGGACCTCGACGACTTCGCGCGCAAGGCGCAGTTCGTCAACTACGAGAACGGCCGCGCCATGTTCGAGGCGTGGAACGCCCACCTGTGGGAGGACGCCACGGGCCTGATGCTCTGGATGTCCCATCCCGCCTGGCACAGCACTGTGTGGCAGACGTACGACTACGACTTCGACGTCAACGGCATGTACTACGGGGCCCGCGCCGCGTGCGAACCCGTCCACGTGCAGGCCGGCCTCGACGACTGGCGGGTCGTCGCCGTCAACCACACCCCCCGGGCGCTCAAGGACGTGACGGTGACGGCGCGCGCCTTCGACCTCCTCGGACGGCCGCTCGGCCCGGCCCAGCGGAAGTCGGTGGACGTCGCCCCCTCCGCGACGGCCGAGGCGTTCACCGCCGGCTGGACCGACGACCTGCCCGACGTCCACCTCCTCCGCCTGACCCTGGAGGACGGCAGGGGCGAGCCGCTGTCCAGGAACGACTACTGGCGTTACCGGGAGCCGTCCGACCTGCGGGCGCTCAACGACCTCCAGCGGACCGCGCTCTCCGTCGACGCGGGCAAGGTGACCAGGTCGGGGACGCGGCACACGCTCACCGCCGAGCTCCGCAACCGCGGCCAGGCGGTCGCCGCGATGGTCCGCCTGTCGCTGCTGGACGCCAGGACCGGCGAGCGCGTCCTGCCGACGCTGTACAGCGACAACTACGTCTGGCTGCTGCCGGGCGAGTCGCGCGCCTTCGCCCTCTCCTGGCCGGCCGACGCCCTGCCTTCCGGCAAACCGGTCGTCCGCGTGGACGGCTACAACGTCCCCCGCACCCAATCGCGCCCGTGAACCAGGCCCGGGGCCGTTTCCGGCCCCGGGCCCGCTACAGCCCGGTCGCGCCGTCGGTGAGCTCGCGCAGGATGTCGGCGTGGCCGGCGTGCTGCGCCGTCTCCTCGATCATGTGGGCGTAGATCCACCGCAGCGACACCTCACCGAGCCGCTTGGACGGCACCGTGTCGTCGAGCGCGAACCCCGCCGCGATCCGCCGGCTCTCCTGGCACACCCGGTCGTACTCGGCGACGAGGCCGTCGAGGGTGTCGTCCGGGCCCAGCTCCCAGCTCTCGTCGTCGCCTCGCGAGTTGCCGGGGATGTCGGCGGGATCGCGCTGGGCCAGCTGCCGGTGGAACCAGTTCCGCTCCACCGCGGTCAGGTGCTTGACCAGCCCCGCCAGCGTGGTCTTCGAGGGCACGATGCGCCGGCGCGCGGCCTCCTCCGGGACCCCGGCGACCTTCGCGACGATCTGCCTGCGCTGACAGTCGAGGAACGCCTCCAGGACGTCGCGTTCCGTGCCCGTGCTGACGAGCTCCTCCGGCCATAAGGGCGTGGACATGGCGGCACCTCTCGTGTCGTTTTGCCAGGAACAGATGATCATCGAAAGGATGCCCGGATGACACCCCCGTTACGGTTCCGGTGCTTCCTGGTCTTCGTTCTCGCCTGGTCCGTCCTGTCGATCGTCTCCATGTTCGCCGACTTCGACCTGGTCGTGCACATGCAGGTTGACCCCCGCGCAGTGAAAGAGATCGGCGGGAGCGCGGCCACCCTCGCGCTCGTGCTGCTCGGGCTGCCCCTCGGCGTGCTCATCGACCGGGCCCGCCGCCGATCCGCGATGACCGTGGTTCCTCTCCTGGTGGCGGCCGGAGGGCTCTCCGTCCTGGCGGCCGACGCCCTCGGCTCGCAGAGCGACGGCCACGCCATCGCGGTGCTGACGACGATGGGGGTGCTGACAACGGTGGCGTCCGTCGTCCGCGACGCCTGCCTGCCCTCCATCGCCGGCCGCGAGCGCCTGGTTCCCGCGAACGCCCTGCTGTCGGTGGTGCCGCTGATCCTGGCCCTCTGCCTGGCGTCGGTCCTGTCGCTGCTCGACGACCTGGTCGATGTCACGGCCCCGATCCTCACCGTGACGATGGCGTCCCTGGCGGCGTTGTTGTTCCGCACGGTCGACGCCGCCGAGGAGCCGGCGCCGCCCCCCGCGGGGCTGCGGTGGGAGATGACGGAGGCGATCCGCTTCACCGCGCGCCACCCGGTGCTGCGGGCCATCGCCCTGTACCTCGTGGTGTCGGCGCTGGTCGCGGAGTTCGCCGACGAGGTGGCGGACGAGGCGTTGCGGGTGGCGGCGGAGTCGGCGGCGATCCCGCTCGGCTCCTACTTCTCCGTGGTCAACCTGTCGGCCCTCCTCGTGCCGTTCGTGGGGGCGCTGCTGGCCGTGCTGCTCCACCGGAGGGTCGGCGTCTTCCGGCTGGCCTGCGCGGCTCTCCTGGTGAGCCAGCCGTTCACGCTGCTGCTCGCGCTGTCCGGGTCCCCCGGAGGAGCGATCTGGTACGTCGTCGGCACACTCGTCCCGATGACCGGAACGGCCGTCGCCGCCCTCGCCCTGCTCAGCCACCGTCAGGCGCTCACCCCGGATCGGCTGCTCGGCCGGGTCGGCGGCCTCCTCCTGGCGCTCGCCACGCTGGCCGACGCACTGGGCGAGCTGCTGGAGACGGCCGCCACGCCCCCGACGCTGCTCCCCGGGGTGGCCGTCGCCACGCTCGCCGCTCTCGCCGCCGCCGTCCCGCTCCTGCGGACTGTCACGGCTGAGAAGTCGGACACCCCGGTCTGAGCGCCCTTCGGCGTGAGCGGGCCCGCTGGCGCAGGAACGGATTTACGATAGGCCGTTCCATCTCACATTTCGGGGCGCTGTCTCGTCGTACTGGTGAGAGCGAGTACGACAAAGGGAGCCAGCGCGCCATGACCACTCCATCCGAGCCGGCACACGACCGGCTCGACCCGAGCCTGAGCGCGATCATGAGCGAGCGTCATCAGCTGATCAACGTCGCGTACCGGCTCCTCGGCTCCCTGGCCGATGCCGAAGACGTCGTGCAGGAGACGTACGCCCGCTGGTACGCCATGTCGCCCCAGCAGCAGCAGGCCATCGACTCCCCCGGCGCCTGGCTGACGAAGGTCGCCAGTCGCATCTGCCTCGACGTGCTCGGCTCGGCCCGGGCCCGGCGCGAGCGCTACGTGGGCGAATGGATCCCTGAGCCGCTGCCCGCGGAACGTACGGAGTGGATCAACGGGCGGTCGGGCGGCGCCGCGATCGACCCGGCCGACCGGATCACCCTCGACGAGTCGATCAACATGGCCTTCCTCGTCGTGCTCGAATCCATGACCCCGGCCCAGCGCGTCGCGTTCATCCTCCACGACGTCTTCCGCTACTCCTTCACCGAAGTCGCCGAGATCGTCGGCCGTACGCCGGCCGCCTGCCGCCAGCTGGCCACCTCGGCCCGCCGCCGCATCCGCGAGTCTCAGGCTCCCGCGACTCCGGCGGCCCAGCGCGCCGGCGTCGTCAGGGAGTTCAAGCGGGCCTGGGAGGCCCAGGACATCGACGCCCTCATCGGCCTGCTCGCCCCCGACGCCACGGGCGTCACCGACGGCGGCGGCCTCGCCGGCGCCGTGCTCCCCCCGATCGAAGGTGCCAAGCGGCTCGCCCGCCTCTTCGCCGGCGCCATCGGCAAGGCGCCCGACCTGACGATCACGGAGCGCACGGTCAACGGCCAGCCCGGCCTGGTGGCCCAGCTGCACGACTTCACCGTGGTGCTGGCGTTCGACGTCGCGGGCGACCGGATCCAGCACATCTGGGCGGTCCTGAACCCCGAGAAGCTCCGCCCTTGGACGGCGTAACTGACGCGGGCGTCAGGCCGGGTACGATCCCATCCGGCCTGACGCGGATCGGTTATCCGAACTGGCCGGGCTGGTAGGCGCCGGCGGGCTGCCGGGTGATGACGTTCAGGCGGTTGACGGTGTTCATCATGGAGATGAGACCCACCAGGACGGCGAGCTCGTCCTCGTCGTAGTGCTTGGCGGCGTTCGCCCAGACCTCATCGCTGACACCACCGGCGCCGTCGGCGATCCGGGTGCCCTCCTCGGCCAGCTCCAGGGCGGCCCGCTCGGCCTCGGTGAAGACCGTCGCCTCCCGCCAGGCGACGACCAGGTTGAGCCGTACGGAGCTCTCCCCCGCCCGCGTGGCCTCCTTGGTGTGCATGTCGATGCAGGCGGCGCAGCCGTTGATCTGGCTCACCCGGAGCGCCACGAGCTCCTGCGTCGTGGCGGGCACGCTCGACTCGTGCAGCACCTTGCCCGCGCCGAGAATGTGCTTCAGGAACTTCCCCGTGGCCGGGTTCGCGAGGTAGTTGAGACGGGCGTCCATCCTGATCTCCTGTCGTGTCGACGGTTACACCCCACCGACGACACAGCTCCCCGAAATGTGATGTCGTGAGAGCGTGCCCGGAGGGCACATGGCCGGTGCGGAGTCACGTGGTGGAGGTCATGTGGACATGCCGCGTGACACCGGCGGGCGGAGGCTGGCGTGGGCGGCCGTGCCCGCCGAGGTGGCGCCGGGGTGGCCGCCGGGGTGGCCGCCGGGGTCGAGCGGCTGCTCGGCGCCAGGTGATCGCCGCGGCCGGTCAGCCGGGCGGCTTCTGCGAGGGGTTGGCGGCTCGGGTGCGTCTGGCCGACGGCAGGGCTGCGTTCGTCAAGGCCGCGCAGTCGGCGCGTGCGCCCGCGGTGGCGGCGTTCCATCGCCGTGAGGCGATCTCCGAGCGGCTCCCCGCGCAGGCACCAGTGCCGCGCCTGCTGGGCACGTACGACGACGGCGACTGGATCGCCCTGGCCTTCGAGGAGGTCGACGGTCGCCTCCCCGCCCAGCCATGGCGCGGCGGCGAGCTGCATTGAGCTCTGGAGACGCTCGCCGAGTTGGCCGCGCTGCTCACGCCGTCGCCCATCGACGGGAGCCTTCTGGCCCCACCGCGAGTGGGCGGATGGCACGCGCCGGCCCCCACCGTGATCGGCTGGAGCCCTGGGCGGCGGACCGTTTCGACGTCCTGGTCGCGGTGGAGGAGGCCGCGGTGTCGCCGTTCGCCGGCGACACGCTCGTCCTTGGAGACCTGTATCCGGTCGACATCCTGCCGACCACGGATCGGGTCGTGGTCGTCGACTGGCCGCACGCGTGGACAGGTGCCCCGTACTGTGACGTGCTCACGTTGTTGTCGAGCGCGCGCTTGAGCGGCGTCGACCCGCAACCGCTCGCCGACGCCCATCCCCTCACCCGGCGTCTCGCCGCGCGGGTCCTGTTCGGGGTCCTGTTCGGGGTCAGGGTCTGCCATGCGGCGCTTTCTCCGGGAACGGTGTGTTCCTGCGTCCGGGGCACGGTGCACCGGGTCAGTCGGTCGTTTCAGGCGCGTCGAGGTCGCAGAGCGGCGCGGCGGTTTCGATGCCGTCGTCGTGCAGCAGCTGACGCATGCGGGAGATGTCGAGGTAGGCGGTCTCGAGGGGATGGGTGAGCAGGCGAGAGATGGCCGTGCCGAATTTCGCCATCGAGCTTCTGCCCGGGATGAATATCGACAGTTCGTCCCGAGCCTCGAAGCTCTGGACCTCGAGGTCGCCGGGCAGGGCCGCGAGCGCCTGCTCGTCCGCCGTGACAGGGATCTTCACCAGCCAGTACGGCCCCTCCATGGTGAGGTTCGCTCGCTTCTGCTCCGCGCTCTTGGTGGCCCAGGTCCGCCACGGGGTGCCCGACACGACGGCTCCGCACGCCTCCACGGCCTTGATCACGTCGTGAACGGTGGTGTTCGTGCCGGCGTCGACCTGGTCCCAGTCGTACTCGCCGCTGCCGGCCGGGAGGGCGGGCGCCGATTTCGAGACCACGGTCATCTCGGGGACATGGTGCCGCCGCACCTGCGGCCACGAGGTGAGGAACTCGCGCGCGTCACTGATCGCTTCGTCCTGGGCCTGCCGCAGAAGCCGCACCTCCGCGATGTGCTGCTGCAGCAGGACGGGTGCGGTGTCCGGTTCGTCCAGGGCGCGCCGGACGAGTTTGACGCTCATCCCCGTGCCGCGCAGGACGGTGATGAGCATGGCCTGTTCGACCTGCTCGAAGGTGTATGAGCGGTAGCCGCTCCGTTCGTTGACGTCGGCCGGGACGAGCAATCCCTCGGAGTGGTAGAACCGCAGCGTCTGCGGCGAAAGACGGCACATCTCGCTGAATTCGCTGATGGACAGCATGACTCCATGGTCGGCCTTACAGCAACCAGAAGGTCAAGGGCCGCCGGCTCCCGCTCAGCGAACTTTCCTCTCAGGGGACCTCCCGCTCAACGACCCACCATTCAGGGGACCTCCCGCTCAGCGCATCTCCCTTTCGGCGAACTCGCTAAAGCTGCGAGGCGGGCGGCTGGTGACACGTTCGACGGTGTCGGTGACCCGGTCCTCCGAGCCGCCGCCGATGTCGGTGTCGAGCGCGGCCAGCATGGCGGCGAAGGAAGCGGGGATGCCGTGCAGCGTGAAGTGGCGGGCGAGCTCGTCCACCGTGACGGACCGGTGGCGCACGGGTCTGCGGGTGTGCCGGGTGAGGCGGGCGGCGACCTCGTCGTAGCTCAAGGTCTCCGGCCCGGTCAGCACGTGCTCGGTGTTGTGCGGCACCTCCGCCGTCAGCGCGTGCCCGGCGACGGACGCGATGTCGGCCGCGTCGACGAACCCCACCCGGCCCTTGCCCGTCGCGGAGATGACCTCGCCGTCGCGGGTCCTCAGGGCGAGTGACTCACCGGTGAAGTTCTGCATGAACCACGACGGCCGCAACACCGTCCATTCCGGCATGACGGTACGGACCAGGCCGTACAGCGCCCCGACCCCCGACGTGCTCTCCGGCACCGCGGACGAGCCGAGCAGCACGACCCGGCGCACCCCTTGGCGGACGGCCTCGTGCAGGAACGGCTCGACCAGCGGAGCCGGCTCGGCCACCCCGATGGGCGGGACCAGGTAGACGGCTCGAACCTCGGACAACGCGGGTGCGTGCGTCTCCCGATTCGCCCAGTCGAAACGTACGTATCCGGCGAGATCCGCCCTGCGAGAGGCCGGCCGGACCGGCACGCCGCGCTCCCGCAAAAAGGCGGCCACCCGCGAACCGGTCGTGCCGGTCGCGCCGACGACGAGAACCTCACTCATGGGCACCGCCCGCGAACGCCTGGTTCACCGTCTCCAGCCCGCCCAGCACGTCGGCCGCGGCCAGCGGGCTCCAGTAGTCCCGATAGAGCTGGATCTCGCCGCCCCGCACGGTGACGACCGCGACATAACGCATCCGATACGGCTTCCCCGTACGTGGCACGACCCCGGCCACCTCGAACTCGACGATCGCCACCTCGGGGTCGACGCTCTGGTGCACGGTCTCCTGGACGATCTGCCGAACATCGAGGATGTCCGGATAGTCGCGCATGTACTCCTGAATCGCGGCCCGCCCCTCCACCCGCGACGGGTATCCCGGCGCCGCGAAGGGAAACTCGATCACCCCGTCCTCCGCCCACAGCCCGGCGAAGGCGGCCATGTCCTTGGCCACCAGCAACTTCAGAGCATGCCTGACCAGTTCAGCAGCGGTCATGTCGTGCACTCCTTCACGTATGGACGATACGGTACCGTCCCATCGAGAAGGACTCTAAACGAGACGGCACCGTCCCGTCCAATCGCTAAGCTCTTCCCATGACCCGCCGCACTCCCACCGGCGCAGCCGTGCTGCAACCGACGGTCACCCAGGCCATCACCGAAGCCGTCCTCGACGAACTCGCCGAACAGGGCTACGCGCGCCTGTCGATGGAGGCCGTGGCCAAACGGGCCGGCGTGGGCAAGAGCGCGTTGTATCGCCGCTGGTCGTCCAAGCAGGAGATGGCGATCTCGGTGATCTCCGAGTTCAGCATGGAACAGGTCACCGTCCCCGACACCGGCTCCCTGCGAGGCGACCTGCGAGCGGCCCTCGACACGCTCATGAAGTGGCTGACACACCCCCGGTTCTCTCGGATCATGCCCGACCTGGTTGCGGAGGTGGCCCGCAACCCGGAGCTGGGAGAGGCCGTCGAGACCCTGGTCGGGATGCCGAAACGGGAACGCGTCGCGGCCATGTTCCAGCGCGCGATCGACCGCGGCGAACTGCCCCAGGACACCGACCTGGAGCTCGCACTCGACCTGCTGGCCGCCCCCCTCTACTGGCGACTGGTCGTACGATCCGCCGAACCCGACCCTGCCTACATGGACAACCTCACCGACGCGCTCCTCCGATCACTCACCAACCCCTCATAGAGCCCGAGCGCCCCACCGCCGCCCCCGGCTCGAACGCGTCCATCCCGGCACCGGGTACGTCCATCAGACCTGTCCGCTCGGATCGACGAGCACCGTCTCGTCACGCATGTACGGCGGCGCACCCATCGTCACGATCAGCCCCGCGTTCACACGGCTACCGGTCCTGACCGCGACCGCAGCGACCTGATCGATCAGCGGGGCCGCACCCCATCCCGCAAGCCCCGAACCAGCAGGAGGGAACGCCTTTCCCACCGAGCCGGCGCAACGCGTCCCGGCCGTTCCTCGGCGAACCCGGCCGTCAAGGCCAAGGATCAGGACGGTGAGTGCCTCAGCGAGGAGGATCGCACACCCGGCATCGCCCACCTGGCCCGGTCACGCACCACCGTGACGGTTGATGGGCCTGAGCCGTGCCAGAGCGTCGTAGAACTCCTGCCGCGCGATCTCGAACGACGAGAACTCCTCCAGATCGAGACCCGCACAGGTCAGTCCCCCGTACCGGTCCTCGTCGTGCTCGTCGTCGTACGCGAGGACCACCCCGTTGGCATAGACCATGACCTGCTCATGTGCGGTGCCGGTGTCGTCGATGGCCAGGTAGTACGTCGACCACCCCCAACTCGCGTACTCGTCCCCGCGGTCCTCGTCCCACGGCCGTCGAAAAAACCTCATGACCCTTGTGACCAATCTCCCTGCCGCGTTCCGCCCCCGGGCGCCCCCTCTTTCGGCTACCACGCCTTGGTGTGACCTGCGGGGGCCCGCGCATGGATCGCCCGCGGCGACGGCGACCCGCGCGGGGCGACTGTTTCACGCGTGTTCGTTGGGCACGACGGCGACGGGCCAGTCGTTGTCGACGTCCGCGAGGATGTTGAAGTAGTTGGTCAGGATGTTGAGCGCGAGGTTGCCGACGACCTCGGCGATCTCGGCGTCGGTGACCCCGGCGGCCCTGGCTTCCTTCAGCGCCGCGTCGTCGACCACGCCGCGCCCCCGGGCGATCGCGTCCGACAGCGCCAGGAGTGCGGCGGTGTGCGGGTCGGCGGACTCGGCGTCCCGCGCGAGCTCGATCTCCTGGGCGTCGACCTTGGAGACGTGGGCCGCCAGGTAGGTGTGGGCGGACAGGCAGTACTCGCAGCGGTTGTACTCGGCGGTGGCGATGGAGAGCCGTTGCCTGACGGCCGCGGGCAGCACGCCGCCGTTGAGTGCGCCGGACAGCGCGAGCCAGCCCTTGAGCAGCGCGGGGCTGTTGGCCATGGCCTTGGCCATGTTCGGGACGGATCCGAGGGCCTTGCGAACGTCGGTGAGCGCCTCGGCGGCGGCCCCGGTCGCGGTGGCGGGGTCGATCTGGGGAAGCGTCGACATGAATATGTCCTCTCCGAAGAGTTCTCTAATGCTTGGAATTGCTGTCTTTCATTAGGAAAGTGCCACGCGTACGTACGAGTGTCAAATGGATGAGGTAGCCTTGAACCATTAGCAGCGAGGGAGGCGGAGATGGCACACGCACCGGCCACGACGAGCGCGATCCTGCTCGGCGAGCCACTCCCGGTGGAGCTGAGCAACACGACCGGGATGGCCCGCGGCGACGTGTACGACGCGCTGGCCGACGACGACGCCGTGGCCGCCTGGCTGCGCGCGGTCGGCGGCCGCCTGCGGTCGGAGACGGGCGGCACCCTGGACCCGGCCAAGCTGGACGAAGCGGACCTGCACGGGATCGCCGGGCGGCTGCGCGACCTGCGCGACGCCCTGCGCCGTCTGGCCGCCGACGCGACCGGCGACTCACGTCCCCTGGGCCTGGCCACGGTCCCCACGCGGCAGGCCGCGATCGACACCCTGAACGCCCTCGCCCCCGCGTGGCCCGAACTGGTCTGGCCGGAGGACGGCGAGCCGGCCAAAGCGTTCCACGCGCCGGGCCCGCGCGCCGAACTCGCCGTATCCCTGATCGCTCACCAGGGTGTCGAGCTGTTCGCGGGCCCGCGGCGCGACCTGCTCCGCGCCTGCCAGGCACCGAACTGCCTGCTGTACTTCCTCAAGACGCATCCCCGCAGGGAATGGTGCGGGTCGGTGTGCGGCAACCGGGCCCGAGTGGCCCGCCACTACCGCCAACACCACGCCGCCGACCGTACGACCCAGAGCCGCAGGCACCCCGACGACCCGGCACCGGCCGGCGAACGCGCTGAGCAAAGGTAGACCTCCACCGAGACTCACGTCAGGGCAGCAGGCTGCGCAGGGCGTCCATGCTGGAGCCGAAGGGTGTCGGCCCACTCGATGAGGCACTCGCCCACTGACCTGACCCCGCTCGTCCCTGCCCGCATACGCCCACCTCGACGACGGACACCCGCGACTGCATGCGAGCAGCACTCAGCGTCGCGATCGAGAAAGACCTGATCGTCAAGAACGTGGCCACCACGCTCCGGCAACCACCCCGCAAGACCGACAACACGTGATGGTGAGTGGAGGAGTCGCACGCCTTTCTGCTGTCGCCATGGCGGGCTGCAGACCCACTTGCCTACGTCCCGATCCCGGTTCCTGCGCCGGGGGAAGCCCTCAAACTCACCTGGAACGACACCCACCTCCACGCCGAACAGCTGTCGGTCCGGCGACGGGGCGTGGGGCGGTGCATGCTGGAGCGCAGTTGCCTGCGCCGCCGGGCGACCGCCTCGGGAGAGGGGTCGGGCTTGGCGAGCAGGGTCCGGATCTCGCGCAGGTCATCCATGGTCGTCCTCCTTGGCCGGCAGCTGGAGGATCTTCCGAGCGCGGCTGAGCCGCGAACCGACGGTTCCGTAGGAGATGCCGAGGGCGTCGGCCACCTCCTGGTCGGTGAGCTCCGCCAGGGAGACCAGCGTCACCACGTGACGCTCCCCTGATTGAGCGCGGCCAGCGCCCTCGCCAGGCGGGGACCCATACGCTGCGCCGTGACCGAGTCGACCACCCGGCCCTCGTGGCTGTCGGCGGCGGGCTCGGCGCTCGTCCGGGGCAGCGCCCGGTAGTGGCGTGCCTCCTTGCGCCGGTGGCGGGCGATCAGGTTCGTTCCTCGTCACCCGCCTGCCCGCGCGTCTCGGTGGTCATGCTCTCACCCTCCTGCCGGCGGTCGTCGCCCTTCCTTCGCCGCAGCAAGGCCGAGCTTTCCCGCCGGTCGCGCACGCGTACGGGCGCGGTACGGGAGCGGCCGGGTGACCCGCCGGGGAAATGGCGGGATGATCAACTGGACGAGGAGGTGCGGGCGCGACGACGCCTGAGCCTGTTTCCTCCGTCAGAATTACGGGCCTGCCGTCCGACTTCGGGAGTGAACAGCATGAACAAGCGACAGGTCTCGGCCACGCGGAACATCCGTGCGAACAGTGACACGATTTTCGACCTGCTGGCCGACCCGCGGAAACACAGCCTGATCGACGGGTCGGGAACCGTGGTGGCCTCCAAGACGGACGCTCCGGAGCGGCTCAGTCTGGGCGCCCGGTTCGGGATGGACATGAGGATGAGCCTGACGTACAAGGTCCAGAACGAGGTGGTGGAGTTCGAGGACGGACGGCTCATCGCCTGGCGGCACGGCGGCGGCCACCGGTGGCGCTGGCAGCTGGAGCCCGTCGGCGAGCAGGAGACCCGGGTGACCGAGACCTTCGACTGGTCGACGGCGAAGATCGGCGTGCTGTTCCCGCTCCTCGGCTTCCCGTCCAGGAACAAGGTGGCGATGGAGAAGAGCCTCGAACGGCTCGCGAACCTCCTCGAACACTGAACGCGATGTCTGTATGCCCGCCGAGCGGCGCCAGCTCCAGCCCCGTGTGCTCGCCGAAGAACGGCCCGTCGCCCTTGGCATCGGGCGCGCGCCGTGCGCCGGCAGGCACCGTAACGGGCGCACCTGGCCACCCGACGCAGCCGTGAGCACGGTGTTCTCCAGCATGCGGGCCACCTCTGAGCAGCACAAAGGCCCGTCCGATGGCGGATTCCAGGGGTCGTTGCAACACGGCTTGTCAGCTGGCTTCGGCCAGGAGCTTAGCGAGACGCTCGGCTGGGGTATCCCAGCCGAGCGTTTTGCGTGGGCGGCCGTTGAGTTCGGCGGCGACTGCCGCTAGCTCGTCGGGGGTGTGGACGGCCAGGTCGCTGCCTTTGGGGAAGTACTGGCGGAGCAGGCCGTTGGTGTTTTCGTTGCTGCCGCGCTGCCAGGGCGAGTGGGGGTCGCAGAAGTAGACGGGCATGTCAGCGGCCATGCTGAACCGGTGGTGCAGGCCCATCTCCGAGCCCTGGTCCCAGGTGAGGGAGCGTTTGAGGTGGGCGGGCAGGGTGTTCATGGCGGCGATGAGGGCGTCGGCGACGTGTTCGGCGGTGCGACTGCGGCCGAGGTGGACGAGCAGGACGTACCGGGTGGTGCGTTCGACCAGGGTGGCGATCGCGGATTTCTGGTCGCCGCCGATGATCAGGTCGCCTTCCCAGTGGCCGGGCACGGCCCGGTCCTCGACCTCGGCGGGCCGGTCGCTGATCATCACCATGGGGTGGGTGAAGCGGGGCTGGCGCTGCCCACCGGTGCGGCGGGGTTTGCGTACGGTCCGGCCGGTGCGCAGTGCCCGGGCGAGTTCGCGGCGTAGCTCGCCACGGCCTTGGACGTAGAGGGCCTGGTAGATGGTCTCGTGGGTCACGTGCAGCTCCGGCCGGTCGGGATGATCCCGGCGCAGCCGGCGGCTGATCTGCTCAGGGCTGTGCTTGCGGTCGAGCATGTCCTGGACCAGGGCCCGCAACTCCGGATTGGCGCCCATCTTGCCGGTCTTGGGCCGGGGACGTCGTGCGTCGGCGCGGGCCTGGGCGGCGTGCGGCCGGTAGGCGCCTGATGCGGGATGGGCGTTGCGCCGGACTTCGCGGCTGATCGTGGACGGGCTGCGGCCCATCTCCGCGGCGATCGACCGCAGCGACCTGCGCTCCCGGAGCAGATCGGCGATCGTGATCCGCTCATCGGGGGTCAGGAACCTGCCCGAGGATGGCGTAGGCCGGGCGGGAGGCTGTCGCTCTGTCTTCCGCCCGGCCTGACTTGCTCGACCGTGCCGCCAACGGTGCCCCGTCCGTGGGTTGATCCCGACGATTCGGCACGCTTCCGCGGTACCCACTCCCTGAGCCACAAGATCCAAATATGCCTTGCGCTCAGCGTGGAGCTTCTTCCGGCCCTGCGGCGACCGATCCTGCCGGATCTCGAACACTGCAACCCCTGGATGGATCAGGTGTTGCAACGATCATTGGAACCTAAGGATCAGCCGGACGGGCCTTACTGTGCCTGGTGGGGTGTTCACGAATGGGGTTGACCTGGTGTGCAGGAGGGGCTGAGAAGATCGCTTCCCGGAAGGGAAGTGATCGTTTCCCAGACGGTAGTTGCGAGAGATGAGAGCATTCCCGCCGCCTTCTCGTTGATGGTGTGCGGGCGGGCTGAACTCCGGCGGTGGCGAGGCAGACCGGTTTGATAAGAATGTGACTCATGAACGATGTGCGCACGCTTGATGGTTCAGGTCCTGTTGAGGTCGCGATCGGGGATGAGGGTGATCTCCCTAGAATTGTCGACCTCCTCAACGATGTGGCGGCGAATTCGATCGCGTCTTTCGACGCCCGGCCGATCAAGGTGGATGAGCGGCGCGCCTGGTTCGAACGGTTCTCCTCCGCTGGCCCTTACCGGCTGCTCGTGGCTCGACGAGACGGGCGGGTGGTGGGCTATGCCTGCAGTCAGCGTTACCGGGATCACGATGCCTTCCGGGAGACGGTTGAGCTCAGCGTCGCGATCGATGCCAGTTGCCGGGGCTTGGGGGTGGGAACGTCGCTGTATCGGGCGCTGTTTGAAAGCATTGCCGATGAGCCGATCCATGTGGCCGTCGTAGGCATCGCCATGCCCAACGATGCATCGGTCGCGTTGCATCGGAAGTTCGGCTTCACAGAGGTCGGGACGTTCCACGAGTACGCCGTCAAGGACGGTCAGTACATCAGTTCGCTGTGGATGGAGCGTCTTCTTTAACGACCGGCCGCAGCGGCATACGCCTGCGTGGCCCGTGCCGGTCTTGACGTCCTTTCGCCGAAGATCATCTTGCAGTCTTCAGGGTCAGCGATGCCATTGCCGCCTACAGTGTGGAGTTGCAGCTATGCGTTGAGTGATAACGGTGGTCCGGGGACTGCCGCGAGGGAGGCGATGGTGACGTCGCTGCTGACGAAGCTGGGCCGGGCCGAGGAGGCCGCGCGGCAGCAATGCGCTGAGCTGTCCAGGCAGATGGAGGAGCTGCAGGAGCGGTTGGCCGTGGCGCAGCGTCGCCTGGAACGACTGTCCATCGCGCGCGAGGAGTTGACCGCGCTGGAGGCGGACGACGAGCCGGCCGACGCGGGGCTGGACGAGGTTGCCGATGCCGATCATGGTGGTGCGGGCCACGTCGCCCCGGGAACTGCCGGGCAGGCGGAGGTTCCTCAGGAGCGTCCGGTCCTGCGGGGGTTGCGCAAGGACGCGGTGGTGTTGCTGGCCAGCTCCGACAAGCCGCTGCGGGCGCGGGATGTGGTGCGGGCGCTGGGTCAGCAGGATGTCCGTGGCCAGGTGGAGGGGATGCGCGCGCGGCTCAAGCGGCTGGTGGACGATGGCTGGCTGGCTGGCCGAGCGGGAGCAGGGCCTGTTCACGATCGCGGCCGGAGTGAACGGGTTCGCCGGAGAAGGGAGCGCCGCCACGAGCTGAGTACGGCTTGCCGGTCTGGCGGCCGGGTCAAAAAGTGGTGCCGCCGAGTTGCAGCTCGACGGCACCGGGTTGCGTGAGGACCCGCGTAGATCTAACTCTTTGAAGGCTCGCGCCTTCTGAGCTAACGCTATAGGTGATCGCTTGGAGGCTGTCGAGCCAAATGACGGCTGCTTCTGCCCGGATGTCCGGTTTTCCGGGGGCGGCGGAGGGAAGGCTCGACCATGCCGTCGAGGTCATCGCGACGTCCTGCTCAAGGCAGCTCGGCGTCGTCATCGGGGCGCCTGGGTGTCCTGCGGCCACAGCCGGACCGCGAGCGCGGTCTCCAGCAGGGCGATGGTGGCCACGTCCGGCCAGGAGCGCCCGGCCAGCAGGTCAGCGATGGATTGGCGGTTGACACCGGAGGCTGCGGCCAGGCCGCGCAGGCTCAGACGGCGTTCGGCCAGGATGCCGGCCAGGCTGGCGGCTATCTGCTGGACGACGGCGGCGGCGGGATGGCGGGCCAGATCCGCGTGGGGCCAGGCCTGCGGGTCCTCGGCCAAGTCCCGGGGGGCGGCCGAGCGCGCGCGTCCTCCGACCATGACAAAGCACTCCTTTCGGTGGATGTCGTCGCTCTGCGTAACGGCTGCTTGTCCTGCCGCTATGGATGGGGTGTGACGCTCGATCCCGTGACCTCGGCCACGATCACCGGCTATCGGCCGCAGAATGCTCCGCCGGAGTGGGAGCGCATCGGCGGGCATGTGCGCATGCTGGTCGCCGCCAGCGCCGACCGCTCCCCCTACCGGGTGCAACGGCTGCTCACCGCGACCACCCGGCTGGCCGTGTGGTGTCATCGCTCCGGCCTGCCGGATGACCCGGAAGTGTGGTTGCGGCACGAGACGATCGACGCATTCGTCCTGACCGGCTGCACCGACCTGGCCCCGAGTTCGGCGCAGACCTACCGCAGCTGGCTGCGGCACATGCGCGCCACGCTGGCCTGGCTGGAACGCGGCGAACAGACGCCGCCGCCGATGAAAGCCCCCAAGACGGTCAGCCCGCCCTACTCTCCCGCTCAGCTCAGCCGGTTGCGCGGCTGGGCCGAACGCCTGCCCGGCCAGGCCAGACACGACGCGCTGGCGTTGATGGCACTCGCCTTCGGTTGCGGTCTGACCTCTGGGGAGGTGGCCGCCGTCCGGACCGGGCATCTGCGTCGCCTGGACTCCGGCGCCATCGTGGTCACCGTCCCCGGCATAGAGCGGTTGATCGTCTGCCGCGCCGCCTGGGAGGACGTCCTGGCCCGCGCCGCCGACCAGCCGGGCGATCGATTCGTGTTCCGGCCCAGGCGAGCCGCCCGGCACGCCAAGAACCTGTTCAGCTCCTGGACGGCCCGCCACCGGCCGACCGGCGGCCTGCCCGCCCTGTCGGTGCGCCGACTGCGCTCCTCGTGGATCGTCGAGCTGCTGAGCGCGCGGATCGACTTGGGCGTGGTGGCCGCCGCGGCCGGGATGAGCGCCTCCGCGCTGGCCCGCTATCAACCTTTCGTCCCCGCCCTGGACGAGCCCACCGCGGTCGCGCTGCTGCGCGGCAGGCCCGACGAACAGGCCCGTTGAGTACGGCGAAGCCACGCGCCTGGCCGCCGCGCACCACCCGAGCCCGAGCCACCCGACCCCGGCCGCCCGCCAAGCGACGGCACAGATCCCCGACGCCGTCGTCAGCCACTACGCCCGGCTGCTGGACGACTCCGGCATCATGCCGCTGATCGACGCCGAACTCGGCCCGAGGCCCGGCCCGCCCGGGCTGCCCATCGCCGCGGTGCTGACCTGCCTGCTGCTGTCCATCAACCACACCGGCAAGGCCACTCTCATCGAGGCCTGGCGGATCGCCGCGTTCTGTCTGACCGCCGCCGCACGCCACCGGCTCGGCCTGCCCGACATCAACCCCGAAGATATCCACCAGGTGCTCGCCTCCTCCCGCCGCTTCTACCGGGCCTTCGACCGGCTGACCACCGTGCTGGATCCGGCCCGCCACGATCGGCGCGCCCGCCTGCCTCAGCATCAGGCCGACGCGCTGGCCGCCGCGTGGGAGGATGACGACCCAGCACACTCGCATAAGCGGGAACTGCTGCAGGACATCGTCACCGCGCTGGTGCTCACCCCGGTGCGCTGGGCCAAAGGCCGGGGCTACCTCCGTCACTTCCGCGGCGATGTCGGCAT
>NZ_SMKQ01000210.1 GCF_004348995.1 Nonomuraea terrae
GTGATGCGCTGCACCTCGCTCTCCACCGCCGACTCCCGCGAGCCCGCCGGGGCGCGTGGCGGGTCGGAGGTGGCGGGGCGGTCTTGCGCGTCGGGCGGCGGGTGGTGGGTGTCGCCGGGCCTGTCCGGCTGGGAAGGGCCGGGTGTCGGTGTCATGGGTCAGCGTCCTCGTGCCTGTGCGGATTCGCCCGGTGGCGCGGTCCCCGACCCTCTGCCCAGGCAGCTGCGCCTCAGACGCCCACCGTCACCCGATCCGCCCCAGCCGCTCCTGCTCGGCCAGGAAGTCCTCCCAGGTGCGGCGGCCCACGGCGCGGTCGGGCGCCAGGTTGGCCCCGGCCCGGTACGCGGCGGCGGCCTTGCCCGGCGTCCTGACCGGCACGACGAGACGGCGCCGGCCGGCGGCGCGCAGGTAGTCGCGCGCCAGATCCTCCATGGCGTACACGCGCGGCCCCGCGATGTCGGGCACCAGACCGGCCGGCTCACCGAGGGCGAGTTCGGCGAGCCGCTCGGCGACGTCGCCGGCGTCCACCGGCTGGAACCGCACGCCGCCCCAGGTCGTCATGACGGGCAGCTTGGCCATCATCCCCATCGTGGTGACGATCCAGTCGTGGAACTGGGTGGCCCGCAGGGTCGTCCACGGGATGCCCGACCCGGCCACGACGCGTTCGGCGGCCAGCTTGGCGGCGAAATATCCGAACATGGCGCGATCGAGGCCACTGACCACGGGGACGCGGTCGGCCCCGACGACCGAGATGTACACCAGGTGCCGCACCCCCGCCCCGGACGCCGCCCGCACCAGGTTCTCGGCCTTCTGCTCGTCGCCCTTGGCGCTGCCCGCGCAGTGCACAACGGTCTCCGCTCCGGCCACGGCGTCCTCCAGGCCGGCCCCGGTGCTGACGTCGCCGGTCACGTACGCGACGCCGTCCGCGTCGGGGCGGGACGCCCTGGTGAGCACGCGGACCTTCTGACCCGCCTCGCGCAGCAGGGGGACGAGGTGGCCGCCCAGGGTGCCCGTGCCGCCGGTGATCAGGATCGTCATGGCTCTCTCCTCAGTCGAACGTGCTCTTCACCGCCTCGACCCGCGAGGAGGTGAGAGTGTGACAGGCGCTCACCCGGAGAAGTCGCCGAGTTCCCGTACGGCCGCCGCCGGATCCCTCCGCCGACGCCCCAAGAGTCCGCCTGCGCCCCATGAGCACTTTCGCCCACGTACACTGGCCGCGCCGGTGCGACTTCCGCGATTCCTTGCACTGTGCAAAGCTGTGGGCGGGCGTTGGATGGGGAGGGTGCGATGGGCGGCACGGACCGGACCGGCTTTTCCTGGATCGTCACACGGCGTGATGACACGACCGTGCTGTGTCCCGCCGGCGACCTCGACCTGGCCAGTGTGGAGGAGTTCCGCAGCGGCCTGACGCAGGCCATGACCGACCTGACGCCGCCGCACGTCGTGGTCGACCTGCACGACGTCGGTTTCTGCGACTCCTCCGGGCTCAACGCGCTCATCTGGGCGGCCAACCGCGTCGAGGAGGCCGGCGGACGGCTGCGGCTGAGCGGCCTGCAGCCCCGGATGACCCGCCTGCTGCGGATGACGGGCCTGGACAAGCGGTTCGCCGCCTCCGACAGCTGACCACTCCCGCGGGTGCGGGAGACTGGGAATCGTGAGCTTCGACAACGGCCGACCCGCTCCCCCGGTGACCAGCACCTCCATCGTCGTGCTCACGCTGGCCCGCCGGATCGAGACCGAGCTCAACGCCGCCCTCGCCCCGCTCGACCTCACCGTCAGCCGGCTCGGCCTGCTCGGTCACATCGCGGCCGTGCCCGGGGTGTCGTTCAGCGACCTGGCCCGCATGTCGGGCATCACGGTGCAGAGCGTGCACGCGGCGGTGAAGGCGCTCGCCGCGGCGGGGCTCGTGCGCGACAACACCGCCCGCGCCGGCACGGCGTCGGCCATCGAGGTCACCGACGAGGGCGCGCGGCTGCTGGAGCGGGCGCAGGCGGCGGTGGCCGAGGTGGACGAGCGGATGTTCGGGCCGGCCGCCGACCCGATCCAGCGCCAGGTGGGCGACGCCGTACGGGCCGCCTTCACCGGCTGACCAGCGGCTCGTCCGCCTTCACCGCCTGACCGCCGCGCACGGCTCGTCCGCCGTCATCCGGCCGAATCGTTCGCGGTAGTCGGACGGGGAGACGCCCACGCGGCGGTGGAACGCGCGGCGCAGCGTCTCGGCGGTGCCGAAGCCGCAACGGCGCGCGATGACCTCGACCGGAGCGTCGCTCTCGGCCAGCACCCGCTGCGCCGCCTCGATGCGGACGCGCTCGACGTACGCGCCGGGCGGCAGCCCGAGCTCGGCGGTGAAGCGGCGCTGCAGGTGGCGCGGGCTGAGCCGGGCGTGCTCGGCGAGATCCTTGACCTCATGGCGGGCGCCAGGATCGGCGTGGATCGCCGCGACGGCGGCGCGGATCGGGTCGGTGGACGGCTGCCCCGACCACAGCGCCACGCTGAACTGCGACTGCCCGCCGGGCCTGCGCAGGAAGAGGACCAGGTTGCGGGCCACGGTGAGCGCGACGTCGCGGCCGAGGTCGTCCTCGACGAGCGCGAGGGAGAGGTCCATACCGGCGGTCACGCCGGCCGACGACCACACGCGGCCGTCCCTGACGAAGATGGGGTCGCTGTCGACCGTGACGGAGGGGTGCTCGTCCGCGAGCCGCCTGGCGTGGGCCCAGTGGGTGGTGACCCGGCGTCCGTCGGCCAGCCCCGCGGCGGCCAACAGGAACGAGCCGGTGCAGACGGAGGCGACCCGGCGAGCGCCGGCTCCCGCGGCACTGATCCAGCCGGTCAGCGCGGGGTCGTGCCGGGCGTCGAAGACGCCGACGCCGCCCGCCACGACCAGGGTGTCCACGCCGCGCGGGTCGAGGGTGCGCACACCGTGCTCGGCGTACATGGGCAGGGCGCTGTCCGCGTGCACCCGTCCGGCGGCCGGGGCCACGATCTCGCAGGTGTAGTTGCCGTTGACGTGCCAGGCGGCCTGCTGGAAGACCTCGTACGGGCCGGCCAGGTCGAGGGCCTGGAAACCGTCGTAGACCACGAAGACGATGCGGCGCGGATGCACGCCTTACAGCTTCCGGCGAGCGGCCGGGTGGCGTCAACGCCGTACAGCCCACGGATCGCGCCTATGGGCCCATCCGGCCCTCGCGTCGGCGGCGGTCGTCCTGGCCGGCCATGGACGAGCCCCCGGCGCCCTCCCCGTACACGATGCTGCCCGGCGAGTAGTAGCGGCGCAGCCAGTCCGCGAGGCCGTCGAGGCCGGGCAGCAGCACCCGTTCGGTGATGTTGGCCTGGTCGAGCCGCTGCCGCACCTCGGCCTTGACCTCGGCCGGGATCACCCACCCGGAGGCGAGCCCGGGATGCTCGGCCAGCCACTCCTCCAGCTGGTACGTCGCCGAGGAGAACGCCGACAGCACCGACGACTGGTTGACCACCCGCTCGTCCAGCGACGGCGGCTCGAAGAACACCAGGAACGGCGGCAGGCCCTCGCCCAGCCGGTCGAAGGCGCACAGGTCGGGGGCGTGCGCGGCGAGCATCTCGGTGGTGAACAGCAGCGCCCCCTCCTGCTCCAGCGACGCGCGCAGCCGCTCGGGCAGCAGCCGGTGCGCGCCGGCGCTGTCCACCGCGAGCAGCAGCGCGTCCTCCTCGGGCCAGGCCGCGGTCGCGAAGTGCAGGGCCACGAGCGGCGAGAACGTCCAGTCCAGCAGCCGCGTGGGCAGCCCGTGGTGCTGGCCGAGCGCCAGCCAGTCCCAGAGCGCCGGTCCCGGCGCCGCACGATGCGCATATTTACGAAAATTTCGGATCAGGTGGGACTCGACGGCCGCATAGTCGCCCTGCAACCGGGCCAGCCCCGACATGTGGGAGTAACCGCTCCTGGCCAGCCCCCGGAACACCAGCGTCGAATGCGCGTGCAGCGCCCCGTCGGAGCGCCCCGCCGCACCGATCGCCTCGTCCAGCTCCCGCCACGACGACACCGTCACCGCCTTCACCCTGCATCCGGTGCCCCCAGCGGTCCCGTCCACACCACGCGAGAAAATCGGACGACTATCGTCCATTGACTCACTCCGGTCCGCATCCTACGTTGAGGACACATCGGGGTGACCTACATCACCCCCTCCGCGCTCCCCCGTGAGGTGACCCCCATGTCCCTGGATGACGCGACGACGCAGTTCCTCAAGCTGATGGCCGAAGCGGGCGGCAGGCCGATGCACGAGATGAGCCCCGAGGAGGCGCGCGGCCAGTTCGGCGTCCTGCGCGACCTGTACGGCAAGGGGCCCGAGGTGGCGCGCGTCGAGGACGTCTCGATCTCGGCCGACGACGGTGGCTCGTTCCCGGCCCGCGTCCTGACGCCCGAGGGCGACCCGCGCGGCGTGATCGTCTACTACCACGGCGGCGGCTGGGTCATCGGCGCCGTCGACGAGTTCGACACCCTGGGCCGCCTGCTCGCCCACCGTACGGGCTGCACGGTCGTGCTGGTCGGCTACCGCCTCGCGCCCGAGCACCGCTACCCCACCGCAGCCCGCGACGCGTACGCGGCGCTGCTGTGGACCGCCGCCACGATGCCCGGCCTGCCGATCGTGGTGGCGGGCGACAGCGCGGGCGGCAACCTGTCGGCCGTCGTGGCCCGGCGCGCCAGGGACGAGGGCGGCCCGGCCATCGCGCTGCAGGTGCTCGTCTACCCGGTGACCGACTGCGACCTGGACAACGCCTCCTACCGCGACCCGGACAACCAGCTCATGCTCACCCGCGACACGATGGTCTGGTTCTGGGACCACTACGCGCCCGACCCGGCCGCCCGCGCGCACCCCGACGCCTCTCCCCTGCGGGCGGACGACCTGTCCGGCCTGCCGCCCGCGGTGGTGCTGACCGCCGAGCACGACGTGCTGCGCGACGAGGGCGAGGCGTACGCGGAACGGCTGCGGGAAGCTGGGGTGCCGGTCGAGTTCCAGCGCTTCGACGGCCAGATGCACGGCTTCTTCACCATGGTGAACATGCTGCCGGCGAGCGCGACGGCCCTCGAGACCGTCGCGAGGTCCGTCGAGAGGAGGCTCTCGTGAGGTTCGACGCGGTCGTCGTCGGGGCCGGGTTCTCCGGCATGTACATGCTCCACCGGCTGCGCGGCCTGGGCCTGTCCGTACGCGTCTTCGAGACCGGCGACGGCGTGGGCGGCACGTGGTACTGGAACCGCTACCCGGGCGCCCGCTGCGACGTGCAGAGCATGGAGTACTCCTACTCCTTCGACGACCGGCTGGAGCAGGAGTGGGAGTGGACCGAGCGCTTCCCCTCCCAGCCCGAGATCCTCCGGTACGCCGACCACGTGGCCGACCGCTTCGACCTGCGGCGCGACATCCAGTTCGGCACCCGCGTGACCCGCGCGGCGTACGACGAGGCGACCGGCCTGTGGCGGGTGGAGACCGACCGCGGCGACGTCGTGGCGGCCCGCTACCTCATCTCGGCGGTCGGGTGCCTGTCGGCGGCGCGCGTCCCCGCCTTCCCCGGCGCCGAGTCGTTCCGCGGCCCGAGCTTCCACACCGGGCGCTGGCCGCACGACGGCGTGGACTTCTCCGGGCTGCGGGTGGCCGTCATCGGCACCGGCTCCTCCGGGATCCAGGCCATCCCGGTCATCGCCGGGCAGGCCGAGCACGTGACGGTCTTCCAGCGCACCCCCAACTACAGCGTGCCGGCGCACAACCGGCCGATGGAGCCGGAGTACCAG
Source organism: Nonomuraea terrae (assembly GCF_004348995.1). Taxonomy (GTDB): domain Bacteria; phylum Actinomycetota; class Actinomycetes; order Streptosporangiales; family Streptosporangiaceae; genus Nonomuraea; species Nonomuraea terrae. The sequence goes on from NZ_SMKQ01000210.1 coordinate 5,756, forward strand.
GGCTGGGCGAAGGCGAACTATCCCGACCTGCGCCGGCGCATGCGCGAGTCGCACGCCGGCCTGCTGGGCGAGTTCAACTCCACGTCCGCGCTGGAGGTCTCCGACGAGGAGCGCACCCGCGAGTTCGAGACCCGCTGGGCCAAGGGCGGCATCTCCTTCCTCGGCGCGTACGGCGACATCGCGGTCAACCCGCGGGCGAACGAGCTGGCGGCCGAGTTCGTCCGGAGCAAGATCCGCGAGATCGTCGGCGACCCCGGCACCGCCGAGCTGCTCTCGCCGCGCGACCATCCGATCGGCAGCAAGCGCATCTGCGTCGACACCGGCTACTACGCCACCTACAACCGGCCGAACGTGACGCTGGTGGACGTGCGCGCCGACCCGATCGAGGAGATCACGCCGACCGGCGTGCGCACCGCCGCCGGCCGCCACGACGTCGACATGATCGTCTACGCGACCGGCTACGACGCCATGACCGGCCCGCTGCTCGGCATGGACATCACCGGCAAGGGCGGCCTGTCGCTGCGGCGCAAGTGGGAGGCGGGGCCGCGCACGTACCTGGGCCTGATGAGCGCGGGCTTCCCCAACCTGTTCACCATTACCGGCCCGGGTAGCCCGTCCGTGCTGAGCAACATGATCGTGTCGATCGAGCAGCACGTGGACTGGATCGCCGGCTGCGTCGCCTGGCTGCGCGAGCGGGACGTCGCCGCCATCGACGCCGACCCGCTGGCCGAGGACGCCTGGACCGCGCACGTGAACGAGGTCGCGCAGTTCACCCTCTACCCGCAGGCCGACTCGTGGTACCTGGGCGCGAACGTCCCGGGCAAGCCGCGGGTCTTCATGCCGTACGTCGGCGGGGTGGGGGCGTACCGGCTCAAGTGCGAGCAGGTGGCGGCCGACGGCTACGAGGGGTTCGTACTCTCGTCCTGAACGCGCGGTCCTCCGCTACGGTGCTGCCGAGGAGGTGGCACCGTGTCCCAACCCGCGACGAACACGGCCGGGCCGGGCCGGCCCCGTGACGCCGAGGTCGACCGCAAGGCGCTGCGGGCGGCGATCGAGCTCTACGCCGAGCTCGGCTGGGCCAAGTTCACGCTCGACGCGGTGGCGCGGCGGGCCGGCATCGGCAAGGCGGCGATCTACCGCCGCTGGCCCACCCGCGAGCGGCTGGTCGCCGCCGCCCTGGAGCAGGCGCTGGTGCTGCCCGTCATCGCCGTCGACACCGGCACGCTGCGGGAGGACCTGCGGGGGCTGGCCCACGCGATGATGGCCTACTACCTGGGGCCGTACGGGCTGGCGGGGTTGCGCCTGCACGTGGAGGCGCGCGCCTATCCCGAGCTGTTCGCCGAGCTGGCGGCCGGCATCCGGCGCTCGCGGGTGCTGGAAGCGCGCGCCATCATCCGCCGCGCCATCGACCGCGGCGAGCTGGGCCGGCACGCCTCTCCGACGCTCATCCTGGACACGCTGGTGGGCGGGCTGCTCAACCACGTGCTGGCCACGCCGGAGGAGCTGCGGCCGGAGATGGCGGCGCAGAGCGAGCAGTACGTCGAGGACGTCACCGCGTTCGTGCTCACCGCCGCCATCGCGATCTACCCGCCAACGTGAGGAGCTACGTGAAGAGCTGGGTGAGCTTGAGGAAGAGCTCGTAGACGCCGTACGCGAAGGGCACGCCCACCCAGGTCCACGCCAGCACCATGAGACCGGTGCGCCGGTTCATACGGTCTGTCCCTTCTCCTCCAGCGGCACCTCACGGGGCCGCTCGTGGTATTTCGCGTGCACCGGCCGCACCAGCTCGTTGGCGAGGAAGCCCACGATGAGCAGGCCGATCATGACGTACAGCGACGTGGTGTAGAGGGCGGGGCCCGAGCGGCCGGCGGCCTCCTGCGCGTCGGCGACGGCGTTGACGATCAGCGGCCCGAGCACGCCCGCCGTGGACCAGGCGGTCAGCAGCCGTCCGTGGATGGCGCCCACCTGGTAGGTGCCGAACAGGTCCTTCAGGTACGCCGGGATCGTCGCGAACCCGCCGCCGTAGAAGGACAGGATGCCGAGCGCGCTGAGGATGAACAGCGGCTTGGAGGTGTCCCCGGCCAGGGCGATGACCAGGTAGAGCAGCGCGCCGACGCCCAGGTAGACGCGGTACATGTTCTTGCGGCCGATCAGGTCCGAGGTCGAGGACCAGACGAAGCGCCCGGCCATGTTGGCCAGCGACAGCAGCGCCACGAAACCGGCCGCCGCGCTCGCCGCGACGGCGACCGTCGTGCCGGCGAAGAAGTCGGTGATCATCGGCGCGGCCTTCTCCAGGATGCCGATGCCGGCCGTGACGTTGCAGCACAGCACCACCCACAGGCAGTAGAACTGCGGGGTGCGGATGGCGTTGCGCGCCGAGACGTCGGCCGTGGTGATCAGCGCGCGGGCCTTGACCGCCGACGGTTGCCAGCCCTTCGGCCTCCAGCCCTCGGGCGGGACCCGGACGAGCAGCACGCCCACCGACATGAACACCGCGTAGACCACGCCGTGCACGAGGAACGTGGCGGCGATCCCGTTCGTGGTCGGGCCGAACCCGGAGAGCATCTGCGCCGACCATGGCGAGGCGATGAGTGCCCCGCCGCCGAACCCCATGATCGCGATGCCGGTCGCCATGCCCGGCCGGTCGGGGAACCACTTGATCAGTGTGGAGACCGGCGAGATGTAGCCGATGCCGAGCCCGATCCCGCCGACGAATCCGTAGCCGAGCACGACCAGCCAGTACTGCTGGGTGAGCACGCCCAGCGCCGACAGCAGGAAGCCGGAGGAGAAGCACGCCATCGAGACGAACATGGCCCAGCGGGGCCCGTTGCGCTCCACCAGCGTGCCGCCGAAGGCGGCCGACAGGCCCAGCATCACGATGCCGAGCTGGAACGGCAGCGCGCTCTGGGTACCCGAGAGCCCCAGCGCCTGTTCGAGCGGGGGTTTGAAGACGCTCCACGCGTACGCCTGACCGATCGCCAGGTGGACGGAGAGGGCCGCGGGCGGCACGAGCCAGCGGCTCCAGCCGGACGGCGCGACGGTACGGGAACGGCTGAGGAATCCTTCTGCCACGGGTCATTGGGTAACACATACGGTATGCCGTATTTCGCAACCGTCCGACGTTTACGGCGAGCGGTCAGATCTGGTCGATGAACGGTCTCGGCGTAGCGTGGGCGGTGGGAGGCGATCACTTGGAATCCGTGGGTCCCCAGGTCCGCATCACGTCAGGCGCCGCACGGGGCCGCGTCGTGGGCGGCGTGGCCGTCTTCCGGGGCATCCCGTCCGCCCGTCCGCCGGTCGGCGAGCTGCGCTTCGCCGCGCCCGTGCGGCCGAAGTCATGGGACGGCGTTCGCTGCCCGCTCGAACGCGACCCCGCCGGTGGCCCGCCTGGTGGCGCGTGCTCAGGCGAGGGTGCTGCCGAGGCGGCCTTCCAGCATCAGCAACAGCTCGCCCAGCAGGTCGGCGAGCTGCCGCTCCCGGTCGTCGGGGAGGCCGGCCAGCAGCGCGGTCTCGTACTCCAGCTGCTCGGGCATCAGGCGCATGATGAACTCTCGGCCCCGCTCGGTGAGCGACAGGTGGGCCACCCGCCGGTCGCGGTCGTCGACCCTCCGCGTGACCAGGCCGATCTCCTCCAGGCGCTTGACCCGCTTGGTCACCGCCGCCCCCGAGGCGAACGTCTCACGGGCGAGCCTGCCGGGAGTCAGCTCACCGCCGACCCGGAGCAGCGCGCACAGCAGGTCGTACTCGGCGCGGTTGATGCCCGCGCGGCCGAGCGGGGCATCGGCGGCCTGCTGCAACAGGGCGACACACCGGTTGAGCCGGCCGATGACGGCGATCGTGTCGAGGTCGGCCTCGGGAAGGACCTTGCGCCACTGGCGCAGCGCGACCGCGACGGCGTCCTCCACGTGTCCGATCCTTCCGTCCGTGCCGGGAAATCTGGTGGCTCCGATCGTACGCGCCACCCAGCCCGCCTCCACCCGCCCCGAAGCGTGGCACGCACCTGACAGGGAGTCTTCGCTCGCGCGCCCGACCGCACCTCACGCAGCGGCCACACGTTGTGGAGACGGGGCGCTCAACGGAGCTCACCGGTGACGATCCACAGGTGGCCGAACGGGTCACGTAGGCGACCCGAGCGTTTGCCGTAGGGCCGGTTCTCGATCGGCACCACCACATCGGCGCCGTGAGCGATCATGCGTTCACCCACCGCGTCCGGATCGTCGACCTCGATTTCGAGGAGCACCGCCGAGCCGCCGAGGTCACCTGGGGAGAGCCAGCCCCACGACGACACGGCCGGCGAGACCTGGAAGGACGAACCACCGACGCGGTGATCAACGACCGAGGGTCGCCCGTCGTCGCCCGGCGGAGCGCGGAACACCTGCTCGGCGCCCAGGGCGTCCTGATAGAACGCCGACGCCTGGTCCGGGTCGGGCACGATGAGACGAGGAGAGATACGGCTGATTGTCGTCATGCGCCCATCATGCGGTCGGCCGGCGGCAAGGTCTTGAACGTTTGGGAACGTCACCTGGCTGACGCACGCTTCACGACGGAGACGCCACGCCGCAGCTCGACCGAGCGTGGGCACAGGCTCGGGGGCGGGTCAGGGGCGGACGGCGGGTGGTCGTCAGTTCGGCGAGTCGGCGGTGGCCGGTGCGTTCGGCCGCGGCGATGCGCTCCTGGGGCAGTTCCGTGCTCCACCACTCCCCCGCCGCGGTGTCAGCGGCCTCACGAAGCTCCACCAGCGAGGCGCGGAGCCGGTCGCAGGCGGCCCGCCGCTCGGCGTCGGACGCGAACCGTCCAGCAGCCGACGTGGCCGTCGCGGTCACGTACCCCGTGGACGGCGCGGGAGCCGACGCGAGCGGCGCGGGAGGGGTGAGGTCGGCGACGAGGCGTTCGAGCCTGTCGAGTGCGTCGTGTACGCGCCGGGCGGCCCCGCGGTCGGGGAGCAGCGCGCACACCAGCAACCCCGCGGCCGCTCCGAGGCAGGTGTCCAGCCAACGGTCCGCCACCATCTCCCGCACCGGCTCGACCCCGGCGAACTCGCTCATCAGCATGGCCATCGGCGCGATGAACGCGCTGCCCAGCCAGTAGTTACGGGTGACGGCCGCCTCCGTGACGAACTGGAGCACGAGCACGGTGACGATGAGCGCGAGCGCCCCCAGCCGGCTCACCGGCACCAGCAAGGTGAACAGGGCCACGCCGAGCAGGTTGCCGACGGTGCGCTGGAGCGCGCGGCTCCACGACAGCGTGGTGTTGGCCGCGAACACCGCCGCCGCCGTCACCACGGCCCAGTACGGACGCCCGACCCCGAGCCCCATCGACAGCCAGCCCGCGGCCGCCGATCCGGCGGTCACGGTCGCGATGGTCCGCGCCCCACGCCTCATCCCGGAGACCGCGGAACGCGTCGTTCGCGCCACGCCCGCGGCGGCCCTCGTCGCTCGGGCCCCGAGGGCCCGCGTCCCCCTCCAGACCCGCGGACCCCGGCGCAGTGGCACCGCGGGCGTCTCTTCCGCCGCGACGCCATCGCGTGCCCGCCGCCCGGCGTCGGTGTGACGCGGCGTACGCACGGCGGTGGCGGGTCGCGGGGAAGGGTGTTCGGCGGCCATGCCGGCCAGCTCGGCCTGCTCGGTCGCGGCCGTCAGCGCGTCGCCGGGCGGCGGCTCGGGGAGGGGACGCCCCTTGCGCAGGTCGTACGCCCACGTCGTGAACGTGTCGGCGTCGACGGCGAGCGCCGGCGACCCGGCGGCGGCCGACTCGGCGCGGACGAGGACGCGCCGGAGCCCGCCCCGGGGAGCGCCGGCGCGCGGGAGCGTCTGCCAGGCCGCGTTCACGGCGGCCGCCGCGTCATGCCGAGCCCGCAGCAGGGCGTCCTGCGGCGGCCCGCCACTACGGCCACCCCCGGAGACACCGCTCTGGTCCCGCCCGCCGCGCTCGCCGTCCTTTCTGCCGGAATCGGCGGCGGCGGACCTCGCGCCGGCGCGGAGGAGGTGGGCGGTGGCTTCCAGGGCGCGGGCCACGGCGACGCGTTCGGGGCCGTCCGGGCGGACGAGCCAAGGGGACATGCCGACCAGCCAGGCCACCGCGCCGGCCGCCAGGCCGATCCCGACGTGCAGCGGGACGTCGGCGAGCCGCTGCTCGGGCACGAACACGGCACCGGCCGTGATGAACGTGAGCACGACGTTTCCCGGTGGCCCGATCCTGGTGGCGTCGCAGGCCGCCTTGTGCAGCCCGGCCAGCAGGGCCGCCACCAGGACCCGTACGGCGACCGAGTCGGTGAGCGCCGCGGTGACGAGCCCGACGGCCACGCTGCCGATCATCCCGGCCACCACCCCGGCCAGCGCCCGGGCCCGCGCGGCGTACGGCAGGCCGTGCGCGTACAGGGCGCACATGCCGCCGCCGGCGGCGTACAGGACGAGGTCGGGGCGGTCCAGCGCGTACAGGGTGAACATCGCGAGCGCGAGCGCCACCACCGCGCTGACGGCGTGCTTGTGCCAGATGTCGCCGAGCGGCCTCAGGCGCAGGGCCGACCGGACGGGCATACGGACACGGGGCCTGACCAGGCGAAAGGAGAGAAAACTCATTGCCGACAAGCTTATCAGGTGTTTTACTCGTAAAATAACTGCGTTCCCATGGCGGCGGCTCCCGCGCCGTGAGACCGTGCCGGTATCGCGCCGCGGAGGCGACGACCGGGAGGGGTGCCGACATGACCGAACCGGCTGGTGGGGTGGCCAAACAGGAGCTCCAGGACTTCCTGCGCACGGCCGACACGCTCACGCTCGACGACAGGAGACTCCTCGTCCGGCAGGCGCTGGTCCTCATCGAGCAGAACTACGTGCACCGGCCGCTGAAGGAGGCCATGCACGCGGTCAACCCGGTGCAGCGCCTGCGGCTGCTCGCCCAGCGGCTCGACCGGCAGACCCCCGAGACCATGGGCCCCGAGTGGCGCTTCCACGCCGAGCTGTCGGAGATCTTCCACTCCGTACGCGACCTGCACACCAACTACCTGCTGCCCGAGCCGTACGCGAGCAAGGTCGCCTACCTGCCGTACCTGGTCGAGGAGTACTACACCGGCGACGAGCGCCACTACGTGGTGACGATGACCGTCGAGGGGTTCGAGGCGCCGGGGTTCGGGCCCGGCGTGGAGGTCACCCACTGGAACGGGGTGCCGATCGACCGGGCGGTGGAGGCGAACGCGGCGAGGTTCGCTGGCGGCAACCCGGCGGCCCGGCACGCGCGGGGCCTGGAGTCGCTGACCATCCGGCCGCTGATCATGCACGTCCCGCCGGACGAGGCGTGGGTCGTCCTCACGTACGTCGACGCGGACGGCATCGTCCGCGAGCTGCGCGAGCGGTGGCGCGTCACCGACAACCTGCCGTCCTTCGTGGACGCCGACCGGCTCACCGCCGCCGCCGTCGCCCAGGGCCTCGACCTCGGTACCGACGAGATCGGCCGGGCCGTCAGGAAGCTGTACGTCCCCCAGGTCGCCACCGCCCACGAGACCGTGCACGGCGCCCGGCTCACGGCCGAGCCCGCCGAACCGGGCGACGAGCCGCCGACGACCATGCCGTCGATCTTCCGGGCCAGGAGCATCGTCACCCCGTCGGGCACGTTCGGGCACATCCGCGTGTTCAGCTTCAACGTCAACGACCCGGGCGAGTTCGTCGTCGAGTTCGTCCGCCTGGCCCGGCTGCTGCCGCAGAACGGGCTCGTCCTCGACGTACGCGGCAACGGCGGCGGCCACATCCACGCCGCCGAGTTCCTGCTGCAGACGCTCACCCCGCACCCGATCACGCCGGAGCCCGCGCAGTTCGTGACGACGCCGCTGAACGTGCGCCTGTGCGGCCGGCACGAGGAGAACCCGTCCGGCGCGGTCGACCTCGGCCCGTGGTGCCCGTCGATGAACCAGGCCCTGGAGACCGGCGCCGTCTACTCCGGCGGCTTCCCGATCACCCCGGTGGAGGGGGCCAACGCGATCGGCCAGCAGTACTTCGGCCCCGTCGTGCTGATCACGGACGCCCGCTGCTACTCGGCGACCGACATCTTCGCGGCCGGTTTCCAGGACCACGGGATCGGCGACGTCCTCGGTGCCGACGACAACACCGGCGCGGGCGGCGCGAACGTGTGGACGCACGCGCTGCTCAAGCTGCTCATGGAGCAGCCTTCGCCGGAGGAGGACAGCCCTTACCTGCCGCTTCCCGGACAGGCGAACATGCGGGTGTCGATCCGGCGGACGCTGCGCGTGCACGACCTGGCCGGCACACCGGTCGAGGACCTCGGGGTGCTGCCCTCGCACCGCCACCGGATGACCCGCCGCGACGTCCTGGAGGACAACGCCGACCTGCTGGCCCGCGCGGCGGAGCTGCTGGCGGCGCGTCCCGTGCGCCGGCTGGACGTGCAGGTGGGCGCGGACGAGCTGACCCTCACGACGCACCTGGTGGACCGGGCCGACGTCTACGTGGACGGCCGGCCCCGCGCGTCGGCGGACGTGACGGCGGAGGTCGTGACGGTGCCCGTGACGGGGGTGGGGTCGGCCCGGGTGATCCGCGTGGCGGGCTTCCAGGACGGCGAGCTGGTCGCGGCCCGCACCGTCATGCCGGTGTAAGACGGGCGCACTTCGAACGCCGCCCCGGGTGGCGGGCTCACACCAGGCGGGTGCGGCAGGCCGCGGCGAGCACGCGGTCGGCCTCGGCCACCGGCGGGCTCGCGCGCTGCGGCTGCCAGCCGGCGCGCAGGCGGCGCAGTTCGTCGCGTACCCGGGCCGAGGCGATCAGCCGTACGTCGTCGCCCAGCCCCAACGCGGTGGCGGCGGCCCGGTCGAGGTCGCCCGCGCGCAGGTGAGCTTGTGCGGCCCGCAGGCCGATCAGCGTGCGGGTGCGCAGCTCGACGGGGCGCCGGGCGTTCATGGACGCCTCGAAGTGGCGGGCGGCGGTGGCGTGGTCGCCGAGCCGGGTGAGCGTGAGCCCGATCTGGTGCTCCAGCGACTCGCGCCGGTAGTTGCCCGTCCATTCGCTCTCGGGCGGGGAGTCGGCGCGTTCGAGCTGCGTCTCCGTGTTGCGCAGCAGGGTGAGCGCGTCCCGGCGGGTGCCGGTGGCGGCGTGCGCCTCGGCGCGCATGCCGGTGATCCAGGCCAGCGTGCGCCGGGGGCCGTGCCGGCCGAGCGCTGAGGCGGCGGCCTCGGCCAGCGCCAGCGCCTCGCCGTCGTGGCCCAGCTCGGCGGCCTGCACGGCCATGCTGCGTAACGCCGTCGCGCGCAGGACGAGGTCGCCCGCCTCGTCGGCGAGCCGTACGGTGCTGACGTAGTACCGCTGGGCCAGGGCGTTGGCCCCGGCGTCCATGGCCATGTACGCCGCCAGGTAGGCGAGCTCGGCCGCGGCCGTGAACAGGTCCGGCCTGGCGCGGCCGGTCGCCTCGCGCAGCAGCGGCGTGACCTCGCGCGACAGGTACGCGGCGACGGCGGAGCGGGCGTGGCCGCCGCCGTACTGGTCGTCGAGGTCGGCGAAGCTCGCGGTGACGGCGCGGACGCGGGCCACGTCGCCCGCCCCGGCACGGGCCGGGACGCGGCGGTGCCGCCCGGCGCGCGCGGACAGGCTCGACAACACCGCCAGCGTGAACGTGCCCGCGGTCAGCACGGTACGCCGGTTGAGCAGGTCGTCCTCCCCCAGCGTGGCCAGCCGGGCCACCGGGTCGCCGCGCCACGGGTCGTCGGGCGGCGGCGCGTGCGCCGGGTCCGGCCAGCCGAGATGCACCGGGGTGAGGCCGGGGCGGCCCAGACGGCGGCGGAACGCCTCGACCGCGGCGTGCACCGCCTCGGGGCGGGGCACCGTACCGCTCAGCCAGTGCCCCACCGCCGAACGGTCGTAGTGCGTCGGGTGCCCGCTCTCCGCGGCCACGGCGTTGACGTGCCGCGCGGTGGCGGCGTGCGTCCAGCCGGCCTGCTCGATCATCGCGGCGAGCGCCCGGTTGGCGACGGGGCGGGTACGCCGTGGCGGCATGGCATCTTCACATCGCTTCACATCGTCGTGCTCTCGACCATGCGGCGTACACGAGAGACCGTCAAGGTGCGGACTGCGATACGGTGGCCCGCCCCGGCGCGGGCGCGGGCCGAAAAGGAGCCCCCATGCCCCATGCCCCAC
>NZ_SMKQ01000211.1 GCF_004348995.1 Nonomuraea terrae
ACGCGCGATCTCCAAATACAACGCCCGCGGACCCGCCATCGATCGGACCACCTACAAAGCCACCATCAGCATCAACATGATCAGCAGCCCTTGACACCGATGCCCCGGCCTTAACTGAACGGCGTTGCCTCTAGACCCGCCGGGCCTGTATTCGCGCGTCGGTACGACTGTCCGCACACCTCCGCCGCACGTTGGTGCGGGTCCCTCGGAGAACAGGGACAAGAGCGACGGACGCCTGTCACTCATCGCGGCGGCCTGTGCACGCAGCCGTGAAGCGAACGTGGCGGCCGAAAGGCCCGCGCCTTTACGATGTAGATTTATGCCGTCTCTCGCCGAGTTTCTTGCCGATGCGCAGCGTGGGTGTATGCCGGTGGCCGACGGCGGGGTGACCGTGGTCCCTCAGCCGTCGCCGCGGGACCTGGGTGTGCTGGCGTTCACCGCGCACTCGGTGGTGTTCGCCGACGTGGAGCCGGAATGGGTCCATGAGCGGCTCCCCGCCGACGATCTGTCGGCGCCGCTGTCCCCGCCGTTTCTCCAGGATCTGGCCGTACGTACGCGGCGTCACGTGGGCACCATCGATCTTCTCGTCCTGGCCGCGCCGGTCTCCGGCCCGGCGCCGCTGCCGCTGCCGCTGCGGGAGGTCACCGGAGACGGGCATCCGCGGGTGGAGCGGGCGTTGCGCCATCGTGACGCGGTGCGGGTGTGGGCCGCGGAGGGCGGGGTGGTCACCGTCGGACGTGGTGTGGCCGGCCGCTGGGAGGTGGCGGTCGAGGTCGATCCTGGCCATCGGGGTCGCGGCCTGGGCCGGCTGCTGGCCGAAGCCGCTCGCCGTCTCTGCCCCGGCCCGGTCTGGGCCCAGATCGCGCCCGGCAACGCGGCGAGCGTGCGGGCGTTCCTCGCGGCCGGATACGTTCCCATGGGCGCCGAGGTGCTGCTCACCGATCAGGAGGTCACATGATCACTTCCCCGGCGCCCAAGCGGCTGGTGGCCGGCTACGACCGGGATCGGTAACGCACCCTCCCCTCACCCATCGGCCTTCGACCCTCAAGGGCCTGATGGCCGCGTACGACGGGACCGGTGGTGCTCTCAGCTCGGCGAGAAGCGGGCGTGGCGCTGCCGTGGTGACACAAGATCGCTACGTATAGTGATGGCCGACGTCATTCCGTGACCCCAGGGGGAAATATGACAAGGAGCCTCATCGCCGCCGGCGGTGCGCTGCTCACCGCGGCCGCGCTGTTCGGATCTGCCGGCCCCGCCGCCGCCGACGACGAATGGCACGACCGGAGCCACAAGAACTCGCACCACTGCGGTCTGTGGATCAGCGACGACCGCAGCTTCGACTTCATCACCAAGGACGGCATCTTCACCGGCAAGCGCGACTCCGACGCCTGCAAGGACGGCTGGAAGCACACCCACCACGACGACGACAAGAAGTGGGACTGGCACGACGACTGACCTTCCGCCACACCCCCGGTCCCGGCGCCCACCCCTGGGCGCCGGGACCGGCGCCTTTCTCCCTGGACCCACCGAGATAGCCTGACCTGGTGCGACTCGGTGTGAACGTCCCCAACTTCGGGCCCGGCACCGACCCCGCGACGCTGCGGCGCTGGGCGCTGACCGTCGAGGGGCTCGGGTTCGACCTGCTGATGGTCTCCGACCACATAGCCGTCACCCCCGACGTGGCCGAACGGTATCCGGCCCCGTTCTACGACCCGTTCACCACGCTCGCCTGGCTGGCCGGCACCACCCGCATCGCGCTCGGCACCACGGTGCTGATCGTCCCCTACCGTCACCCGCTGCTCGTGGCGCGCATGGCGGCCAACCTCAACGACCTCAGCGGCGGCCGGTTCGTGCTGGGCGTCGGGGTGGGGTGGGCGCGGCAGGAGTTCGGCGCCCTGGGGGTGCCGTACGAGCGGCGCGGCCGTCTCACCGACGAGTACCTGACCGCCATCCGGGCGGCGTGGGCCGACGAGCGCGACTACCGTTCCGGCGACATCCCCATCTGGGTGGGCGGCGGGAGCGAGGCGGCCCTGCGCCGGGCGGTGCGGTTCGGCCGGGCCTGGCATCCGCTGCGCAACACGCTGCCCTGGCTGCGCGAGACCTGGCCGCGGATGCGGGAGATCGCCGGGGAGATGGACCGGCCGGTGCCCGAGTTCGCGCCCAGGATCCTGCTGCGGGTCACGGAGTCGCCGGTCACCGGGCCCGACCGGCGCGCCGGCGAGGGCACGATCGAACAGGTCGCCGCCGACCTGGGCGAGCTGCGCCGGCTCGGCGCCACGACGGTGGTGCTCGACCCCTACCACGAGGACCCCGGCGAGACCCTCCACCCGGAGGCGGCCTGGGAGATGCTCGCCGCCGTGCGCGTCGCCCGCTGATGGCCCGCTGCCGTGAAGAGTCGTCACGCCGGGGAGGCAGGTGCCGGGGGCGTGGCCGGTGCTGGGGCCGAACGAGGTCGCGGTGCGGCGGAGCACGGCGCGTCGTGACCTACGCCCTCCGGGACGCCAGCTCCTCCAGGTCGCGGACGAACCACAGCTGGTCGCCGCGGTTGGCCTCACCGACCCAGGCGCGCAGGGCCGAGCTGGCCGCCGTGTGGCGCGAGATGTCGCCCACGATCGCGAGCCCGAGGCGGTAGTTGGCGAACTTCTGCACGATCTCGCCGGCCACGCCGGTGCTGAGGGTGAAGAAGTCGTCGTGCAGCCGCTCGGCGGGGACGGCCACCCAGGTGGCGCCGTGGCCCCAGGCGTCGCCGATGAGGTCGAGCGCGTGGCGGGTCTCGCGCAGGGGCTCGCCGTGCGGGTCGCATACGAGGACGTCGGCGGGCAGTTCCATGGTCAGCCTCTCACGAGCGCGTCGATGATCCGGAGCACCTGCGCGCTCTCCTCCAGTCCGCCCAGCACGATGACCTTGAGGTGGGCGCGTTCCTCGTCGTAGACGAACTCGACGCGCAGGCCGTGCGGCCGGCTCGCCAGCGAGCCCAGGACCATCGTGCTGACCCGGTCCAACTCGGCCCTCGGCAGGCCGTCGACCTGGACGATGCTCGACACCTCGGCGCGGCGCGGCGCGGCCGGCTCGCCGACGGGCAGCCCGGCGAACGCCGCCAGGTCGTCCTTGGCGATCCGGTAGCGCCTGCCGACGCGCACGGCGGGCAGCCGGCCGTCGCGCACGTAAAGACGCACGGTCTTGACGTGCAGCCCGAGCACGGCGGCCGCCTGCTCAACGGTGTAGTACTCCATAACGTTCCCCATTATGGCGCACTTCAGGGAATGTTACGTCCTTCGAGGTAAGCGGCGAAGGCGTCCAGAGCCGGTTCGGGGTCGCTGCGGCCGATGCCGATGCGGAACCGGTCGTCCGGAAGCGGCGTGAGCTCGGAGCGGTAGACGCTCGCCGGGAGCAGCAGCACCCCGGCCTTCTCCACCAGGTCGGCGCAGAACGCCTCCACGCCGTCCGCGCCAAGGTAGCGGGGATAGGCGACGCAGCCGCCGTCGGGCGCCCGCCACTCGAACAGGCCGGCGTGCGCGGCGAAGAACGCCTCGAACTTCGGCAGGTTGGCGGCGATGATCGCCCGGTTGCGGCCCAGGATGCGGTCACGGGCCTTGACGGCGACGCGGGCCAGCACCTCGCTCGGCGCGGCGTTGCAGATGGTCGTGTAGTGCTTGGCGCGTTCCAGCCGGGAGCGCAGCTCGCGGTCGCGGCAGGCGATCCAGCCGACGCGCAGGCCGGGCAGTCCGAGGGACTTGGAGGTGACGTTGAGGGACAGGGCGTCCGGCGACAGGTCGGCGGCCTGCGGCAGCATGCGGGCGGGATCTCGTTCCAGGCCGCGGTAGACCTCGTCGCTGAACAGGCGCACGCCGCGCTCGTCGCACAGCTCGGCGAGCCGGGCGAAGTCGGCGGCGTCGATGACCTTGCCGGTGGGGTTGTTGGGGAAGTTGACGGCGACCAGCCGCGTGTTCGGGCGGATCGCGGCGCGCACCTCGTCCAGGTCGAGGGCCCAGTCGCGGGCGGCGTCGAGGGCGACGCCGGTGACCTCGCACAGCGAGGCGGGCACGGTCTCGGCGGCCTGGTAGGAGGGCGTGACCACCACGGCGTGGTCGCCGGGTTCGAGCAGGACCTGCATGGCGAGGTAGAGGCCTTCCTCCGCGCCGGCGAAGCAGATGACGTCGTCCTCGTCCACCTGGTCGTAGGTGCCGGCGATGGCGCGGCGCAGGGCGGGGTCGCCGTACGTGTGGGTGTAGCCGAGCGACAGGGTCTCCCAGGCGCGCCGGTCCTCGTCGTCGGCCAGGGCGAGCAGCTCCGTCATGGTCATGGTCTGGGCGTCGGAGGCGGTCAGGTGGTGGCGGGCGCTGAACTCCCAGCGGGAGAAGTGCAGCTCGAGCCGGAAGTCGGGCAGGCGGGTCACGATGGGGTCCTTCGCAGGTCGGACAGCAGGGCGTACAGGGTGGATCGGGAGATCCGCAGCGCGGCGGCGACGACGGGGACGGCGCGGCGGACGGCGAAGACGCCGGCCTCGTCGAGCTCGGCCAGCACGGCGAGCCGGTCGTCGCGGGTCAGGCGCTCGGCGGGCCGGCCGTGCGCGCGTACGTACGTGCCGACGATCTGGTGGACGCGGTCGGTCCAGTCCTGCTCGAACAGCGGCTCCGGGCGGGGGGCGGTGGGCGCGGCGAAGGCCGCGAGCAGCGTGGCGGCCTGGTCGAGCGGGGTGCGGTCGAGGTTGACGCAGAGCACCGCGGACGGCCGGCCGTCGGGGTCGCGCAGCACGGCACTGACCGACGAGAGCCGACGGCCGTCGGGCAGCAGCTTCTCGTACGGCCCGTAGACGCCGTCGCCCGTGGGGTCGAGCCGCCGCAGCTCGCCGAGCAGGGACGGGTCACCGGTGGCGCGCCTGGACAGCGGGTTCCACACGCGCAGCACGCGGTCGCGGCGGGCGTCGTGCAGGATCACCTCGGCGTGCGGGGCCAGCAGCGCGGCCACGGCTCCGCACACCGGCGCCCACATCTGCACGCGGGGGTCTTCGTCGGTCACAATGCTGGATGATACGTCCAGATTGGACAAAACATCCAGCCAGGTCAGGCGTGCGGGCCTGCCGTGACCGGGCCGAGGGTCAGGCGGGGTCTGCCCTCCATCACCACGCCGAGGCGTTCCACCTGGTCGGCGAGCTCGCGTGACTGCGCCGGGGCGAGCTCGCGCATGGCCTCGACGGTGACGTCCATCCGGGAGCCGGAGCGCCGCGCATGCCAGACGCCGGCCACCTCGCCGTCCACGAGCAGGACCGGGAAGTTGCCCGCCTGCCCGCCGTTCAGCGCCCGCCGCGCGGCCTCGCCGGGGTACAGCAGCTCGCGCGGGCGTCCGGCCACCACGTACGCGTCGAAGTACGGCAGCAGCCGCACGCCCCGCGGCCGTTCGGCGGGCACGTCGGTGTCGCCCGCGAGCACGAAGGCCGGCTTGCCCTCCAGCAGCACCTCCTCCGGCTCCACCCGGGCGAACGCCTCGGCCGCCCAGCGCGCGGGCCCGCCCGCCCACTGCGCGAACTGCGCGGGCGTCGCCGGCCCGTACGCGGTGAGGTAGCACCTGACGAGCCAGGCGAGACCGTCGTCCGGCGTGGCGCGGGCCTCCGGGGCGGCGGCGTAGGTGACCTTGCGCCCGCGTGCCGGGCCGAAGACGAACGCGCCGCGGTGGGCGGCGACCGGCATCGCCTGCCGCCAGCGCGGCCACCGGCCCTGGAACGCGGGCATGACGAGGTCGCCCGCCCACGGCCCGGTGGCGGCGACGACGGCGTCGCTCAGCTCGTCGATCGTCAGCGGGCCGCTCCTGACGGCCTCGCGGATGGCGGACACGACCTGGCCGGTTTGCTCGGGCGTCATGCGCACGGGCGCGGGACCGGCGTGGTGGGCGTGCGGGACCGACGACAGGGCGTCCACCCAGCGGGGCAGGTCGCGGGCGGGCAGCAGGTGCACGGTGCCGCGCGGGCCGTACGTCTTGACCAGGGCGCGGGTGTTCCACAGGGCGTCGCGGACGTGCGCGCGGGTGACGCCCGCGCGCAGCCCGATGGACGCCTCGGCGGCCGGCATGATCTGGGCGTGCGCCCCGCACATCGCCGCCACGACCCCGTCGAGGCCCCCGCCCGTGCCGGGGGCCAGCAGCCCTGATCGAGCCAGGCGTCTGGCGCTGACCTGCGGCCACGACAGTTGAATCACATGTCCTCCTTCGTGCGCTGCGGCACACGCTAGAAGGACATGCGGAACGAAGCGTTCCTCAAGCGCGCCATTCCTCGGTACGTTCCGGGGTCGCCTGGGCGAGGGCCTCGCGGACGCCGGCCGCGTCCTTGTCGGTCGTGTAGACCGGCGTGCCGGGCTGCTGCCGCCAGGACTCGTCGAGACCGCCGGCGTCCACCGGGTCGAAACCGAGCTCGTCGACGAGCCGCATGACGACGTCCTTGGCGCGCGGGTCGTCGCCCGCCACGGGCAGCGCGATGCGCCCCGGCGTCCCGGCCGGGCGGCCCAGGTGGGACAGGTGGTCGGCGTAGATGTTGTTGAACGCCTTGACCACCGGACGGCCCAGCCGGCGCTCGACCCAGCGGCTCTCGGGGAGGCCGTTCTCGATATCGTCGATGCGCCCGTCGCGCTGGCGCGGGTAGTAGTTTCCCGTGTCGATCACGACCGTGTCGGCGCCGACGTCGGTGAACAGGCCGGCGGGCAGGTCGGGCACCCTGCACTCGGGGATCGTCACCACGACCACGTCGGCCTCGCGCGGCGCCTCCTCGACGGTCACCGCCCGCGCCCCGGTCTCTTCCGCGAGGTCCTGGAGGGTGTGCGGGCCGCGCGAGTTGGCCACCGCCACGTGGTGGCCGAGCGCCGTCAGCCTGCGGGTGAGTGTGCCGCCGATGTTGCCCGCGCCGATGATGCCGATCTTCATGCGCCATTCCCCCGAAGGTCATGAGATCACTCCGTACACGAGCATAGACCTCGGCAGCCGGCCGCCCGCGCGGCACCCTGCGCAGCGGGTCAAGCGGCCTTGACCTTACAGGGAGTTATTTCACATAGCCGGCGAGGAAGACGAACGGTTGGATCTGCATCGTGGCCTCTCCGCCGGGCCGGGGTCACGTCAGCGGCGGGAGGTGCCCCTATCACGAGGGCCCGCGACTGTGCTGCTCACCGGGCACCGCGAAGCGGAAGCCTGGGGAGTTAGCGCGTGTCCTTTCCTGCCAACAGGCTCTCCCTGCAGGCGACGCTGGCGCTGGTCGCCGGCGCGTTCTCGCTGCTGGTGCTCGCCGGGGTCGCCGTCGTCGCGGACCTGACGGTCCGCATGGCCGTCGAGCGCAGCGTGTACGAGGGCACCCAGCGCGCGGCCACCGACTGGATCGCGTCGATGACCGACGCCCGGCCCGCTCCCCCGGTCACCACGTCGGACGTCGACCTGCTGCAACTGGTCGACTCCTCCGGCAATGTGGTCGCGGCCAGCAGGGCCGCCGCGAGGCTGCCGCGCATCAGCCGCTACTGGCCGCCGTCCGACGACCGGATCGAGTACCGCAGGGCGTGTTCCCCGTCCGGATGCCTCATGTTCACCGCGGTCAGGCCCTCGCCGCAGGAGGAGCAGCTGCTGTGGGGCGGCGAGTCCCATGTCGTGTACGCCGGGCAGGAGCAGCCGGCGATCCTGGGCACGTACCGGCTGGAGCTCTATCTGGCGCTGGGCGTCCTGACGGCGAGCACGCTGGCGATGGTGGCGGCGTGGGCGCTGCTCGGGCTGGCGCTGCGGCCGGTGGAGGCGATGCGGCGCAGGATGGCCGAGGTCACCGTGACCGATCTGAGCATGCGCGTGCCCGCGCCGCCCGGCCGGGACGCGGTTGCCCGCCTGGCGCACACGGTCAACGACACGCTGGCGCGGCTGGAGGCGGCCGTGGACCACCAGCGCCGTTTCAGCTCGATGGTCTCGCACGAGCTGCGCACGCCGCTGACGGGAGTGCGGGCCGAGCTGGAGGAGGCGCTGATGTATCGCGACGTGGACCCGCACGAGTCCATCCGCCGCGCCCTCACCGCGCTCGATCGCTGCCATGGGATCGTCGAGGAGATGCTGATCCTGGCCCGCGTACGGACGGCCCCGCGCCGGCACGAGCGGGTGAACCTCACCGACCTGGCCCGCGACGAGGTCGCCGCGCGCAGGGCGCCGATCCGGATCCGGGCCGAGGAGGACGTGGTGGTCTACGGCAACGCCGTACAGCTGCGCGAGGTGCTGGTGAACCTGCTGGTCAACGCCGAGCGGCACGCCGAGTCCCTGGTCGAGGTGTGCGTGACGCGCGCGGAGGGGCAGGCGGTCGCCACCGTGCTCGACGACGGCCCAGGCATCGCGGAGACCGAACGCGAGCGGGTGTTCCAGCCGTTCGTCCGCCTGGACGACGCCCGGCGGCGCGACCCCCAGGGCAGCGGGCTCGGCCTGGCCATCTCCCGCGCCATCGCGCAGTCGCACGACGGCTCGCTGACGATCGGCGACTCGCCGCGAGGCGCCCTGTTCATCCTGCGCATCCCGCTCGCCGACGCCCGATGACCTGATGACGCTGGCGGTACGGGCGTGTTCGATGGCGCTGAACGCCGTTGCGGGAGGAGCGGATGCATGCCTGACGTCCACGTGACCGTGTGGGACCGGACGGGCGGCGGCGGCCAGGCCGTCCTGCTGGTGCACGGCGCCATGTGCTGGGGCGACGACCCGGTACAGGGCTTCGCGGCGCAGCGGCCGCTGTCCGATCGTTACCGGCTGCTGGCGATGGACCGCCGCGGTCACGGCCGCAGCCCGGACCCGGACGGCGGTCACCTCGCCGACTACCTGGCCGACGCCGACGACATCGTGGGGCTGCTCCAGGAGCCGGCCCCCGGCGGAGCCCACCTGGTCGGGCATTCGTACGGCGGAGTCTCGGTCATGCTGGCCGCGGCGCGCGTCCCCGCGCTGGTGCGGTCGCTGGCGCTGATCGAGCCCGGCTGCTACCAGGCCGCGGCCGACGACCCTGTGGTCGCCGCCGCGCTGACCGCCAACCGCGACATGACAGGGCGGATCCCCGCCGACCTTCCTGCCGAGGTGTATCTGCGGGCGGCCTGCGAGACGATCGGGCTGCCGCCGCTGGAGGCGACGCCCGAGCGGCTGCGCGCCGCCGGCAGCTCCGTGCGGGAACGCTTCTGCTGGGAGGCCCCGATCCCGGTCGCCGAGCTGGCCGCGGCGCCCTGGCCCAAGCTGATGATCGGCGGCACCTGGGAGACCGCCCCCGAGCTGTATCGCCGGCGCGGCGGCGAGCCGCTGATGGCGTGCGCCCGCGTCACCGCCCAGCGGATCGGCGCCGAGCTGCGCCGGATCCCCGCGGCGGCGCACAACCCGCACGTCGAGCAGCCGGAGGCGGTCAACCCGCGCTGGTGGAGCTGTGGGAGGGGGTTGCGCGCGGCGGGCGCGTTCCGGATGATCTCCTCCTGTGACCACTGACACGCGCCCGCTGGCGCTGGTGACCGGCGTCGGACGTACGGCCGGCATCGGCGCGGGCGTCGCGCGCCGGCTGGCGTCGGCCGGCTGGGACGTCGCCTTCACGTTCTGGAGCCCGTACGACGAGCGCATGCCCTGGGGCGCCGAGCCGCAGGCGCCGGACGCCGTCGCCGCCGAGCTCGCCGGGCAGGGCGCCGCCACCGCCGCGGTCGAGGCGGACCTCGCCGATCCGTCGGCCGCAGCGTACGTCTTCGACGAGGTGGAGCGGCGTCTGGGCGGGGTGAAGGCGCTGGTGATGTGCCACTGCGAGTCGGTCGCCTCCGGGCTGCTCGACACCAGCGTCGAGAGCTTCGACCGGCACTTCGCCGTCAACGCGCGCGCCACGTGGCTGCTGATCCGCGAGTACGGCCGGCGTTTCGGCGGCGCCCACGGCACCGGGCGCGTCATCGCCCTGACCAGCGACCACACCGTCGGCAACCTCCCGTACGGCGCCAGCAAGGCCGCCCTCGACCGCATCACCCTGGCCGCCGCGCACGAGCTCGCCCACCTGGGTGTGACGGCCAACGTCGTGAACCCGGGGCCGGTGGACACCGGGTGGATGTCCGGCGAGCTGCGGGAGCAGGTGACCCGGCAGACGCCGCTCGGCCGCCTCGGCACGCCGCTCGACACCGCTCATCTCGTCGAGTTCCTGTGTTCGCCGCAGGGGCAGTGGATCAACGGGCAGCTGCTGATGAGCAACGGCGGGTTCGGCTAGGATCCGTCGATCTTCCGGCGTGCGGGCCGCCCCATCGGCCACAATGACGTGCTGTCATCGTCTCGTCACGTTCCGGGAGGTCGCCGTGATGTCCTGCCAGGCCGCGCCGCGTCACGCCGCGTTCCTCGCCGCCGCCGTACTCCTCGTCATGTCCGCCGCTTGCGCCGCGCCCCCGCTCAGCGTGACCGCCGCGACCGTTCTGTACGAGGAACGGGAGCCGTCCGGCGCCCCCATCTCGCCCGTCCCGTACGACAAGCGCGAGACCTATGAGACGTCGGAAACCGGCGTGGGTGGCGGGAGTGCGGCGGCCGGGCTGCGCGGCCTTGTCGGGGCGGCGGTCGAGCGGCTGTCGCTGGCGGACGAGGTGGCGGCGGCGAAGTTCGGGACGGCGAGCCCGATCACCGACCCGGAGCGGGAGTGGCGGTTGCTCGACGACGTCACGGAACGGTCGGCGGCGATCGGACTGGACCCGCGGACCGGGGTGCGGTTCTTCCAGGCGCAGATCGAGGCGGGCAAGACGGTGCAGCGCCGGCTGCACGCGCGATGGCTGGCCGACCCGGCCTCACGCCCCCGCGAGCGGCCCGACCTGGCCACCGAGCTGCGCCCCCGGCTGGACGCGCTCACTCCGCGCATCCTTCGGCTCCTCCGCCAGGCCGAGCCGGTACGCCGGTCGTCAACCGGGTGCCGCGCCCACCTGGCCGCGGCCAGAGCGGAGGTCGAAGCCAGGACCCGCCTGGACGCCCTCCACCGCGACGCGCTGACCGTCGCCCTGACTCCCGTCTGCGAGATTCCCGTCGCCTGACCTCGCCTGCAACGCGGTCGGGGCGGAGGGTTCCACGTACTGGGCGGCCCCGTGGCCCAGGGACCAGTCGACGGGCTCGTTCTCCGTCACGGTGACGAAGACGTTGCGCGGCTCGGTTCCCGCGTACGCGTGGCAGAGCTCGGCGATCCGCCGGTACATCGCCTGCTTCCGCGCCGGTGTGCGGCCCGCGCGCATCGTGATCGCGACGAACACGATGCCGTCGTCGCGGGGGATGCCGAGGTAGTCGCCGTAGCGCAGGGTGCTCGACGCGCCGTCGTGGCCGGTCACGACCTGGAAGCGATCGCCGGGCGGGACGCCCAGCGTCTCGACCAGGGCATCGTGGACGGCACGGCTCAGCGCATCGAGACGGCCGGCGTCCGTTCCCAGGGCGTCGATGCGGACGAAGGGCATGGCTCTCCTCGCGGTGATGGTCAGCGCGGTGATGGTCAGTGTGGTGATGGTCAGCGGGTGCGGGCGGCGAGGAGGCCGAGAGCGCCGTCGACCGCCTGCGCGTACATGTCGGGCGAGCCGGCGGCGCGCGCCAGCACGTACCCGCCCTGCAGGACCGCGACCAGTGCGGCGGCCGTCGCCCTGGGGTCGAGGGCGGCGTCGAGTTCGCCGTTCGCCCGGCCTTCCGTCAGCAGCCCGGCCAGACGGTCGGTGAGCCAGGCGAACGTCTCCTCGACCGGCCGGCGCAGCCCGGGATCGGCCATGACGTCGGGATCCTGGGTGAGGCGGCCGACCGGGCAGCCCTTGAGAACGTCTCTCTCTCGCCGCAGGTAGGCGGCGACCCGGTCGAGGACGCTGCCGGGGCCGGTGAACGCGCTCTCCGCCCGGTCCCGCAGCTCCGCGGCGCTGCGGACGATCGCGGCCCGCGCCAGGTCGGGTTTCCCCTGGAAGTGGTGGTACATGCTGCCCTGGCCCGCTCCGGCCCGCGCCTGGATCGCCTTCGGGCTGGTGCCGACGTAGCCGCGCTCCCACAGCAGCTCGCGGGTGCTCTCGATCAGCCGCTCCCTCGTGTCCATGAGGGAAGCATACATACCAGTAGGTACAGAATCGCCGCCGAACGGCTCGCCATCCTGGTGGGGCGCCGTCCATGCGGGAGATCCCCCGAGACCCGCGAGCGTCACCCCCGGGTAGGCCACGGGCGCGGCGGCCTGTCCCGCCTGCGCGACCCAGGCCTGGCCCGTACGCCGATCGGCCAGGATGTGCTCCACCGCCTCGGCGATCTCGTCGGGGGCGATGGCCATGTCGAGCGCCTGCGGCCCGCTCGCCCGCGAGGCCGCCGCCTCCACCGCGCCGCGGATCACCACGGCCATGGACCTGGGGTCGAATTCCCGGAACTCTCCGCTGCGCTGCCCGTCCCGCAGCAGCTCCGCCAGGGCCTGCACGCCGGGCTCCTGGTATTCGGCCGTGGTGTGGCGCTCACCCGAGGGGTTGCGCAGGTGGGAGCCGAGCTCGGTGAGCGCGATGATCTCTTTGGGGTGGTCGCGGAGGAACTCCAGGTTCGCCGTCAGGTACGCCTTGAGCCGACCCGACGCCGTGGCCCCCGCCTTCATCCTGTCCACGATGTACGTGGCGCCGGCTCGGTAGACGTCCTCCACGATCGCTTGGATCAGGTCGTCCTTGCCGGCGAAGTGGTAGGAGATCAGCCGGGGGCTGCTCAGCCCGGCGCGCTCGGTGATGCGGGCGAACGACGCCTTGTCGTAACCCAGCTCGGCGATGGTGTCGATGGCCGCGGCGATGATCTGCGCACGCCGGGAGGCGTGGTGACGGAATCGCGGGACCCCTTCTGTTCCATCTGCGCAACGGGTGGCTTCCGAGGCGTCGGCCCGTCCCTCGCCGTCAACCTTCGGTCGGCCGAACGCAACCTGCGGCCGTACCGGGAGGCGGGGGTCTCTTCCTAGCGTGCTGCTCATGGATGCACGACGAGGCAGAGCCGTCCTGGGCGCGCTCGCGCTCCTGCTCACCCAGGGGTGCGGGGCGGCCCGGACGGAAGGCGACCAGGCGGTTGCCGGCGTTTCGGCCCAGGGCGGGACTGAGGTGAGGCTGGACAGTGGGTGGATTCGGGGGATCAAAGACGGAAATGTCATGAGATTTCGGGGTGTCCGGTACGCGCAGCCGCCCGTCGGCGAGCTGCGCTGGCAACCGCCCCGGCCCGTCGCCCCGTGGCGGGGCGTCGTGCCCGCGGCAAGCTCCGGCCCGGCCTGCCCGCAGGCGAGCGACAACCCGAAGGAGAGCAGCGCGGCCGAGGACTGCCTCACGCTCGACGTGACCGTACCGAAGAAGGCGGCCAGAAAGCCGAGGCCGGTGATGGTCTGGCTGCACGGCGGCGGGTTCAACGCGGGCCGGGGCTCCGACTACGACCCGCGCCGCCTCGTCGCCCAGGGCGACGTCGTGGTGGTCACCGTGGAGTTCCGGCTCGGCGTGCTCGGGTACCTGGCCATGCCCGGGATGCCCGGCGGGGGCGCGTTCGGGCTGCAGGACCAGCAGGCGGCCCTGCGCTGGGTACGGCGGAACGCGGCGGCCTTCGGGGGCGACGCCGGGAACGTGACGTTGTTCGGCGAGTCGGGCGGCGGCATCGCCACCTGCGGCCACCTCACCTCCCCCGCCGGCCGCGGCCTGTTCCACAAGGCGATCATCCAGAGCGGCACGTGCGGCACCGTCCTGCTGCCGAACGCGGCCGCCCCCGGCACGCCGAGGATCCCGTACTGGCGGCCGCTGAAGGAGACGTACGCCGCCACCCGGACGGCCGCCCGGCGGGCCGGCTGCCGTGACGCCGCCAGGACGCTGGAGTGCCTGCGCGCCAAGCCGGTCAGGGAGCTGCTGGACCTGACCGAGTACTTCACGGCGGCGTCGTACGGCGGCCCCACCCTTCCCGTCGCCCCCGGCGAGGCGCTGCGCGACGGGGACTTCGCCCGGGTGCCGGTGTTGTCGGGCCACACGTCCGAGGAGGCCCTGATGATGGCCGGGGTCATGGGCCTGCTCGGCAGGCCGATCACCGACGACGACCTGCCTGGCCTGCTCCGCCAAGGCTTCGGCGACCAGGCGGACGAGGTCACCCGCCGCTATCCCCGCGACCGGTACGGCACCGCGAGCGAGGCGTGGGCGGCGCCGTACACGGATGCGATCTTCGCCTGCCCTCATGCCGCCGCCCAGGACGCCCTCGCGAAGCGCGCCAAGGTGTACGCGTACGTCTTCGGCGACGACACCGCGCCGCCGTTCATCCCGACCCTGCCGGGCTTCCCGGCCGGCGCGGGGCACGCCTCGGAGCTGGCGTACCTCTTCGACGTCAAGGAGAAGCCGATCAACCTCGACGGCAGGCTCGTCCCGCTCACGGCGACCCAGCGGTCGGTGGCCCGGGATATGGTGACCGCTTGGACCACGTTCGCGCGGACCGGCACGCCGGCGTCGGGCGGCAAGGCCTGGCCGCGCTGGCAGGGCGGCGAGCCGGTGGCCCGCCTGATCACCGAGCGCCCGGGCAGCACCGCCACCACGCTCGCGCCCCGATGTGACCTGTTCGACTGACCATGACTCTCCCACCCCAGGCGAACGAGGCCAGGAGGGCTCAGGCCTTCCTGGTCCTCGCCATGGTCGCGTTCATGCTGCTCGACCTGGCCCTCCACCGGAACGTCCAGCGCACCAGCGGCCCCCTCGGCCCGGCCGCCGGGCTGGTGCTCAGCCTGGCCGTGGACGCCTGCCTGCCCTTCCTCGGCCGCTTCCCCCGGGCGGTGGCGCTGGTGGCGTGCGCGGCGACCGTGGTGGCGGCCGTCGGGGACACGCTGGCGGCCGGGACGTTCACCCCGGTCGAGCAGGCCACGCCGGTGACCGCGCCGCTGTGCGCGCCGGTGATCGTGTGGTTCCTGGTCCATGGGCTGCCGCGCCGGGAGACACTGACGTACGTGACGGTGCTGGCGCTGGCCGCCGTCCGGCCGTGGGCCCCGGACTGGGAGACGGTGTACGCCGGTCTCACCACGACGGTGCTGCCCGCCGTGCTCGGTCTGTACGTCCGCGCCCGCCGCGAACTGGTGAGTTCGTTGCGGGACAGGGCGGAGAGCGCCGAACGAGAGCGACGGCTGCTCGCCGCGCAGGCGGAGAGCGCCGAACGGGAGCGGCACCTGCTGGCCGAGCGGGCCAAGGCGGGTGAGCGGCAGCGGCTGGCCGGGGAGATGCACGACATCGTCACCCATCACGTCACGGAGATCGTCCTGGCCGCCGGCGCGCTGAAGGTCTCGACCACCGACCACGCCGTCCGGTCCGCCGCCGAGCACATCCGCGACGCGGGCGCCCGCACGCTCACGGAGTTGCGCGACCTGATCGGCATCCTGCGCCGCGGCCACAACCGGCCCCAGGAGCCCGGGGAGCGGACGCGTGTGACGCTGACCTCCTCCGACCTCGGCACCCTGGTCCACAGGGCCGTCGCGGCGGGCAACCCGACCATCCTGCGCGTCACCGGCCGGCCGGGAGCGGTGACTCCGGCGATCGCGCGGGCCGCGTACCGGGTGCTGCAGGAAGCGCTGACCAACGCGAGGAAGCACGCGCCCGGCACGCGGGTGCAGGTCGAGCTCGCCTACGGGGACCACACCATGACCGTCACGGTCGGCAACGCCCCGCCTGTGGCCGCCTCCGAGCTGGCGGCGAGTGGCTCGGGCATGGGCCTCGACGGGCTGCGGCGCCGCGTCACCCTGCTCGGCGGCGCCTTCACCGCGGCCCCCACCCC
>NZ_SMKQ01000212.1 GCF_004348995.1 Nonomuraea terrae
CCGACCCCCCGACCTGCACCAGCTCCCCACCCCCACCTGGGAGATCTCATGGGTTTTCTCGACTGGCTAGTGATCTGCGGCTACTTCGTGGTGATGATCGCGATCGGCGTCTGGGCGAAGTCCCGCATCCGCGACGCCAAGGACTTCTTCACCGCGGGCGGCAAGATGCCCTGGTGGCTGTCCGGGATCTCCCACCACATGTCGGGCTACAGCTCGGCGGTCTTCGTCGGCTACGCCGCCATCGCCTACACCGCCGGTTTCACCCTGTACGTCTGGTGGGCGATCGGGATCACGTTCGCGATGCTGGTCGGGTCGGTCCTGTTCGCGCCGCGCTGGCCGCGGCTGCGGCAGCGGCTCGGGATCATCTCGCCGCTGGAGTACCTCGCGACCCGCTACAACGTGCCGGCGCAGCAGGTGCTCGCCTGGAGCGGCACCGCGCTCAAGGTCTTCGACGTGGGCGCCAAGTGGGCCGCGACCGCGCTGCTGCTGCAGGTGTTCGCGGGCGTGCCGATCGCCTGGGGTGTGCTGCTCACCGGAGGGGTCACGCTGATCTACTCCACGATCGGCGGGTTGTGGGCCGACGCGCTCACCGACCTCGGCCAGTTCGTCATCCAGCTCGTCGCGGGCATCACGATGTTCGTCGCGGTGCTGTCTCAGCTCGGTGGCGTGTCCGCGATCTGGACGCTGTGGGAACGGCTGCCCGAAGGGCACGGCCAGCCGTTCAACGGCAACTACACCGTGGGCTTCGTCCTGGTCTACCTGCTGATCAACACGCTGTCCTACAACGGCGGCACCTGGAACCTCGCCCAGCGGTTCATCGCGGCGCCGACCGGCGACTCGGCCCGGCGCGCCGCGCTGTTCTCCGCGGGCCTCTACCTCTTCTGGCCGCTCGTGCTGTTCTTCCCGATGTGGGCCGCGCCGGTCCTGCTGCCGAACCTGGCCGAGCCCGACCAGTCGTACGCGCTGCTGACCGAGCAGCTGCTGCCCGGTGGGCTCATCGGCCTCGTGCTCGCCGGGATGTTCGCCCACACGATGGCGATGACGTCCTCCGACGCCAACGCGATCTCCTCGGTGGTGATCAGGGACATCATCCCCGCGGTCTGGAAGCGGGCGCAGCGGATGTCGTCCGCGTCGGAGCTGCTGGCCGGCCGGGTCTCGACGTTCCTGTTCATCGCGCTGTCGATGGGCATCGCGCTCAGCGCGGACAACTTCGGCGGCGTGCTCGGCCTGCTGATCCTCTGGTTCGGCGCGCTGGTCGGCCCGATCGCCATCCCGATGCTGCTCGGCATGCTGCCGATGTTCCGCCGCTGCGGCCCGGCCGCCGCGATCGGGTCCTGGGCGACAGGGCTCGTGGTCTTCGCCCTGGTCAAGTACGTCTTCCCCGGCCAGGGCCAGACCGTGGAGGTGGCCGCCCCGGTGCTGTCCGCGCTGGCGGTGTTCGTGATCGTCGGGCTGGTCGCGCCGGCCCGCGACGCCGAGGCGGACGCGCTCGTCGATTCACTGAACACCGACCAGCCCCAGACCGCACCGGCGGCCGGCGGCCACTGATCGGGGGGTGCGGCCGGTGCCGGTCACGGCGAGGTTTCCACCAGCACGCGTACGTCCCACGGGCCGAGCCGCAGCTCCGCACCGGCCGTGTGTTCGGTGCCGTTCAGCACGTCGTACACGGCGACCGGGGCCGCGATCGTCACCGGCTCCCACGACCAGTGGTGCACGAAGCGCACTCGCCGCCCGTCTCGCGCCGTCGCGCCCGTCACGGTGACGCCGGCCGGCAGCGCGCCCCAGGGCCGGACGCCGGGAATCAGCCACCGGAACAGGGCCGCGCCCAGCGCCGGGTTCGGGACGGTGCCGACGTAGGTGATCCGCCCTTCTCCGTGCGTGTGCGTGGTGACGGCGCCGAACCGGCCGAAGTGCGGGTGGTCGTAGCCGGCCAGCACGTCAGCGCCGTCGGCCTGCAGACCGTCCGCCCAGCGGGTGCCCGCCGCGCCCTCGGGCAGGTGCAGGGGCGATCCGTCGCCCGCGCGCACGGGCAGGTCGCCCGAGAGGTTGCTGAACTCCTCGTACCAGGCTCCTGCCGCCTGGGCGAGGCGGGCGGGCTGCACGTCGCGGCGGGCCCGGGCCTCGTGGTCGGCGTAACAGGAACGCACGCCCAGCACCAGGTGGCCGCCTGCCCTCGCGTACGCCTGCAACCATTCCAGGGTGACGTCGTCGGCCACGTACAGCCCGGCGGCGACCAGCACCGGATGCAGGGCCGCGGCTTCGGCCGGGTCGCGAGCCACGGCCTGTCCGGTGTGCAGCACGCGCGTCTGGAGCCGGGCCTCGAACGCGCCCCGGTAGAAGGCGTCGAAGATCGCCTCGTAGGAGCGCCTGTC
Source organism: Nonomuraea terrae (assembly GCF_004348995.1). Classification (GTDB taxonomy): domain Bacteria; phylum Actinomycetota; class Actinomycetes; order Streptosporangiales; family Streptosporangiaceae; genus Nonomuraea; species Nonomuraea terrae. The sequence continues at coordinate 2,373 of NZ_SMKQ01000212.1, forward strand.
CGGTCCGCCGTCCGGGAGCGCGAGCGCCGGCTGCGCGGTCAGGGCCCACTTGCTGGGATGGGAGTAGAGCATCGCGACGTCGGAGTCCGGGATCAGGCCGCCGACCAGGTCGCCCGCCTTCTCCAGTTCGGCGCCGACACGGGCGATCTCCCGGTACGTACGGCCGGGACGCCCGCTGTGCGGGAGCACACCGCCCCAGTACGTCTCGGTGCCGAAGACCAGCGTCCGCCACTGCCAGTACTCGATCATGGACGCGCCCCGCGACACCAGCGCCCACGCGGCCTGCCGCCACTGCCCGTCGTAGGCGGGATGGTTGACCCACGACGGCCCGATGGCCTGGGCGTTGGTCTCGGTGACCAGGAACGGCTCCTGGCGGGAGGAGTACATCCGATCGGCCACGCGGTAGAACGCCCACGTGTCCTGCGTCTTCCAGTGCTGGCCGGCGCTCTGCGCGGCGGGCAGGCCGAGCCCGTCCTGCATCGTGTAGTACGGGTTGCCCGCGGTGACGTCGAGGCGGCGGGTCAGGTCGTCGTCGGCCACGGCGGGCCGGTCGTAGGAGATGCAGGTGGTGACGAAGTGGTCCGGACGGGCGTACTCACGGACGATGCCGGCCTGCCAGGCGATGAACTCGGTGACCTGGTCGGCCTGGAAGCGCCGCCAGGCCTGCTCGTACTGAGGCTGGGCGTTGCCGTCGGGCGTCCACAGGTCCGCCCAGTCCGACAGCCGGTGCGACCAGTAGACCAGGCCCCACTCCCGGTTCAGCGTCTCGACGTCGCCGTACGTCCGGCGCAGCCAGTCGACGAAGCGCTGGAAGACGCCGTGGTTGTGGAGCAGGTGCAGCCCCGGCTCGTTGTCCACCTGGTAGCCGATCACCGCGGGGTGATCGCAGTAGCGCTCGACGACCTTGCGGATGACGCGCTCGGCGTGGAAGCGGAAGGCCGGGTGGGTGAAGTCCATCTCCTGGCGGGCGCCCCATCCGATGCGCTGCCCGGTGGCCCGCTCGCCGGCGATCTCCGGGTACAGCCGGGCGAGCCACGGCGGCACCGCGTACGTCGGCGTGCCCAGGATGACGCCGATGCCGCGCTCCTGCGCGCCGTCCAGTGTGGGCTGCAGCCAGTCCAGGTCGAACCGGCCGTTGTCCGGCTCCCAGGTGGACCAGACCGACTCGCCCACCCTGATGACCGAGAAGCGGGCCTCGGCCATCAGGTCCAGGTCGGTCTTCAGCAGCTCGGCGGGATGGTATTCGGGGTAGTAGGCGGCGCCGAAGAGGACTCGCGACACAAAGGTTCCTTTCACTGCTTGACCCCGCCGGCGGCCAGACCGCTCTGCCAGTAACGCTGCAGCAGCAGGAACGCCGCGATCAGCGGGATGATCGACAACAGCGAGCCGGTGACGACGAGGGGAATGACGTCGCCGCTGCCGCCGGCGACCGTGGCTTGCCCGGCCCAGTTGGCCAGGCCCACGGTGACCGGGTACAACGACGGGTTGTTGAGCATGATCAGCGGCAGGAAGTAGTTGTTCCAGGTGGCCACCAGCGTGAACAGCAGCACGGTGACGAAGCCGGGACCGAGCAGCCGCAGCACCACCTGGCGGAAGATGCGGAACTCGCCCGCGCCGTCGATGCGGGCGGCCTCCAGCAGGCTGTCCGGCACCGCTCCCTCGGCGTAGATCCGCATGAGGTAGAGGCCGAACGGGTTCACCAGCGAGGGCAGGATGATCGCCCACGGCGTGTTGACCAGCCCGACCTGCGCGAAGATCAGGTACGTGGGGATGGCCAGCGCCGTGCTCGGCACCATGATGGCCCCGAGCACCACGCCGAACAGCAGCTTGTTGCCGCGGAAGCCGAACTTGGCGAACCCGTAGCCGCCGAGCGCGGCGAGCAGCGCCGCGCCGCCCGCGCTCACCAGCGAGTAGAAGGCGGTGTTGAGCAACCAGCGGCCGTACACGCCGTCTTCCGCGGTGAACACGTTCCGCACGTTGCCGGGCAGAGCGAAGTCGTCGGCGAACCAGAGCCCGAAGGAGGCGAACAGGTCGCCGGTGGTCTTCGTGGACGCCACGAGCAGCCAGAACAGCGGCAGCAGGAAGTAGATGAGGAACGCCAGCATCGCGAGGGTCAGCAGCGGGCTGCGGCGCCTGCCGGGCATGGCGCTGCCGCCACTTGCGGCCCGCACGGCGGTCGCGGTCGCGGTGGTGGTCATGTCCGCCTCCGAGTGATGGCGAGCTGGACGGTGTAGGAGACGACGACGATGACGACGCCGAGGAGGAACGACACCGCCGCCGCGTAGTTGAGGTCCTGGCTGGTGAAGGCCAGCGAATAGGCGTAGAGGTTGGGCGTGTAGGCGTTGTCGATGACGTTGGGGGCCAGGCGCTGCATCAGCTGCGGCTCGTTGAACAGCTGGAAGCTGCCGATGACGGAGAAGATCAGGGCCATCATCAGGGCGGGCCGGAGCGCGGGGATCTTCACGCTCCAGGCGGTCCGCCAGGCTCCCGCACCGTCCACGGCCGCGGCCTCGTACAGCTCGGACGGGATCGCGCGCAGCGCGGCGTACAGGATGATCATGTTGTAGCCGGCGAATTCCCAGGTCACGATGTTGGCCAGGGATCCCAGCATCAGGTCACCGCCGAGCAGGTTGGGCGCGGGCAGGCCGAGGGTCCCGGCGAGCTGGGCGATCGGCCCGAACTCCGGCCCGTACAGATAGCCCCACATCAGCGCGGCCACCACACTGGGCACCGCGTACGGGACGAAGATGCCCAGCCGGATGAATCGCGACAACCACAGCATGCCGCTGTCCAGCGCGAGCGCGAACAGCAGCCCGAGCAGCAGCATGAGCGGCACCTGGATGAGGAAGAACTCGGCCACCCGCAGCACGCCGCCGAGCAACCGCTCGTCCGTCAGCGCCCGCACGTAGTTGTCCAGCCCGACGAACGTGGTGCCGCCGATGAGCTGCTCCCTGAACAGGCTCAGGTAGCCGGCGTAGAGCAACGGCACCACCAGCATGGCGACGAACACGACCATGAACGGCGCGATGAACAGGTATCCGGCCGCCGCCCGGCGGGCGCTCGCCCGCCGGGCCCGCGGGGCTGTCGTGACGCTCACTGGGCGACCTTGAAGCCCTGGCTCTCGGCGTACGAGGTGATCCGCTGCTGCCACTGGTCGAGGCCGGCCACGACATCGGTCTTGTCGGCGAGGGACTTGCCCACGGTCTCGTCCCAGTCGCTGACCGTCTGGTCCATGAACGGCGGCCAGCCGAAGTCGGTGGAGACCGTGTCGCTGATCCGCGCGAACACCTCATTGACCTGCTGCCCACCGTAGAACTCCGGCTTCTGCTCGACGAACGACTCGTCGGCCAGCAGCGCCTTGGTCGGCGGGAACAGGAACTGCTCGATCGCCATCATCCTGGTGGACTCGGGATCGGTGTTGAGGAACTCGGCGAACTTGGCCGCGGCGATCGGGTTCTTGGTCGTCTTGATGACGGCGCTGGTCGAGCCGCCCCAGTTGCCCGCGTTGTTCTCACCCGCCGTCCACTGTGGCAACGGCGCGGCCCGCCACTTGCCGCTCGTCGCCTCGGCGTTGCTCGACAGGAACACCGGCCCCCAGGCGGCGGTCAGCCAGGTGGCGTACTTGCCCTGGTTGAGCGCCTGATACCACTGGTCGGTGAAGTCGGGGTCGGTGGCGACGACGCCTTCCTGGACCAGCCCGCCCCAGTAGTTCGCGAGCTTCTTGGAGGCCGCGTCGTTAGCGTTAACACGGATCTGATCGGCAGCCGTCATCTGGAAGGGTTTACTGCCGGCCTGCCATGCGAGCCCCATCCAGGCGCCGTTCTGGTTCGAGGCGAGGTTGGTGATGTACACCTCGGGGTCGGCGGCGTGCAGCTTCCGGGCGGCTGCTGCGAACTCGTCCCACGTCTTGGGCGGCTGGATGCCGTGCTTGTCGAAGATGTCCTTGCGGTACAGCATGCCCATCGGTCCGGTGTCCTGTGGGATGCCCCACACCTCGCCGTTCCTGCCGGTGACCTGGCTCCACGTCCAGTCCACGAACTGGTCCTTCAGCGCCTCGGCGCCGTACGGCCGCAGGTCGAGCAGGCTGTCGGTGATGGTGAAGGTGGGGATGTACTGGAACTCGATCTGCACGACGTCGGGTGCTCCGCTGCCGGCCCGCAGCGCGGTGCGCAGCTTGGTGTACTGCGGCTCGCCCTGCCCGGCGTTGACCACGTTGACGTTGATCGCCGGGTACTTCTTCTCGAACAGCGCCACCTCATTCTGGATGTCGGGGACCCATGTCCAGAACGTCAGCTCGGTGGGCGTCTGCATGGCCTTGTCGATGTCGGCCTGGCTGACGGCGCCCGGCGGCTTGTCGGCCTGCTGGACATCCGCCCCGCCTCCGCCGCAGCCGGCGAGGAACAGGGTGGCCGCCGCGGCGACGGCCGGCCACCGGAGTCGAAGCATGGTCATCTCTTCTCCTTGGGGGGTGAGGTTGACCGACGCACCACCAGGTGCGTGACGGGGGTGTCGTGGACGGCCACGCGTGAGCCGCCCTCGATGCGCTCAAGGAGCAGCGCCAGTCCGTGGGCGATGATCGCCTCGAAGTCCTGACGGACGGTGGTCAGCGGCGGCGACAGGTAGGCCGCGGCGGGGACGTCGTCCATCCCGACCACGCTCACGTCCTCGGGGACGGCGCGGCCGGCTTCGGCCAGGGCGTGCAGCACGCCGATCGCCATGTCGTCGTTGGCCACGAACACCGCCGTGGCCTCCCGGTCCGCCGCCAGGACCCGCCCGGCGGCATAGCCGGACGCCGGCGACCAGTCGCCCTCCAGCGGCGGCGGCTCCGGAGCGCCCGCGGCGGCCAGCGCCTCGCGCCAGCCCCGTACGCGATCGCGCGCCGCCCACCATCTGCTCGGCCCGGCGACGTGCCGGACGGTGGCGTGTCCCAGGCGGAGCAGGTGCTCGGTGGCCTCGCGACCCGCGTCCACGCCGGACGGTCCCGGGGTGATCACCTGAGGCGCGTCGAGCCCGGCGACCGGCCCGAAGCTGAGCACCGGAACACTCGCATCGATCCGGAGCTCCTGCTCGGCGACGATCGGCTCGGAGATGACGATGCCGTCCACGCCCTGTTCCAGCAGGGTCTCCACCGCGTTGACGACGCCTGTGTCGTCGCCTTCCATGGTGTTGACCACGCTGAGCGCGTAACCGACCTCCCTCGCGTGCCGTTCCAGCGCGATGAGCATGGACGCCGGGCCGTACAGCGAGCTTCCGAGTGAGGCCACGCCGATGCGGTGAAAACGGCCCAGGTTGAGTGCGCGTGCGGCGGTGTTGCGACGGTAACCGAGCTCACGTGCGGCTGCCAGCACCCGCTGCCGGATCTCGTCACTCACGTACGGCTCGCCGTTGATCACGCGCGAGACGGTTTTCTGCGACACACCGGCCAGCCGGGCGACATCCGTACTGCCGGGAGGTCTACGCCTGGCCTCAGGCATGCGCGGCTCCTGGGATATGACTACGTAGTCACGGAGTTGCTAGTCACTCTCTGTCCGCAGGAGGCGATTGTCAAGAGCGGATTTCCGCATGATTTCGGCTCACCAGTCGGCGGGGCCGCGGCCCTGATCCCGGGTGAGACGCCCCCGGGATGGGGACCGCGCCCCCGCATGGGCGCCGGTCGGCGTGCTCAGGACGGGCGAGGTGCCCGGCGGTCCTGGCGCTGGGCCAGCTCCTCCTCCTCGACCAGGGTGAGCATCGGTTTGCCCGGCTCGCACAGCATGGTGACGGTGAAGCGGAGCCGGACGTCGTCGCGGTTGTTGCCGTCCTGATAGTGGATGACGTCGCCGCCCGGCTCCCAGAACGCCTCACCGGCGCGTACGACCCGCTCCGGCTCGCCCTCCAGCTCCAGCAGCATCTCGCCCTCCAGCACGAAGCCGAACGCCGGGCCGGAGTGCCGGTGCGGCGGCGTGCCGGGATCGCCGGGCGGGTACTCGATGACGATGGTCATGGCGTGCGCGCCCGCCGGGATGAACGGCGGCTCGGCCTCCTGCAGCACGGTCAGCGCCGTCTGCCAGGCGGTCGATCGCGGTTCGCGGTCAGTGGACATGGAGCTCCCTTTCGTGCGGGCGAGGGCGGGTCACTTTCCGGCCTGGGCGAGCCAGTCCCGGTAGTGGATGCGGCCGGTGCGCGCGTCGCCGCCCGGCACCAGGGTGCGCTCGCCCGGCACCGACCCGAAGTAGTGCGCGTTCGGGTCGGTGACCACCTCACGCTGGTCGCCCCACGCCGCCAGCGCCTGGCGGAAGAACTCGTCCATCCGGTACTGCTCGGGCCCGCCGACCTCCACCCGGCCGTTCAGCGGCGATCCCAGCGCGACCTCGGTGACCGTCTCGGCGACGTCGTCGCCCGCGATGGGCTGGAAGCGCACCGGCGCGATCCGGACCGCGCCCTCGTGGGTGGCCTCGTCGGCGATGCTCCGCGCGAACTCGAAGAACTGGGTGGCGTGCACGAGCGAGAACGGGATCGACGACTTCTCGATCAGCTCCTCCTGCGCGATCTTCGCCCGGAAGTAGCCGTTCTCCGGCATCAGGTGGGTGCCCACCACCGACAGCGCCACGTGGTGACCCACGCCGGCCGCCGCCTCCGCGGCGAGCAGGTTGCCGGTGGAGGTCCGGAAGAACGTCATCACCGCGTTCTCCTCGAACGACGGCGAGTTGGACACGTCGACCACCACCGACGCGCCCGCGAGCGCCTCGGCCAGCCCTTCGCCGGTGAGCGTGTTGACGCCGGTGTTCGGCGACGCCGCCACCGCCTCGTGGCCCTGTTCGTTCAGCTTCCTGACGACCTTCGACCCGATCAGGCCGGTTCCGCCGATGACCACGATCTTCATGGCAAACCCTTTCTGTACGCCGGGGCTCTGTGCCGACCGGTCGCCAGCTAAGACAGGGCAGCCTCCGGGCCTGTGACAGCTACCGCGAAATTCACCAAGCCCAACTGTCAAATTCGTTGATCGCCGATGACGGACAGCAGGCGCAGTTTGTCGTGGCTCTCGCTGCCCGCCGGCGCGGTGTAGACGACGAGCAACTGCGACTGGTCAGGATCGACCAACGTCTGGCAGTGCAGTTCGAGCAGCCCCAGCCGCGGGTGCCGGATGCGTTTGAGCGGGCAGTACAGGCCGGCGATCGGGTGCTCGCGCCACATCGCGGCGAACTCGTCGCTCTCGGCGCGCAGCGCCTCGACGAGCGCCGTCACTCTCGGGTCCGCGGGGTCGCGGGTGTAGAGGTCGTGCAGGTTCGCCGCGATGAGCCTGCTGTGCTCCGGATGGTCTTCCTCGGGATGGAGGGCACGCGTGCCGGGGTCGGTGAACCACCGGTAGTGCATGCTGCGGGCCAGTCCGGTGCGGACGCTCTCGTCGCCGGTCAGCGCCTTCGACAGCCGGGTCTGCTTCAGCGTCTCTCCGAGGTAGTTGACGACCTGGGCGGCGGCGTCGTCCAGGCCGTCGAAGATGCGCATCATGCCGGGATTGACGTGGTCGGCGCGCAGGGCGCGCTGCGGGATGGCGTAGCCGGCCAGCCGGAACAGATGGTCGCGTTCCTCGAGGGACAGGCGCAGGCCACTGGCGAGGGCGGCGAGCATCTGCTCGGACGGATGCGGCCCGCGTCGCTGTTCCAGCCGGTTGTAGTAGTCGACCGACATGCCGGACAGCACGGCGACCTCCTCGCGCCGCAGCCCACCCGTGCGCCGCCGCCCGCCACGGGGCAGCCCCACGTCCTCCGGTTGCAACGCCTCCCGGCGGTTGCGCAGGAACTCGGCGAGCCTGGCCCGGTCCACGATGGTCGTCCTCCTCCGTACGTTGCCAAGGAAACACCCTCTGGCCAGGAATGTTTCCCGCGGCCTCGAGTATCGAGGCGTGGGCCCGCCGTATCCATGTACTGCCGATCCCTGGATCGAGCCGGCCTCGCGACCGGCTCGATCCAGGGATCGGGAGCACATTCCCCCGGCGGCGGCGCGCTGCGACGGTTGTTCCATGAACAGAGCAACCCACTGGATCGGCGGCCGCCACGCCGCCGGGTCCAGTCACATGATCGACGTGGTCGACCCCGCGACCGGCGAGGTCATCGCCCAGGTGCCGGACGGCACCCCCGCCGACGTGGATCGGGCCGTCGCCGCGGCGCGGGCGGCCTTCCCCGGCTGGGCCGCCGTCGACCCGGCCGAACGCGGGCGCATCGTCGGGCGCGTCGCGGAAGGTCTGCGCGCCCGGACCGAGGAGATCGCCGCCACGATCACCGGCGAGATGGGCGCCCCCATCACGCTGTCACGCACCGCGCAAGCGGGCTTCCCCGTCGCGGTGGCGGCGTCCTTCGCCGAGCTCGCCACCGGCTACGCGTGGACGGAGCGGATCGCCGACTCGCTGGTCGTACGCGAGCCGATCGGCGTCGTCGGCGCCATCACGCCGTGGAACTTCCCGCTCCAGCAGGTCGTCTCGAAGCTGGCGCCCGCGCTGGTGGCAGGCGACACCGTGGTGCTCAAGCCGTCGGAGATCGCGCCGCTGACCGCGCCGATCCTGGCCGAGGTCGTGGCCGAAGCCGGGGTGCCCGCCGGCGTGTTCAACGTCGTGCACGGCACGGGCCCGGCCGTCGGCGCGGCGATCGCGGCGCATCCCGGCATCGACATGGTGTCGTTCACCGGCTCCACCCGCGCGGGGAGACAGGTCTCCGCGGCCGCGTCGGAGACCGTCAAACGGGTCACGCTGGAGCTCGGCGGCAAGTCCGCCAACGTCATCCTCGACGACGCCGACTTCCCCGAGGCGGTCTCCCATGGCGTCGCCATGACCTTCACCAACGGCGGTCAGGTCTGCGGCGCGTGGCCGCGGATGCTGGTGCCCGCGTCGCGGCAGGAGGAGGCGGTGGAGCTGGCGGTGGCCGCCGCCTCCGCGTACGTCGTCGGCGACCCGGCGGACGAGGCCACCCACATCGGACCCATGGCCTCCGAGCAGCACCGGCGGCGGGTGAACGGCTACATCGAGCGGGGGATCGCCGACGGCGCCCGGCTGGTCTTCGGCGGCCCGGGACGGCCCGCCGGGCTCGACGCGGGCGCGTACGTACGGCCGACGATCTTCGCCGACGTGGCGCCGGACGCGGTGATCGCCCAGGAGGAGATCTTCGGCCCCGTCCTGACGATCATCCCGTACACCGGCGACGACCAGGCCGTGGAGATCGCCAACGGCACGGCGTACGGACTCACCGGCGCCGTGTTCGGCGGCCACGACCGGGCGATGGCGGTCGCCCGCCGGCTGCGTACCGGGCAGGTGGACGTCAACGGCGCCGGCTGGAACGTCCTGGCGCCGTTCGGCGGATACAAGCAGTCCGGCAACGGCAGGGAGTTCGGCCGCCACGGCCTGGAGGAGTACCTCGAGGTCAAGTCCATCCAGGTCTGACCCGCCGGCCGGGCGGAAACCCGTCGCCGGCCTGCCCTTACCGCCCAAGGGGTAGGCGGCGAACGACGGCTCGGGACGGGGCCGGAGAATGGACCTGCCGGCGGTGCACGGGGCACCGGCCGGTCAGGGGGCGATGGCAGTGGCGGATGCTGGATCCGGTGGCCGGGGAGATCTCGACGAGGCCGCGGCGGTCTTCGCCGGTGTGCGGCCGCGCCTGTTCGGGATCGCGTACCGGATGCTGGGCAGCGTCGCCGAGGCCGAGGACCTCGTGCAGGAGGTCTGGCTGCGCTGGCAGGCCTACGACCGCGCGACGGTGCACGACCCGGCGGCGTTCCTCGCCACGGTGACCACACGGCTGGCCATCAACGCCGCCCAGTCCGCGCGCGTGCGCCGCGAGACCTACGTCGGCCCGTGGCTGCCCGAGCCGGTCGACACCGGCGCGGACCCGTACCTCGGCGCCGAGCGAGGGGAGGCGCTGGAGTTCGCGGTGCTGCTGCTCCTGGAGCGGCTCTCGCCCACCGAGCGGGCGGCGTACGTGCTGCGGGAGGCGTTCGACTACCCCTACCGGCAGATCGCCGACATCGTGCAGCTCAACGAGGCGGCGGTGCGCCAGCTGGTCAGCAGGGCACGCAAGCGCGTGACGGGTGAGCGCCGCACGCCCGTCAGCAAGGCGCAGCAACGCCGGCTGCTGACGGCGTTCGTCGCCGCCGCCCGCTCCGGCGACCTGACCATGCTGGAGGAGCTCTTCGCCGCGGACGTGACCAGCTACTCCGACGGCGGCGGCGTCGTGCGCGCCACCCGGTTCCCCGTGGTGGGCGCGTCGCGGGTGGCGAAGGTCATCAAGGCGTTCGCCGTCCCGTTCTGGGCCGGGGTCGAGGTGGACTGGGCGGACACGAACGGCCAGGCCTCGGCGTTGCTGCGCCGCGACGGCCAGGTGTTCGCCGTCATCACCGTCACCGCCTCGGAGCAGGGCATCGACCAGGTGCTGTGGATGATGAACCCGATCAAGATCACTGGCGTGTCCCGCTCGGAATCGTGACAACACGCTGTCACAACTCGTCAAGCTGTCCTGTCTTAGCTGGTGGATGTCCGCGGACGTCCACGTAAGGACTGTTGACGCGAAGGAAGGAACGTGTGCTGTGACGGCGTTCGACTGCGAGGCCCCTCACCTGCCCGGCGCGGGCAGGAACGCGCTGACGATCCAGGCGCCCACCGACAAGATGCGCGAGCTGAAGCACGAGCTGAAGAAGAAACGGCGCTTCGCCTCCGACGCCTCGCACGAACTGCGCACGGCGGTGGCCGGGCTGCGCGCGGAGCTGGAGGAGGCCTGCCTGCATCCCGACGAGACCGACCTCGGCGACCTGCTGGTCCGGGCGCTGCGCGACGTCGACCGGTTGGATGCGATCATCGCCGACCTGCGGGCGCTCGCCGAGATGGAATCCGGTCCGCCGATGACGCCACAGCGGGTGGACCTCGCCGAGCTGGTCCGTGACGAGGTCGCGCGCAGGAGCGACCGCATCGCCGTCCGGCTGCGGCTGGAACCGGGCGTGATCGTCCAGGCCGTCCCGATCCGGATCGGCCGCCTGCTCACCAACCTGCTGGACAACGCCCAGCGGCACGGCCGGCACCTGGTCGAGGTGCGGTTGAGTCGCGGCGCCGGCCACGCCGAGCTGACAGTCGCCGACGACGGAGATGGCATCGCGGAGTCCGAACGGGAACGGATCTTCCAGCGCTTCACCCGCCTGGAGGCCGCTCGCCGCCTCGACCGCACCGGCACCGGCCTGGGCCTCGCGATCGCCCGCGACATCGCCCGGGCCCACATCGGCAGCCTGCGCGCCGAGGAGGCGGACACGGGTGGCGCCGGCTTCGTGCTGCGGCTTCCTCTCGCGGGCCCTCGTACGCAGGAAGGAAAGACCTGATGAGACAGAACGCCGACTGCGCCGCCCTGGTCACGCCCTGCCCCCGCCCTCACGAGGAGCCGGCGGGGCAGGAGCTCAGGGAGGCGCGTAGGTACGCGGAGCTGCTGCTGGAGCGGCAGCGCCAGTTCGCCGCCGACGCCTCGCACGAGCTGCGTACGCCGCTCACCGCGATCCGCGTGCAGGTGGAGGAGGCGCGGCTGCACCCTGGCGACATCGACCTGCCCGATCTGCTCGACCACGTGACGGGCGACCTCGACCGGCTGGAGGGCATCGTCGACGACCTGCTCCTGCTGGCCACGATCGAGACCGGCCTCGACGGGAGGCTGGAGCAGGTCGATCTGACCACGCTGGTCGAGACGGCGGCGGCTCATGACGTGCGGCTCGATCTCGAACCCGCGGTGACGGTGGAGGCCGCCCCCTGCCTGATCGCCCGGCTCCTCGCCAATCTGCTCGACAACGCCCGGCGGCACGTCGCGCACACCCTGCAGGTGTCCCTGCGCCGCGCGGGCGGCCGGGCGGAGCTGGCCGTGACCGACGACGGGCAGGGCGTCCCGCCGGCCGACCGCGAGCGGATCTTCGAGCGCTTCGCCCGCCTGGACACCGCGCGCAGCCGCAACCGCGGAGGCGCCGGTCTGGGCCTGGCGATCGCCCGCGACATCGCCGCGGCCCACCACGGCACCCTGCACGTCGAGAACGCGGACGACGGTGGCGCCCGCTTCGTGCTCCGCCTTCCGCTCGTACGCTGACCAGCCCGTTTGAAGCGATATATCCAAATTTGGGGGATGTATGACCGACCAGCACACCGGCCGCCTGAAGGACCAGGTCGCGATCGTGACCGGTGCCGGGTCCGGGATCGGCCGCGCCACCGCGGTCGCCCTCGCCCGCGCCGGAGCGCACGTGCTCGGCGTCGGACGCCGCGCCGAACCTCTGGAGCAGACCGCCGCCGAGCACCCCGGCATCGTCGCGCAGGCCGCCGACATCACCGCAGAAAGCACGCCGCAGGCCGTCGTGCAGGCGGCCGTGGACCGCTGGGGCCGCGTGGACGTCCTGGTCAACAACGCCGGCGCCACCGCCGTCATGCCGCTGGCCGACACCGACGCCGAACGCGTCGCCGGCCTGCTGGCACTCAACGTCACCGCCCCGAGCATGCTCGCTCAAGCCGCGCTGCCCCACCTGCGTACCGGCCGCGGCACGATCATCAACGTCTCCAGCACCTTCGGCCACCGTCCCCTGCCCGGCGGCGCCCACTACGCCGCCACCAAGGCCGCCCTGGAACAGCTGACCCGGAGCTGGGCGCTGGAGCTGGCCCCCGACGGCATACGCGTCAACGCCGTGGCCCCCGGCCCGACCGAGAGCGAGGCCCTGGCCGCCGCCGGCCTGCCCGACGCGGTCGTCGAGCAGATCAAGCAGGACGAGTCCGCCCGCATCCCGCTCGGCCGCCGCGGCGCTCCCGAGGAGGTGGCGGCCTGGATCGTGCACCTCGCCGACCCCGCCGCCACCTGGATCACCGGCCAGATCCTCACCGTCGACGGGGGGCTGGAGCTCGTCTGAGCAGGGGACGCACCACCGGCGGTCGCTCATGAGCTCCCGGCCCTTGGGCGCGTTCGCCCGATGGGGCAGTAAGGAATGAGGCATGAGGGCATGAACCTCTCCCCGGAGGAGCGCCGGGCGCTGTCCGCGATCGAGACCCGACTGGCCACGGAGGAGCCAGAACTCGACGCGCTGCTTGCCGGATCGAGGAGGCGCCGGCTGAAGAGCCGCTCGACCCTCCACGTGTGGTGCATGCTGATGCTGCTGACCTGCGCGATCTTCATGCTCGGCGTCGCCCTGCTGCTGGCGACGCGGGAGAAGGACTGTCAGGACGGGCGGCTCGACTCATGCGAGAGCGCCGCGGACGTACGGGAAGCCGCAGCCCAGGCTACGGGCCCGTTCCGGCGATGAGGCGCGGGCCGGGCCAGGTGTCATGAGGACGGCCGAGGGCATGAGGGGGGCGACGGCATCTCGGGGGGTGAGG
>NZ_SMKQ01000213.1 GCF_004348995.1 Nonomuraea terrae
GGAGAATGGGGGGCATGTCTCCGCGTACGTGTCCGTGTGGTTCGAGCGATCCCTACCGTGACTGCTGCGGCCGGTTCCATCGGGGCGAGGCCGCGCCGGCCACCGCCGAGCAGCTCATGCGCTCCCGCTTCAGCGCGTTCGCGGCCGGAGACGAGGCCTACCTGCTGCACACCTGGCACCCCTCGGCCCGTCCGCCCAGGGCGGGGCTCGACCGGCGGGTGCGCTGGGTGCGGCTGGAGATCCTGGAGACCACCGGCGGCAGCGTCGTCCACACCGAGGGCACCGTACGCTTCCGTGCCCACTACCAGGACCGCGGCCGGCCGGGCGAGCTGGAGGAGAACAGCAGGTTCGTCCGCTTCGAGGGCCGCTGGGTCTACGCGGGCGCCACTCAGCAGCAGCGCCTACCGTAGGGGCATGCGCCTGACCGCCTTCACCGACATCTCCCTGCGCATCGTCATGCGCCTGGCCGTGGCGCGGCCGCACGACCTGCTGACCACCCGTGCCGTGGCCGACGTGCTCGCCGTCCCGTACACCCACGCCGCCAAGGCCGTCGCCAGGCTCGGCGAGCTGGGCGTGGTGGAGGCCAGGCGCGGCAGGGGCGGCGGGCTGCAGCTCACCGAGGCCGGGCGCGGCACGACGGTCGGCGCCCTGGTGCGTTCCCTCGAGTCCGCCGGCGACGTCGTGGGCTGCGAGGACGACCCGCCGTGCCCGCTGCGGGCCGCCTGCCGGCTGCGCGCGGCGCTGCGCCGGGCCCAGGAGGCCTTCTACGCATCGCTCGACACGGTCACCGTCGACTCCCTGGTGGACGCCCCCACCGGTCCCCTGCTCCTGTCGCTCACCGACCCCGGAAAGAGGACCGGCACCCCGGCGCTTTAATCTGAATCCCAGATACCAATTATGGTTCATCGGGAGGTCAAGCATGTTGTCCGGGGAGAGCGCGGCCATCGTCCGCGCCACACTGCCGCTGGTGGGGGCCCGACTCGACGAGATCACGGCCAGGTTCTACGACACCATGTTCGCCGAGCGGCCCGAGCTGCTCGACGGACTGTTCAACCGGGGCAACCAGCGCAGCGGGGAGCAGCGTCGGGCCCTGGCGGGCGCCATCGCGGGGTTCGCGGGCGCGCTGCTCGCCCACCCGGACGAGCGCCCCGACGCGCTGCTGACGCGCATCGCGCACAAGCACGCCGCCGTGGGCGTGACCGACGACCAGTACGTCATCGTGCACAAGTACCTGTTCGGCGCGATCGCCGAGGTGCTCGGCGACGCGGTCACCCCCGAGGTCGCGGCGGCCTGGGACGAGGTCTACTGGCTGATGGCGGGCGCGCTGATCGCCATGGAGGCCCGCGTCTACGCCGAGGCGGGCGCCCGCGGCGGGCGGACCTGGCGCACCTGGACGGTGGTCGAGCGGCGCGAGGAGAGCGCCGACGCCATGTCGCTGGTGCTGCGGCCGGTCGGTGACGAGCCGGTGCCGCCGGCCCGCCCCGGCCAGTACGTCAGCGTCCGCGTCCGCATGCCCGACGACGTCCACCAGCTCCGGCAGTACTCGCTGTCCGGCCACGGCCCGGACGGGCTGCGCCGCATCACCGTCAAGCGGGTGCGCGGCGGCGACGCGCCGGAGGGCGAGGTGTCCGCGCTGCTGCACGCCACCGTGCGGGAGGGCGACGAGCTGACCCTGTCGGCGCCGTTCGGCGACGTCGCGCTGGAGGACGGCGAAGCGCCGCTCGTCCTGGTCTCGGCGGGCATCGGCTGCACCCCGATCACCGCGATGCTGGAGCACCTCGCCCACACCGGCGACACCCGGCGGGTGCTGCTGCTGCACGCCGACCGCTCAGCGGCCGACCACGCGCTGCGCGCCGACATGGAGCGCCTCACCGACGCCCTGCCCGCCGCCGAGCGCGTCTTCTGGTACGAGGACGACGCCGGCCTGATGGACCTGGACGGCGTCGAGATCCCCCAGGGCGCGGTCGTCTACATGTGCGGCCCTGTCCCCTTCATGCGGGAGGTCCGCGGCGCCCTGCTGAAGGCCGGCGTCGCCCCGAAGGACGTCCACTACGAGGTCTTCGGGTCCGACCTCTGGCTCCCGGCCGCGGCTGATCATCTCGACGCGGCTTGACATCATGGGCGCATGACGTTCGACGAACTGCTCACCACCACCCGCAGCGTGCGCAAGCGCCTCGACCTCACCCGCCCCGTCCCCCTGGAGCTCGTCCGCGAGTGCCTGGAGATCTCCCTCCAGGCGCCCACCGGCGGCAACCGGCAGGGCTGGCACTGGATCGTCGTGACCGACCCCGACCTGCGCAAGGCCATCGGCGACTACTACGCGCGGTCCTGGAACACCTACTACGGCTCCGGCTCCTCGGCGGCGTCGCGGTACGCCGCCGACCCGGAGCGGGTGAAGGTCCAGGAGCGGGTGTCGGCCAGCGCCGCGTTCCTGGGTGAGCACATGGGCGACGTGCCGGTGCTGGTGATCGGGTGCATCTCCACGCCCGGCGGCCTGCCCGAGGGCAACCAGGCGGGGCTGTGGGGCTCGCTGCTGCCGGCCGCGTGGAGCTACATGCTCGCCGCCCGCGCCCGCGGCCTCGGCACCGCCTGGACGACCCTGCACCTCGCGTACGAGAGCGAGGTCGCCGAGCTGCTCGGCATCCCCGGAGACGTCCGGCAGGGCGTGCTGCTGCCCACCGCCTACTACACCGGCGACACCTTCCGGCCCGCCCCCAGGCAGCCGCTGGACGAGGTTCTCCACCTCGACCGCTGGTAACGGCCGCGCCGGGAGCGCACAGTGGACACATGAGATCGCTCCCGCCGCTTCCGGTGTCCCTGGTAGGCAGCTATCCCCAGCCCGACTGGCTCATCGACCGCGCCCGGCTGGCCGGACGGTTCCCGCCGCGCGTCCGCGCCCGGGAGTTGTGGCGGGTCCCGCCCGAGTACCTCTCCCAGGCCCAGGACGACGCCACCGAGCTGGCGATCCGGGCCCAGGAGCGGGCCGGGCTGGACATCGTCACCGACGGTGAGATGCGCCGCGAGAGCTACTCCAACCACTTCGCCACCGCCCTCGACGGCATCGACGTGGACCATCCGGGCACGGCGCTCGACCGCAGCGGACACCCGAACCCGGTGCCGCGCATCGTCGGCCCGATCCGCCGTGCCCGCCAGGTCCAGGTGGAGGACCTGCGGTTCCTGCGCGCGCACACCGACCGGGTGGTCAAGATGACGGTGCCGGGGCCGTTCACGATGAGCCAGCAGGCGCAGAACGACCACTATCCCGACGCCGAGGCCGCCGCGATGGACTACGCGGCGGCGGTCAACGCCGAGATCCGCGACCTGTTCGCCGCCGGTGCCGACATCGTGCAGATCGACGAGCCGTACATGCAGGCCCGGCCGGACGCGGCGCGCGCGTACGGGCTGGCCGCGCTGAACGCCGCGCTCGACGGCGTCACCGGCATGACCGCGGTGCACATCTGCTTCGGGTACGCCGCGATCATCCACGAGCGGCCCGAGGCGTACTCGTTCCTGCCGGAGCTGGCGGCCTGCCCCGTCCGGCAGGTGTCGATCGAGACCGCGCAGTCCGGGCTGGACCTCGGCGTGCTGACCGACCTCAAGGACAAGACGGTCATCCTCGGGGTGATCGACCTGTCCACGCCCGAGGTCGAGCCGGTGGAGGTGGTGGCGGACCGGGTGCGCCGGGCCTTCGACCGGGTGCCGCCCGACCGCCTGGTCGTCTCCACCGACTGCGGCATGAAGTACCTGCCCCGGGCGTCGGCCGAGGGCAAGATGCGGGCCATGACCGGAGCCGCCCGCCTGCTGCGCGCGGAGCTGGGAGAGCTCTCGCCGAGTAAGTCCTCAGCCGGGTCCGTGATCATAGGCGATCAGTGAGCGCGTGATGGGCCCGCCGGTGGCGCGGTGTCGAGGACGGGCCCGCCGGATCAAGACCGCCGTGATCGCCCGCGCGTCAGCGTCCGTGAAGGGGGCGCCCAAGGCGGGCCCCAGCGGGCCTCGATGGGCAGGGCGTAAGGACAGCCGCGACACCCCGCCGACGGCCGCCACCGGCCATGCCGGAGATCCGGTACGCGTTTACCGGGAGGTAAAGGATGGGCAAAACTCGACGGAGTCGTGGCACACGCCGCGACCCACCGTCGAAGGGGAGACACGTGATCAAGCCCGTTCCGAAGGTCGTCGCCGCGACCGCGCTGGCAGCCGGTGTCCTCGTGGCCAACCCGGCGTACACGGCGAACGCCGCCTCCGCCTCGTACACGCCCGAGGGAGTCTGCGGTGCGGGGTACGCGCGGGTGAAGGACGGCACCCGCGCCCTCACGTCAGGGCGCGACACGTTCGGCTACGTCTACCTCCTGTACAACCGCAGCAACGGCTACAACTGCGTGGTCACCATCAAGACCGCCTTCTACCGGACCGCCACGTACACCACCGCCACCTTGACGGTGAAGGGCGGCAAGCCGAAGACCGACGCGGGCAAGTTCAAGTACTACGCCGGGCCGGTCAAGTTGAAGGCCCGCGGCAAGTGCGTCTCGTACTGGGGCAGCACCCGCGACACCCGACTGGACTTCGCCGAGGCGACCGGGGGTCGCAGGACCTTCGGCAACTGCGGCTAGTCGACGCGGCCGACGAAGACCACTTCGGCGTGAAGGAAGTGTTTCATCACGCCTTCACGCCGAAAGATTGTCAATCGACCTGTTCGCGCCGGGAAGGAAGATATTCTCAGATGGTGCCCGCCTGGGCCGGCCTCGCAAGCGCCCCAGGCGAGGTGAGTCCCTCGGCCGGTCGTCGATCGTCACGTAGCGGGCGGTGAGATTCGTCGCGCATTGACCCTCAACACCCTTCGTGATTCCCACGCCCGTACCGCAGCGCCTCGGGAGCTACTCGTCTAGCCGAGCTTGCCCGTGGCCACCACGTCGCGGTACCAGTACGCGCTGTCCTTCCAGGTCCGCTCCATCGTGTCGCGGTCGACGCGGACGATGCCGAAGCGCTTGGCGTACCCGTGCGCCCACTCGAAGTTGTCCATCAGCGACCAGACGAAGTAGCCCCGCACGTCCGCGCCGGCCTCCATCGCCTCGGCCACGGCGGTCAGGTGACGGCGCAGGTAGTCGACGCGGTCCTCGTCGTGGACGCGGCCGTCCGCGTCCACCGGGTCGGGGAACGCGGCGCCGTTCTCCGTGATCATCGTGGGCATGGCGGGGTAGTCGCGGTGCAGGCGCAGCAGCAGCTCGGTCAGGCCGGTCTCGTCGATGTTCCAGCCCATCTCCGTGTACGGCCCCGGCTGCCTGACGAACTCGACGTTCTCGCAGCCGATCCACGGCGAGGCGGCGCCGTCCTGGTGCCCGTCGGCGGTCTCCCGGAGGCTGGCGCCGTCCCACTGGCGTACCAGAGTGGGGTTGTAGTAGTTGACCCCGAGCACGTCGAGCGGCTGGCACGCGGCGGCCTCGTCACCGTCGCGCACGAACGACCAGTCCGTCACCGACGCGGTGTCCTCGATGAGGTCGCGCGGGTAGGCGCCCTCCAGCATCGGGCCGAGGAAGGCCCGGTTGGCCACCGCGTCCGCGCGCCGCACGGCGTCGGCGTCGGCCTCGGACACCCCGCGCACGTGGTGCAGGTTGAGCGTGACCGACATCCGCGCGTCCTTGGCGGCGGTCGAGCGCAGCGCCTGGACGGCCAGACCGTGGCCGAGGTTCAGGTGGTGCACGGCGGCCAGCGCGGCCGCGGGCTCGGTGCGGGCCGGGGCGTGCACGCCGGAGGCGTAGCCCAGGTAGGCCGAGCACCACGGCTCGTTCAGGGTGATCCAGGTGTGCACGCGGTCGCCGAGCGCGTCGCCCATGAGGCGGGCGTAGTCGGCGAAGCGGAGCGCGGTGTCGCGGTGCGGCCAGCCGCCGGCGTCCTCCAGCTCCTGCGGCAGGTCCCAGTGGTAGAGGGTGGCCACCGGGGAGATGTCGCGGGCCAGCAGGCCGTCCACGAGCCGCGAGTAGAACGCCACCCCCGGCCCGTTGGCCGGGCCGCGCCCGCCCGGCTGCACGCGCGGCCAGGAGATGGAGAAGCGGTACGCTCCGACGCCCAGCGCGGCCAGGGTGTCGAGGTCCTCCTCCAGGCGGTGGTAGTGGTCGCAGGCCACGTCGCCGGTGTCGCCGTTCGCGACCAGGCCGGGGGTGTGGGAGAAGGTGTCCCAGATCGACGGGGTGCGGCCGTCCTCGTTCCAGGCCCCTTCGACCTGGTAGGCGGCGGTGGCGGTGCCCCACAGGAAGTTCTCGGGGAAGGCAGGCATGTTACTCCTTGGGCGGGATGACGGCGGTGCGGGAGCGCTCCCAACACGCGGTCGAGAGCCTATGCCTCCTGGGCGGCTTCGTCATGGGACGGCCCTCGCGAGGCGGAGGCGCCGTCGCCGCGGCCGGTCACCGTCGGGGGGCAGGGACGGAGGAGTCGAAACGCTTCGCACAACCTAAAGTCGGGTTTGTGCGGCTGTCAATGTCGCCGATTCGGACAGACCGGAAGCGCCGATGGCCTGTCATCGTGCCCTGACGCACGACCCCACGAACGACCCTTCGCCGCTCGGATAGCTCACCTCTATGCCCTTCGCCGCGAAAGCCGCGGGAAGGGCGTCGCAGAAGGCGTGCCGCGCGGAGCTGTCGGGGTCTCCGGGCTCCATGTCGGCGTACGTGGACAGGGCTTCCATGGCCCCGGCGAGGTCGTCGCGCCGGACCTCCTGACCGCCCAGGACGACGACCACCGGATCGACATCCCCGACTATGGCCACCGCCGTCGGGATCAGCCACCCCAGGGCCGCCAGGGCGGCGGCGATCCCGATGCCGGTGAGCCATTTGCCGGCCGAGCCCTTCGACGGCGCGGGCTCCGGAGACTGCGGCGGGAGCGGGGCCGTCCGGGGCGTCCAGCGGTGTCCGTCCCACCAGCGCAGGCAGGGCCGACCGCCCGGGTCTCGGTAGTAGCCCGGAGAGGGCTGGACGGGGGGATGCGGCGTGTTCACCTTTTCCGCCTTCGACGTGGTGCCGGTGAGAAAGATCCAGCTCGTGCAGGCGAAGTTAGCAGGCGGGGCCGGGCCGGGGAATACGCCGCCTTCGCGTAGGCGCCCTGCGGGCGCGTGGCAGCGTAATCGCCGGACATGTCAGCCTGACACCCACGCCGAGGGACTGGTGTGCGTGATCCTGGACGGCACCTTGATCCCGGCAGACCGTCGGAGGGACGAACCCATCGAGCGCGTGTTCGCAACGACGCCCTGGTCGGTCCACGAGCCGGGCTGCCCGGTGCGGCTGGTGGCCAGGCCGATCGCGGAGTGGTTGGAGCCGAAGCTGGAGACCGCGTAGTACATCAGATATCTCCCGCCTCGCCGGGAGATGCCGGGCGCCCGCGGGTCGTCGCCGGGCGAGTACGCGCGCCACCACGACGGCGGCGTGCGGAACGCGGACCCGGCCCGGGTGAAGTGGACGCGGTCGGCGGAGGTGCGGGCCTCCAGGTGACCGTGGGTGGAATGGAGCACGTAGCCGCACGGGGTGCGGATCATCGTGGGGTCGTGCACGACGACGTCTCCGGCGACCCGGGCGGGCTCGGGTAGGGGAGCGCGGCGCCCAGCAGCCGTGCGGGCCGATGGTGACCGTGCGGTGCGCCGGAGGGTGGAGGCGGGAGGTGGCCGTATGCGCGCTCCTACGGCTCAGCGGACCAGCCGAGCTCCTTGTAGAAGGCGGTGCGGGCTTGCGTGAAGGCGGTGCGGTCGAGGACGGCGCCGGCGTGGGGGCCCGCCGTGACGGGCTCGTCGTGGAAGCGGGCCGGTAGGTCGTCGGGGCCGCCGCCTTCGCGCAGCGCGTACGCGCGCATCCCGTCCAGGCGCGCCTGACCGGCCGTCAGCAGGTCCTCCAGGCTGAAGCCGGCGCCGAGGACGGCGGTGACCAGGGAGGTCAGGCGGTCCAGGGTCAGCGGCCGGGTCGGGGAGGAGGCGAAGACGCAGATGTTGAGCGCGTCCAGGCCGCTCCACAGCCGCAGCAGCCGGGCGCTGCGCCGGCCGCGCTCCTCGTCCAGCGTGCCCGCCGGAGCGGGGGCGGCGCCGATCCTGGCGGCCTCGGGGAAGGAGTAGCCGAGCCCGGCCACCGGGTCGAAGTCCAGGTCGTGCTCCAGCGCGTCGTAGCGCGGCCCGCCCGGCGCGATGGCGTACCCGAGGCCGATGCCCGGCTGGGGACGCGGGTCGAAGCAGGGCATCTCGGCGCCCTTGACCGTCATCGCGTACGCCTGCGACCCTCGCCCGATCCGCCGCGCCGCGCGCGCCGAGCCTTCGGCGAGCAGGTCGCCCAACGCCCCCGACCGCGCGGCGACGTCGTCGATCAGCCCCGGCAGCGCCGCCGCGTCGCCGAACGCCGGCCCGCCGGGCAGCAGGCCACGTTCCGCGCACTCCATGGCGAACGCCAGCGTGCCGCCCAGCGACACGACGTCGAGGCCCAGGTCGTTGCAGCGGGCGTTGGCGGCGAGCACCGCGTCGACGTCGTCGATGCCGAGGTTCCAGCCGAGTGACAGGAACGCCTCCTGGCCGAGCCCGCCGGTCCGCCGCTCGGCCGCACCCGGGGGCGCGTACACCTTGAGGCAGTCGTTCGGGCAGCCGGGGCACGTGCCGGTGGTAGCCACGGCGCGGCCGTCGTAGTCGCGCGCCCGCGGGACGCGCAGGCCGGGCGCGCCGGCGACGGAGAAGTTGCGGACGGCGGCGTACCCGGGGGCGATGGGATCGTCGGCCCACGCGGCGTACCCGGGCTGCCCCACCTGCAGGGCGGCGAGCGGGTTCGCGGCCATGTCCCCGCGATAGGACAGCGTCAGCCGGGCCAGCGCCTCAGGGTCGGCGACCGGCGCCGCCGCGTCGCCCGCGCACACGACGGCCTTGAGGTTCTTGGCGCCGAAGACCGCGCCGAGCCCGTACCGGCCGGCGGCGAAGGCCCGGTCGGTGACCACGGAGGCGTACCGGACGAGATTCTCCCCGGCGGGTCCGATCGCCGCCACGCGCGCGTGCGGCCCGTGCCGGTCGCGCAGGACGTCGGTGGTGGCGGCGGTGCCGAGCCCGCGCAGCGCCTCGGCGTCGCGCAGCGTCACCTCGCCGTCCTGCACCAGCAGGTACGACAGCCGCTCCGCCCGTCCGGAGACCGCCAGCGCCCCGGCTCCTGCCGCGCGCATGCCCGCCGCGAACGGCCCCAGCGCGTGCGCCTCGCCGGCCACGCCGGTCAGCGGCGACTTCGCCAGGAACACCGCCTTGGCCAGCCCCGGCGCCAGGGTCCCGCCCAGCGCCCCGGCCGCCACGTAGAGCAGGGCCCGCGGATCGTACGGGTCGAGCCCGGCGGGCGTCCGCTCGGTCAGCAGGCGTAACCCGAGGATGGACCCCCCGAAGTGCCCCGGCTCCGCGCAGAAGTCGTCCTTGTCGACGTTCCCGCTGGTCAGATCCACCACGAACGGCACAGCCAAGCCTCCTGAAACCGGATGAAAAGCCAGGAGGGGTACGACATCACACCCGATCGGCCGGGCGCAATCCGGAAGAGAACCGGGCGGGGAGGATCCGGCCCGGGTGGCATTCCCGTGAGCCCGTGTCTCGGCGCGACGTCGGGCGGGGACCGGGACCGGCTCCTCCGGAGCGCGGCTCGCGGGGACGTCAGGCAGGCGCGTACCGGTGGCCGGCCGATGGAGCGATGAGCGAGTCGTGCATGGGGCACCACCTCCGGGCTCACGCCCGTCCGTCGCGATAAGCCACCCAAAAGCCGGATAAGTCTAGATTTGCAGCTCAGTGCCGCATATATCCGACATATTTCGAGACGATAGATCCGACTTTAAATTTTTGTCAACATAAGTCCGTCGATGATCGGAGTAAGCTG
This sequence comes from Nonomuraea terrae, assembly GCF_004348995.1. GTDB lineage: Bacteria > Actinomycetota > Actinomycetes > Streptosporangiales > Streptosporangiaceae > Nonomuraea > Nonomuraea terrae. Next base: position 9,855 of record NZ_SMKQ01000213.1, read on the forward strand.
AGCCTATGTCGAACGGATCCAGCGCACAGGGGGCCGGGGTGCTGCTGGCGATCCTCAGAGACGGCCACGCCCGCACCCGCGGCGAGCTGGCCCGCCTCACCGGGCTCTCCAGATCCACCGTGTCGCAGCGCCTGGACGGGCTCATCGGCCAGCGTTGGGTCCTGCCGCGGGAAAGCGCCGTCTCCTCCGGGGGCCGGCCCGCGACGGTGTTCGCGTTCAACGACGGCGCCCGCGTCGTGCTGACCGCAGACCTCGGCGCCACCCGCGCCCGCCTCGCCGTCCTCGACCTCGGCATGAACGTGCTGGCCGAGCGCGCCGAGGAGCTGCCCGTCGCCTACGGGCCCGAGCCGACCCTCGAGCGGGTCGTCACCGCGCTCGGCGAGCTGCTGGCAGCGGCCGGCCGCGACGCGGCGCAGGTGTGCGGGGTCGGCATCGGGCTGCCGGGCCCGGTCGAGCACGGCTCGGGCCGGCCGGTGAACCCGCCGATCATGCCCGGCTGGGACGGCTTCGCGGTGCCCGAGTGGCTGCGGGCCAGGCTGGGGGCGCCCGTCCTGGTCGACAACGACGTCAACATCATGGCGCTCGGCGAGCACTGGGCCGCCCGCCCGGCCGTCGACCACCTGCTCTTCATCAAGATGGGCACCGGCATCGGCTGCGGCATCATCTCCGGCGGCCGGCTGCACCGCGGCGCGCAGGGCGCCGCCGGCGACGTCGGCCACATCCGCGTCCCTGCCTCCGAGGCGCAGTGCCGGTGCGGCAACACCGGCTGCCTGGAGGCCGTCGCGGGCGGCGGCTCGATGGCCGCCGCGCTGCGCGAGGCCGGGATCGAGGCGCACGGCAGCAGGGACGTGGTGGCGCTGATGCGGGCCGGCGACCTGCACGCCACGCGGCTCGTCCGGCAGGCCGGCCGCGAGGTGGGCGCCGTGATGGCCTCGATCGTCAACTTCTTCAACCCCTCGCTCATCGTCGTCGGCGGGGACGTCGCCGAGGCCGGCGAGCAGGTGCTGGCCGGCGTCCGCGAGACGATCTACAGCCGGTCGCTGCCGCTGGCCACGCAGCACCTCGGCATCCGGGTGAGCGCGCTCGGCGAACGCGCGGGGATCGTGGGGGCCGCCGTCCTGGTGGCCGAGCACGTGCTCGCCCCGGCCGCGATCGACCGGGCCGTGGCGGGATGAGCGCCATTGACCGCTGCACAACGGCGTAGTAACAATGTGATCGTCTCGAGCTCCAGGGCGGTGGCATGCCCGGCGGGGCCGGTCGCAGATCCACCGTGACGCGGTCGGCGCACGCGTCCCTGAAGGAAGGGAACCCGCGTGAGCCATCAGCACGCCTCCGCAGAGCCCGGCCGCCGGCCGCAGGCGGACACCGAGAAGATCGCCGAAGAACGCGAACACGCCGAAACGCTCCGCAGCCGCCTCGGGCTGAGCCGCCGCCGGCTCTTCGCGGCCACCACCGGCATCGCCGCCGCGGCCGCCCTGCCGTTCACGGGCGCCCTCGCCGGCGCCGCCCACGCCGCGTCACCGGGTGGCGGGCGCGGTGACGTGCTCGTGCCGCCGGGCAAGCGCGGCATCATCCTCTACACCGTGCGCGACGCGATCTCGCGCGACCCGCTGTCCACGTCCGTGCCGTCGGGCTTCCGCCGCGTGCTGGAGGCGCTGGCGGACATGGGCTACCGGCAGGTCGAGTTCGCCGGCTACCGCCAGCACGCCAACGCCGAGGGCGGCGCCGACCTGGAGACCGTCGAGGGCGCCCGGCTGCTGCGCGGCTGGCTCGACGACAACGGGCTGCGGGCCGAGGGCAACCACGGCTTCATCCCCGGCTCGTGGCCGCTGACGGCCGCCGACCTCGACCGGTTCAAGCGGACGCTGGAGATCGCGAACATCCTCGGCCTCGGCCACGTGGGCACCGGCAACGACCCGACGAACAGCGCGTACAAGGCCGACTGGGACGTGGCGGCGGAGAAGTGGAACACGCTGGGCGCGATCGCCGCCGAGGCGGGGCTCAAGCTGTACACGCACAACCACGACGCCGCCTACGCGTTCCTGCTGGACAGCGGCCCGCTCGACGCGCAGGGGCGGCCGACGCGCTCGTCGGGCGTCCGCAGGCTGGAGTACTTCTTCGGCATCAGCGACCCCGCCGTCGTGCACTTCGAGATGGACATCTTCTGGGCGCACGTGGCTCAGTTCCGGCACCGGACGTACACCGCGCCCGACGGCTCGGCGCAGAACGACGTGTTCGACCCGCTGGCCACCGTGCTGGCCAGGGAGAAGCGCTTCCCGCTGTTCCACGCCAAGGACGGCACGTCGAACCCGGCCGTGACCAACGGCTACGACATGGTGCCGTTCGGCACCGGTGACATCGACTACCACGGCTTCTTCGCCGCCCTGCGCGCCAAGGGCTTCCACAACCCGATGTACGAGCAGGACAACGCGCCCGGCTCCGACCCCGCCCAGTCACTGCGGCACTCGGAGCTGAGCTACCGCAACATGGCCGCCCTGCGGCGCTGACCCCGTACCGGCCGTCACGCCTCCTCCCGAGCGGAGGCGTGACGGCCTCCCGGGGGCGTAACGGGTGATCTTCGGGGCAGTGGGGCGGGGATGTCCACCTTAGACCTCCTCCTCGCGCTCGGCGGCGGAGCGGCGCTGCTCGCCGCGATCCTGCCCGACGTGCTCGAGGGCCGTCCCCTGTCCCTGCCCCTGGTCTACCTGCTGGCCGGGGTCGTCCTGTTCTCGCTGCCGCTCGGGCTGCCCCGGCCCGACCCGATCGCCCATCGGCAGGTGCTGGAGCACATCACCGAGCTGTGCGTGGTCATCTCCCTCATGGGGGCGGGCCTGGCGATCAACCGGCGGGTCGGGCTGCGCCGCTGGTCGACGACCTGGCGGCTGCTCGGCCTGGCCATGCCGCTGACCGTGGCCGGGGTGACGGCGGCGGCAGGTCTCGCGGGCTGGCCGATCGCCGCGGCGCTGCTGCTCGGGGCCGTGCTCGCGCCCACCGACCCGGTGCTGGCCTCCGACGTGCACGTGGGCGAGCCGGTGGACGCCGAGAACGCCGACGACGAGGTCCGCTTCGCCCTGACGTCGGAGGCGGGGCTCAACGACGGGCTCGCCTTCCCCATCGTGTACGCGGCCATCGGCGTGGCCGTCGCCGGCGGCACCGCCTGGGCGGGGGAGTGGGCGCTGGTCGACGTGCTCTACCGGACCGCGGCGGGAATCGTGGCGGGCCTGGTCATCGGCCGGCTGCTCGGCCGCCTGTTCTTCCGCGCCACGGCCGGCGGCCTGCGCCTGTCCGAGCGCCGCGACGGGTTCGTCGCGCTGGCCGCCACCTTCCTCGCGTACGGGGTGACGGAACTCGCCCAGGGGTACGGGTTCGTGGCCGTGTTCGTCACCGCGTGCACCATCAGGCGGGCCGAGTTCGGGCACGGCTACAACAACATCCTGCACGGCTTCGTCGATCAGGTCGAGCGCCTGTTCACCGCCTGGTTGCTGCTCCTGCTCGGCGGCTTCGTCGCGACCGGCGGCCTGGCGGCGCTCACCTGGCGCGGCGCTGCGGTGGGGATCGCGTTGCTGCTGGTGATCCGGCCGCTGGCGGGGTGGCTGTCGCAGTGGCGCGGACCGGCCGGGCCGAGGGAGCGGCTGGTGATCTCGTTCTTCGGCATCCGGGGGGTGGGCTCGCTGTTCTACCTGGCGTACGCGCTGGGGCACACGGACTTCGGCGTCCCGGCGCAGGAGTTGTGGGCCGTCACGGGGTTCACGGTGGTGGCCTCGGTCGTGCTGCACGGCGTCACGGCCACGCCCGCGATGACCCGCCTGGACGCCGTCCGCGAGCTCGTGACCGCCTCACGCCGCAGGGCGCCGGACGCGTGACGTGCGCGTCCTGAGAGGTGCGGACCGCCTCACGCCGCCGGGCCGAGGCTCCAGACGCGTAACGTGCCCTCGTCGTCCGCTCCCGCGACGACGGGACGGCCGTCCAGCTCGGCGAGGGCCAGCGTGCGGATCTCACCGCCCGCGCCCCGGCCCGGCTCGCCGAGGACGTCCCCGGTGCGGAGGTTCCAGACGCGGACGGTGGCCGGGCCGCCGTCCGGGGTGTGCGCCACGGCCGCGATCGGAACGTCGCCGAGCCGGCCGGTGGCCAGCGCGGTCGCGCCCCGGTCGTCGGGGCTGCGCGTGCTGAACCGCCGGCTCTTCCCGCGCCTGCCGGTCGCCAGGTCGTGGACGCGCAGGGTGGCGTCGAGGTGCGTGGAGACGAGGACCGGCCGGCCGTCCACCTCTCCGCAGGCCAGCAGCTCGATGCCGCCGATGTCGCCGGTGCGGAACGTGTGCGCGGTCCGGCCCGTGGACAGGCGGCGCACGCGTACCCGCTCGGCGCCGTCCCCGGTGACCAGGACCTCCTCGCCATCCAGCGTGCCGAACGCCAGCCCGTGCAGACCCTGGAAGTGGTCGTCGATCGCGGGGCCGAACTGCTTGCCGGTGGAGACGTCCCACAGGCGGACGACGCTGTGCAGGTCACGCACGAGGTCGTACTTCTCCGAGACCGCGATGGCGCGGCCGCCCGCGACCGCGACCGCCCTGATCGGGTCGGCGGCCCGATGGGAGGCGAGGCTCTCGCCGGTCAGGCTCCACAACCGCATCCTGCCGTCGCCGTGCCCGCAGACCACGACCGCCCGCCCGTCGACGTCACCGACGGCCACGGACGTCACCCGCCCCCCGCCGTCCCCGATCCTGACGACCTGCGCCCCAGGCGTCCACACGAACACCTCGCCGGTGCCGGTCCCGCACACGACCGTCCCGCCGCCGGCGCCCAACGCGGTGGGCTCCCGCTCACCCAACGCCACCGGCTCTCTGACCACCGTCCCCAACGGCTCCGCCGCCCCACTCGGCCCACCCGAAGGCACCCCACCCGGCCCGTCCGAGATCGACGGGCTCGGCCGGTCCGAGGGGTGCGGTTCGCCGGTCGCCGTCCGGCGCATGTCCGCCGTCCGAGTCGGTTCGGCGTCCGCCCGGAAGAGGCCGTTTGCTGACCGTAAGACCGCGAACGCCGACACCCCCACAGCCGCCGCGGCGGCCGCGCCCCCGATGAACACCCGCCGGCTCACGCTCCTGCCACGTTGCGGCGTCGTCCCGTCAGCCCCTTGCCGCCCCGACGGGGCCTGCGCGTCCAAGGCGCCGGCTTCCAGGCCACCACGCCCGAGTTCCCCTTCCCGCACGACCGGGCTCGGGGGTGGGCCTGGGTCCGCCGGGACGCGCGGGTTTCCCAGCGCGCGTGGATTCCCTGACCTCCGTGCGTCCGGGGAGCCGATGACGGGGTTGGACCGGGACCCGCTCACCCCTGAACTGCTCCGGCGACATGTACGCCGGCGTCCCCATCACCCCCGAGGTGTGCGTCGTCGCGTCGAGCGCCTTGGCGATGCCGAAGTCGATGACGATCGGCCCGTCGGGGCCCATGAGGATGTTGGCCGGCTTGAAGTCGCGATGCACGATCCCCGCCTGGTGGATCGCGGCCAGCGCCGTCAGCGTGGAGATCGCCAGCCGGTCGAGCGCCCCGCCGGTACGCGGCCCCGACGCCCGGACGAGCGCCCGCAACGTGTCGCCCGGAACGTACTCGCTGACGATGTACGGCCGGACGTCGACCACGCCCGCGTCCAGGATCGCGGCCGTGCAGAACGCGGCCACCCGCCGCGCCGCCTCCGCCTCCCGCAGAAAGCCGCGCCGGACGTCGTCGTCCTGGACCAGATGCCCGTGCAACACCTTGATCGCGACCTCGCGCCCGGCCTCGCCCACTGCCTTGTAGACGAC
>NZ_SMKQ01000214.1 GCF_004348995.1 Nonomuraea terrae
GTATGCCGGGGCGGGCGCGTACGCCGGCGGGGGAGCGGCGAGGGCGGGAGCGGAGAGCGCGAGGGGCGTCAGCGCGCCCGCGGCCAGGACAGTGGCCACCCGGGCAGAGATCTTCATGGGCACCTCAAATCTTTTACGTATCGTAGTCGAATCATTACTCTATGAGATCGATCCGCTCCGTGCCATCCCCCGCGACCGGCTTCCCGGCCGGAGGCGCCCATCACTCCGACACCGCCACGTACGTCCATTCGCCCGGTTCGAACCGCGCCTCCTCCAGGTCGACCTCCACGCCGGGCAGCGCCTGCCGCACACGGGTCATCATCTCCTCGCCGAGGTGGTGATGGCGCAGGTCGAGCCGGCGCAGGTGGGTGAGCGGCTGCCCGCTGAGCAGCGCTTCGGCGCCCCGGTCGGTGAGCGCCCCCATGCCCAGGCTGAGCTCCTCCAGCCGGGTCACCACGGGGGCGGCCGCCACGGCGGCGGCGATGTCGTCCTGGATGGGGCTGTCACGCAGGCCGAGCCGCCTGAGCGCGGGCGTTCCCACCCCCGACAGGACGCCCTCCAGGTCGGCGACCGTCGCCCCGCCGCCGTACTCCTCGACGCCGAGCCACAGCTCCAGGTGCTCGAGCGCGGGGAACGTGCTCGCCCCGAGGGCTCTGACCACCTCGGGCGGCAGGCCGCCGGTCTCGAAGCGCAGCACCCTGAGGTGGTCGTGGGCGAACGGCCGCAGTTCCAGCCCTTGTGACCCGCGCACCTCCAGCCGCTCCAGCCGCGGGTACGCCTCCAGCAGCGGTGTGATGTCGCCCTGCCGGATCCAGGAGATCTCCCACTGCTCCGCCTCGGCGAGCCCCAGGAACACCGACCGCAGCCCGGGCAGCCGGTCGGCGTAAGCCGCCAGCACCCCGGGCGCGTGGGACGCGCCGTAACCGCTGATCGCCAGGGCCCGCACGAGGGCGGGGTCGTGCCGCGTCAGCAGGGCCTCCAGCCCGCCAGGCAGGTCCGACTCCGCCTCGCCCTCGATGACGTCGGGTTCGTCGTAGAGCAGCCAGGCGACCTCGTCGGGGGCGTCGACGGACTCGTTGAGGAACGTGACCCGGAGACCGGCGAAATGGTCGCGGTGCCCGCCCAAACTGCCGCCGGTGATCTCGGGCAGGAACGTCTCGCCCGGGTCGTTCGTCACTCGCTCACCGCCACGTACGCCCAGGCGCCGTCCCCGGCGTCGTCGCGTCGGTCGGTGAGCACGACCTCGGTCTCCGGCAGGGCCGCCGTCAGGCGGGCCACCATCGCCTCGCTCAGGAAGTGGTGGTCGAGGTCGAGCGTGCTCAGATGGGTGAGGGGCTGGCCGCTGAGCAGCGTCTCCGCGCCCGGATCGCCGAACGAGCCCATCGCCAGGCTGAGCGACTCCAGCCGGGCCATGACCGGGGCGTGGGCCAGGCCGGCGGCGAGTTCGTCGGCGAAGGGGCAGTTGCGCAGACCCAGGTGGCGCAGGCTCGGCAGCCGTGCGCCGTTCATGATCGCCGCGCAGTCCGCCGCCGTGCAGGTGCCGCCCTGGTCCTCGATGCCGATCCAGAGCTCCAGATGCTCCAGGGCGGGCAGGTCGCACTCGCCGACCGCCCGCACCACCTCGGCCGGCATGCCGGCGCTCTCGACCCTCAGCGTCCGCAACGCTTCGTGCCGCACCGGCCGCAGCCGCAGCCCGTCGGCCCCGCGCACCTCCAGCCGTTCCAGCTTCGGGAACGCCTCCAGCAGCGGCGTGACGTCGTCCTGCTGGATCCAGGAGATCTCGCAGTGCTCCGACGTCATCGCGCCGACGAACAGGGAACGCAGCTCGGGCAGCCGGCCGGCGTTGCCGGTCAGCTGCTCGTTGATCTCGTCGCACGGCCCGCTCAGGGGGTCGTCCCATTCGCCGATCACGATGGCCGTGACCTTCGCGGTGTCGACGTGCCGGAAGAACCACTCGAAACCGTCGGCGAGACAGCCCTCCAACTCGCTGAAACGCCACGCGACGGCCCCCGGATCGGGCCCCGGCCCCGCCTCCTCAGGCAGGGGGACGGTGACCACCGGCAGGCCCGCGTAGCCGGCGGTGTAGTCGTCCCAATGGCTGTTGACGCTCCAGCGTTGGGTCATGGGGGCGATTCCTCAGGAGTCGGGGGATGATCAGCCGCCCCTGTCCTACCAGACCCACCCTCACCGCCGCCGTTGATCTTGGAGAACGCGTCCACGGAGGGTCCCTGTGGCGGTCGCGTGCATCGGTGAGCACGACTCGGTCTCCAGCAGCGCGGCCGTCAGGCGGACGAAGGGCTGGTCGGCCTGATGACGCCATGCGGCCGACAATCTGAACCGAGAGCCGGGCGGCAGCAGAGCGTGTCTACGGCTGCTCAGCCACTGCCGCCCGGAAGGTCGGGCAGCGAGCGAAGTCTTCGTGCTTGCAGCTGAGGACGGCGTCGAGGAGGTGCACGGAGGACTCCAGCTCGGCGATGCGTCGTTTCAGGTCGGCACGCTGCTGCCGGAGCATGGCCTGACGGTCGGTGGGATCACCGGTGGTGAACATCTCACCAAGGGCATCCAGGCTGAATCCGGCCGCCTTCGCCTTGACGATCAACGCGATCCGGTACAGGTCGTCGGCGCTGTAACGGCGCTCGCCGGTCCGGGTGCGGGCCGGCGCGAGCAGGCCCATCGCCTCCCAGTGCCGCAGCACATGCGCAGCCACGCCGAAGCGGTCGGCCGCCTGGCCAATGCTCAGGGTCTCCTGGTGACTTGCCTTCATGTCGACATTAAGCCTCAGCCTGAGGTCATGCCGAAAGTAGTGACAATCTCCCACGGGAAACTGCGCGGCACCGTCACCGATGGCGTGGCCGCGTTCTTGGGCGTCCCGTACGCGGCCCCGCCATTCGGCCCGCACCGGTTCCGCCCACCTGCGCCGCCCCAGCCCTGGGACGGCATCCGGAACGCCACCCACTACGGGCCCACCGTCCCCAAGTCGAGCTACGCCGCCCCCCTCGACCGGCTGATGGCCGACCCCACCATCCCGGGCGAAGACTGCCTGAACCTCAACATCTGGACTCCGGACGCCGGTGGCCGCGGCCTGCCGGTGATGGTCTGGATCCACGGCGGGACCTTCCTGGGCGGCTCCGGCGCCCTGGACGTCTACAACGGTGCGGCCTTCGCCCGCGACGGCGTGGTCCTGGTGACGATCAACTACCGGCTCGGCGTGGAAGGCTTCGCCGACCTGCCCGGTGCCCCGCCCAACCGCGGTCTGCTGGACCAGCTTGCGGCGCTGCGCTGGGTGCGCGACAACATCACCGTCTTCGGCGGCGACCCCGACCAGGTGACCGTCTTCGGCGAATCAGCCGGTGGCGTGAGCGTGATCAGCCTGCTGTCACTGGAACGATCGCGACGTCATGGCCTGTTCCGGCGGGCCATCGCGCAAAGCGGCTTCGGCAACGCCGTCCAAGATCCCGACGATGCGCGCCTGGTCACCCGCGAGCTGGCAGCCCGGCTCGGCGTCGCACCCACCGCCGACGGCTTCGCCAGGCTGTCTCCGGCAGCCATCCTGCCCGTCCAGGCATCCCTGGCCGCCGAGGTCGCCGCACGGCCCGACCCTGATCGGTGGGGCGCCACCACCTCTGCCGCGTCGATGCCGTTCATGCCGGTGCTGGACGGGCGCCTGCTCACCCGGCACCCCGAGCAGGCGATAGCCGACGGCGCCGGAGCCGAGGTGGCGCTGATGGTCGGCTACACCAGCGAGGAAACCCGGCCGTCCCTGTTCGCCACCGGCCGAGACAGCCTGATCACCTTCGAGGTGGCGTCCTGGGTGCTGACCAGCATGGGCTTGGACCCAGCGCTGATCCAGAGCCATCGGGCGGCCATGCCCGACGCCTCGCCCGCGGACGTGCTGGCCGCTGCTCTGACCGACGGCTGTTTCCGCCTGCCCGCGCTGCGGATCGCCCACGCCCACCCTCAGGTCTGGATGTACGAGTTCGCCTGGCGCACTCCCGAGCTCGACATGGGCGCCGGCCACGCCCTGGAGCTCGGTTTCGTCTTCGACAACCCGCGAAGCCCCGACATGGCCGCGCTGGTGGGGGCCAACCCGCCACAATCCCTGGCCACGGCCATGCACGACGCCTGGGTGGACTTCGCCACCCACGGCGATCCCGGCTGGCCTCGCTTCACCCCGCACAGCCGTACCATCAAGCTCTTCGACGGCGCCGACAACCCGGTGGCAAGCTCCTCCCCCACCAGTCAGGCAGCCGCCGGGACGGCCCGGCCGTCAGGGACGGGCATCGGTTGATGATCCGGTATCGCGCTCGGGCCAGGCACGGTCGGTCGAGTCCATGACGCTCGTTGCCGGCTAAGCGAAGGAGCGGAGAAGGGATCCGCGTGAGATCAGGCGGCAGAGCGTCGGCGACGGCTCGTTTCCTCGGGCGGGCGGCTGAAGAGCAGGTCGTCGGCGACGGTGGCCTGGCCGTCGCCGAGGAACCACACGACCAGCGGCACCGTGATCCGCCGCAGCTCCACCCCGGCGGTCTTCAGGTGTTCCTCTCCACCACGTAGGAGGTCTTGCGATGGAAGCCGGTCACCGTGGCGCCCTCCTCCATGAGGCCGCCCAGCACGTCGCGCACGGCGTGCCGCCACGCCTTGGCGGCGCCGGCGTCCACCCCGCGCAGCCGCTCGATGTCCTCGGGGACCGCGACCAGCACCACGCGCGCGTCGGTACGGCCCTCGACCGGGCGGTCGCCGTCGTCGCCCAGCCCGACCACGGCGTCCTCCGGCACCGCCGGCAGGTACGGCACCCGCCGGACGGCTGCCTCGACCCGCGGATCGGTCAGCGGCCACACGGCCAGGACCCGGTCGGACTCGTCGCCCTGGTTGATGGCGTCGGCCATCACGCCGTAGAAATTCGGCAGGTACTCCGCCGGCCGCGCGCCCAGCTTGGCCAGGTTGAAGTGCGCGTTGCGGCGGACCAGCGGGTCGTAGGTCCAGGTGATGCGGGAGATCCCGCGGTCCAGCGCCCACAACCGCTGGTGCAGCTTCAGCTCGAAGCCGATGCCCCGTCCCGCCGCCGCGCCCGTGTTCTGCGAGTGCAGGGTGGAGTCCTGTCCGAAGAAGCCCACCGACGCCCCGACCATCCGGTCGCCGTCGAAGGCGCCGGAGACGTAGTTGCCCGCGTGGGTCAGCGCCCGCATCAGCCCGGCGCTGATCGGCCGGCTGTCCGGCTCGAACCCCCAGATCCGCTCGAACAACGCGTCGACCTGCTCGAACTCCTCGTTCGCATGGAGTTCCCTGATCATGGCCGAGACGTCATGGTCGAGTGGTCGAACCCGGTGGTCCCCGACACGTGCGGGCGGTCGCCGTCGACGGCCGTCCTGGCGTACCCGATCTGTTCCTCGAAGGTCGATCCGCTGAGGATCGCGCGTCGCTCCGTCACCCGACGAACGCTAGGAGGACCAGGGGTGATACGTCCAATACGCGCTGGACGATGAGTTGATATCCGCGGACGTATGGCCCGGTCTGATCATCCCTCGACGGCGTCACGCAGTTGCGGCCGGAGGAGCAGGTCTGCCCGCAAGGTCACTCGGTGACGGTCTTGGGGCTGGGCGTCTTGACCGACACCTTGGCGCCCCAGTCGGTGTAGCGCGTGTCGACGATGGCGGTGCTGCCCTCGAAGTCTTCGTAGCCTTCCGAGACGCCCTTGGCCGTGTACGAGCTCCACAGCCTGCTGACCAGCCCGGCCGAGCTGAGCGTCAGCTTGTAGGAGACCTCCGTGTCCGAGGCCCAGGAGCGCGGGTCCGAGCGGGAGAACCAGGCCGACACCTTGCGAAGTTCCCCGAAGGTGATGGTGCCGGTGACCGTGTTCCCGCTCTTGCCGCCCTTCTTGAGCAGCGCCGACAGCGTGGTGGGCTCGGTGGGGTCGAGGACGTGGTCGTACTCGCTGGGCATGCCGCCGCCGCCTGGCACCTCGAGCCAGGTCTTGCCGTTGGGCAGTTCTCCCGCGAGCGCGCCGGAGTAGTACGTGGCCTTGCCGTTGTAGATGACGCGGTCCTTCTCGTCATCCCACGCGCTGCTAGCGATGTCGTAGGCGGCCAGGCCCTTCTTCCCGAACTGCAGGACGCCCTTCGTGTCGTACGCCTGCGAGGTCTCGACGCCGTCGGACCAGTTGGCGATCTCGGTGTACCGGACGCCGTGGCCGGGGGTGAGCGTGGACTTCAGCACGCGCACCGGGTCCTTGGGTGCGGCCTGGGCGGGGGCCGTGCCCACCAGGAAGGCGCCGCAGACGACCAAGACAGAGATCGTTTTCCTCATGCCGGCTGATCATGCAGCAATCGGATCACGGCGCGGCCACGACAGCCGCGCGCCGTTCATGACGGCCGCGCAGTGGCGGCCGGTGACCGCTGGAGAACGCGGCATCATTCGCCCACGGCGACGTAGCCCCAGGAGGGGTCCGTGGCGCGGTCGCGTGCGTCGGTGAGCACGACCTCGGTCTCCGGCAGCGCGGCCGTCAGGCGGGCGGTCATGGCCTCGCTCAGATAGTGGTGGTCGAGGTGGAGCATGCGCAGATGGGTGAGGGGCTGGCCGCTGAGCAGCGCCTCGGCTCCGGCGTCGCCCAGCGAGCCCATCGACAGGCTGAGCGACTCCAGTCGGGCGACGACGGGGGCGTGGGCCAGGTCGACGGCGAGTTCGTCGGTGAAGGGGCAGTTGCGCAGGCCGAGATGGCGCAGGCTGGGCAGTCGCGCGCCGTTCAGGATGGCGGCGCAGTCGGCGGCCGTGGAGTCGCCGCCCTGGTGCTCGATGCCGAACCAGAGCTCCAGGTGCTCCAGGGCGGGCAGGTCGCACTCGCCGGTCGCGCGCACCACCTCGGCCGGCAGGCCGGCGCTCTCGTACCTGAGGATGCGCAGTGACTCGTGCCGCATCGGCTGCAGCCTCAGCCCCTGGGATCCGCGCACCTCCAGGCGTTCCAGCTTCGGGAACGCCGCCAGCAGCGGCGTGATGTCGTCCTGCTGGATCCAGGAGAGCTCGCAGTGCTCGAACGTCATCGCGCCGAGGAACAGCGAGCGCAGCGCGGGCAGCCGGTCGGCGTTGCGGATGAGCGGCTCGACGACCTCCATGCCGGACCAGTCGGAGGCGTCCTCCCAATCGCCGATCACGATGGCGGTGACCTTCGCGGTGTCGACGTGCTCGAACAACCAGTCGAACGTGTCGCTGATGGAGTCGGACGATTCGCTGATGGAACCGTACGGTTCGCTGAGGCGCCAGGCGACGGCGCCCGGGTCGGGCGGCTCCACGTCGTCGGGGAGCGGGACGGCGACCACCGGCAGCCCGGCGTAGCCGTGGGTGTAGTCGTCGCCATGGTCGCCGATGCGCCAGAAGTCGATCACGGGGTCCTCGGTGGCAGGGGGTCCAGGGACTCCTGTCCTACCAGACCCCTCCGACACTCCCGTTCACGCCAGGGCGTCGGCGAGCAGGCCGAGCAGGGGCTCGCGGCGCACGCAGCGGTCGAGCAGGAACGAGTCCGCCAGCGCGATCAGCTGGTGGTCGCTCAGCCCACGGAACAGCGCCGCGTACTCCGGCAGCAGCGCCTGCGCGATCAGGATGTGCCTGATCAGGTCGTCGGTCTGGTAACGGGCGCCCCACGGGTACGGGTCCCACGCCGGACACTCGCCCTCGATGAGCGCGTGCAGCGGGGCCAGCACGTCGGCCGTCTCCTCCATGGTCGAGCCCCACCGGTCCGCCCCGAGCCGCCGCTTCTTCGCCACGAACCCGCCGAACCTGTCCATGTACGCCCCGGACGCGTACACCAGCCCCTGCAACCCCACGTCCTTGTACGTCCACAACGACCAGCCCGCGCCGTGGGCGTCGTAGATCGCGAGCTGGTCGCGCAGCAGCCGGCGACGCTGCCGGTCCGCCTCGGGGTCGCCGGTGTAGACGGGCCCGAACTCGCCCACCCACAGCGGCGTGCCCGTCTCGCGCTGGAATCGGGACCGCTTGAGGAACGTCCGCTCCAGCGCGTCGCGGTCGCACCACTCACCGCGGGTGCGGCCCGGGTAGGGGCCGCCGTGGGCGAACCCGGCCACGGCGTAGTCATGCAGCACGAACACCGTGTTCTCATACACCTCCCGAAATATCGAGAAGTCGGTGGCGTACGTGTTGCCGTCCAGGAACAGGATGTGGTGCGGGTCGGCCGCCCTGATCGCCTTCACCAGCCGGTCGTAGAACGGGCCGATCACCTTGCCCGACACGTCACCCGGCTCGTTGACCGGGTTGTATCCGGCCACCCACGGATGGTCGCGGTAGTGGTCGGCGACGGCCTCCCACAGGCGCACCGCCCGGTCCTGGAAGTGCCGGTGCTGCCAGAACGCCGCCACATGCGTCGGGTTGTCGGAGTGCCAGTGCTGGTTCTGCGCGCCGGGCAGCGCGTGCAGGTCGATCACGCTGTAGAGGCCGTGCTCGCCCAGCACGTCGATCACCCGGTCGAGGTGGCGGAAACCGGCCGGGTCGATCTCCATCGGCCGATCGTCCGACTCCCAGTGGCGGTAGTTGACCGGGATCCGCACGCAGTTCATGCCGAGCCCGGCCAGCAGGGCCGCGTCCTTCTCCGTGAAGAACGAGCGCAGCAGCCGGTCGAAGAACAGCTCGGCCCGCTCCTCACCCAGCTCCGCGCGTACGGCCTGGCGCATGGAGCTCTCGTTCGCCGGGAAACCGGTGACGAAGTTCTCCATGTTCATCCAGCCGCCGAGCCCGACGCCCCGCAGACGCACCGGGGCGCCGTCGTCGCCGACCAACGTGGTTCCTGACACGTGCAGCATGACTCAACCCTTCGTGGCGCCCGCGGTCAGGCCGCCGACGAGATGGCGTTCCGCGATGGCGTAGAAGCCGAGCGCCGGCACCATGGCCAGGATCAGGTAGGCCAGGATGCGGGCGGTGTCGGAGGCGTACTGGCCCTGGAACTGCTGGATGCCCAGCGGCAGCGTCCAGCTGGTCTCCTGACTGAAGACCACCAGCGGCAGCATGAAGTTGTTCCAGCTCCCCACGATGGCCAGCACCGAGACGGTCGCGATGGCCGGCCGCGCCATCGGCAGCAGAATCCGCCAGAAGAACCCGAACGGCGTGCACCCGTCGATCGTCGCCGCCTCCTCGATCTCCCCGGGGATGCTGCGGAAGAAGCCGCGCAGGATGATGATCGTCAGCGGCAGCCCGAACGCCGCCTGGGTGAGGATCACCCCGAGCGGGTTGTCCAGCAGCCCGAACGTGCGCAGCAGCACGAAGATCGGCAGGATGGCCACCGCGAACGGGAACATCAGCCCGGCCGTGAACAACGTGAAGAACAGCTCCCTGCCGCGGAAGGCGAACCGGGCGAACACGAACGCCGCCAGCGCCGACAGCGCCACCGTCAGCACGGTCGTGACGACGGCGATGAACGTGCTGTTCCACAACTGCAGCCAGAACGACCCCGAGGCCAGCACGTCGGTGTAGTTGGCCGTCACCCAGGTGCCGGGCAGGCCGAACGGATTCCCGGACAGCTCGCTGTTGTCCTTGAACCCGCCGAGCAGCGCGTACACCACCGGCACGATGATGAACGCGCCCACCACCAGGGCGATCGCGTGCAGCGGCAGGGTGGTGCGCCTGGGGGACACCTTCTTCGTGGCGCGGCTCATCGCCGGCCTCCCATCGAGGTGGTCGCGCCCTCCAGGTCCCGCCGCATGACGAGACGCTGGTAGAACAGCGCGAAGACGAGACTGAGGACGAACATCACGACGCTGATCGCGCTGGCGTAACCCACCTGGGAGCGCTTGAAACCCCAGTCCATCATGGTCACGGCCATCGTCTCCGAGGCGTGCGAGGGGCCGCCGCCGGTGAGGATCCACACCAGGTCGAACAGCTGGATGGTGTAGATGACCGACAGGAAGACGCTGATCCGGATCGTCGGGCCGAGCAGCGGCAGCGTGACGTACCGGAACGTCTTCCAGGCCGTCGCCCCGTCGATCTGCGCGGCCTCGACGAGCTCGTCCGGGATGTTCTGCCGGCCGGCCAGATAGATCATCATGTGGAAGCCGAAGTACTTCCACGTCATCACCAGGAAGAGCGACGGCAGCACCGTGTCGGGATCGGCCAGCCACTCCGACTCCCACCCGAACACCGACAGCACCTGGTTCGCCATCCCCGAGCCGGGGCTGAGGATGAGCGAGAACAGCACGCCCGTGATGACCTCCGACAGCACGTACGGCGCGAAGAACACCATCCGGTAGATCGCTCGCCCGCGCATGCGCTGGTGCAGCAGCATCGCCACGGCCAGCGAGAACGGCAGCTGCACGAAGATCGACAGTGCGACCAGCACCACCAGGTGCCACATGTCCTGGACGAAGATCTCGCTGCTGAACAGCCGGGTGAAGTTGTCCAGCCCGATGAAGTCGGTCGGCAGCCCGCCGAACCCGTTCCACCGGAACAGGCTGGAGTACGCGGCCACCACCATGGGCGCCACGACCAGCATCAGGAAGAGCACGATGGCGGGCAGCAGGAAGAGGGTGATGGTCACCCAGCGTCCCCGTCGCCGGGCAGCAGGGGGAGGGGCCGGAAGCCTGACTGCCTCCGGCCCTTTCGTGAGCGTCGTCATCCTTCGCTCTTGGCCACTTCGGTGATGTCCTGAGCGACCTCTTCCGGTGTCTTCGTGCCGCCGATCAGCTCGGCGACGCTGTCGTTGACCTGCTGGCCCACGGCCGGCGGGTAGGCCTGGTCGAGGTAGAGCTGGTAGCCGGTGGCACCGGCCAGCATCGTGGCGACCTGCTTGAGGTTCGGGTCCTCGACCGCGTTCTCCTCGCCCTTGAGCACCGGCAGCACGCCGCCGGCCTCGACGGCCTTGGAGTGGTTCTCCATCGCGGTCATGTACTTGACGAACTCCACGGCCTGCGGGGGAGCGTCCGTGCCCACGGCGAGCCCGCCTCCGCCGCCGAACGCGTCACCGGCCGAGCCCTTGCCGCCCTCCACCGCGGGGAACGGGAAGAAGCCGAGGTCCTCACCGAGCCCCTTGCCCGCGTCGGCCTGCGTGGCCGGCGCCCACTGGCCCATCAGCTCCATGGCGGCCTGGCCGTTGCCCATCGTGGCGGCCTGGCCGTCGGGGGTGCCGTAGCCGGCGCCGAGGAAGCCCTTCTGGAACGGCTGCAGGTCGGCCAGCGCCTTCAGTTGCTGACCGGCGGCCACGAAGTCGGGCCTGTTGAAGTCGTTGTCGACGGCGGCCTGCTTGAGCGCGTCCAGACCGGCGATGCGCATGGCGAGATAGGCCCAGTAGTAGTGGCCGGGCCACTTCTCCTTGCCGGCGAGCGCGATCGGGGTGATGCCGGCCGCCTTGAGCTTCTTGACGTCCTCCAGGAACGCCGACCACGTGGCGGGCGGCTCCGTGATTCCGGCCTGCTGGAAAAGTTCCTTGTTGTACCAGAAACCCACTACGCCGATGTCGGTCGGCAGACCGTACGTCTTGCCGTCGAACTGGTACGCGCTCAGCGCCGCCGGGGTGAAGTTCGGCAGGACGTCGGCGACGTCGGTCGAGATGTCCTTGACCAGGCCGGCTTCGATCTGCTGCTGGAGCACGCCTCCGCCCCACGTGGCGAACAGGTCGGGGGCCTGGCCGGACTGAGTGATCGTGGTGAGTTTGGCCTTGTAGGCGTCGTTCTCCAGGACGGTGGCCTTGATGGTGACGTTCGGGTTCTGGGCCATGAACTCCTTGGCGCGCTGGTCCCAGAGCGACTTGAGCGGCTCCGCTGTCGACAGGTGCCACCACTCGAGCGTGACCTGTCCGGGGGAGCCGTCCGTGCCCTCCTGTTGTGCGCTCCCGCCGGCCCCACCACAGCCGGCGACGAGTACGGCGGCCGCGATGAGCACCAGACTGCGTTTCATCGGGGTCCCTTCCTCAGACGGATGAAAGTTTCGTGAAACCCCCGATAATTTCGATGTCTGGATCGTAAGTAACGGCATGTGAAGCGTCAACACCTCGTATGCGAGCGATCCCGAACCGAAACTTTCGGCTAGACTCCGAATTTGTGTCAGGCAAGAGGCGGGTCACGATCGCACTGATCGCCGAGGAGGCCGGGGTCTCCATCCCGACGGTCTCGAAAGTCATCAACGGGCGTCCCGAAGTCGCGCCGGCGACCCGCCATCGGGTGGAGAGGCTGCTGCAGGAGCACGGCTACCAGCGGCGCGTCAGTCAGGACGACACCCCCGCCGGCCTGGTCGACCTGGTCTTCGCCGAGATCGAGTCGCCGTGGGCGATGGAGATCGTCCGCGGCGCGGAGAGCGCGGCCCACGAGGCCGGCGCCAGCGTCGTCATCTCGGTCCTGCACACCCACGCCGGGCCGGGCCGCGACTGGCTCGAACGCCTGGCGGCGCGGCGTACCGACGGCGTCGTGATCGTCGCCTCCCGGCTGTCGACCGGCATCCAGGCGCAGCTCAGTGCCCGCTCGTTGCCGTTCGCGGTGGTCGACCCGGAGGGCGAGCCCGCGCCGGGCGTCGTCTCGGTGGGCGCCACCAACTGGAACGGCGGCCTGGCCGCCACCCGCCACCTGCTGGAGCTCGGCCACCGCCGGATCGGCATGATCAGCGGACCGGCCGACATGCTCTGCAGCCAGGCGCGCATCGACGGTTACCGCGCGGCGCTGGAGACCGCCGGGTTGCCGGTGGTGCCCGAGCTGATCAAGCGTGGCACGTTCCTCGTCGACTCCGGCCACGACCAGGGGCACGCGCTGCTGTCGCTGCCCGAGCCGCCCACCGCGATCTTCGCCGGCAGCGACCTGATGGCCTTCGGCGTGTTCGAGGCCGCCCGCCAGCGCGGCCTGCGGGTGCCGGAGGATTTGAGCGTGGTGGGCTTCGACGACCTGCCGCTGGCCAAGTCGGCCTGGCCGCCGCTGACGACCGTACGCCAGCCGCTCCAGGAGATGGCCGCCCTCGCCACCCGCACGGTGCTGGCCATGGGCCACGGTGAGGTCCCCGAGACCAAACGCGTCGAACTCGCCACCGAGCTCATCGTCCGCGAGAGCACGGCCCGCCCCGCCTGACCCGCGCTACATTCGGGTGCCGTGTCGACGGCGCTGCGGCTCGCGGTGAAGAGGTGCTCGTGGGGGAACGGTCCAAAGCCAGGTGGCGGTTCTACACCACTCCTTCCGGCGCCGAAGTCGTCAGCAAGGAGATCCGCGAGGTTCTCCAGGGCAAGCCTCCCCTCATCGAGCTCGGCAACCTGATGTGGCGGATCGAGCACGACAACGTGCTCGACCGGGACGTGCGAACGCTGGGGAGAGGGCTCCGCGAGGCGCGTCTGAGCCATGCGGGCAACGAGTACCGCCTGTACTACGCGCTGCTCACGGATGGCGAGCATCTGCTGCTCGGCCTCAAGTTCCACCAGAAGGGCAGCGGCGGGGCGCAGGAGCGGGCCATCGAGACGGCGAGGGACCGGCTGGCCGAATGGCGAAGCAGAATATAAGGTTGACCCGATAGCAGGAGGTAGGGGTGGACCGCGACATCGCCGCATTGCTGGGCATCGATGCAGCCGATCCAGAGGTTCGGCGTGAGAGCGCAGCGGTCGAGCGCGACATGCGTCTGATCGAGACCCTCGTCGGCCTGCGCAAGCAACTCGGGCTGACGCAGTCCGACGTGGCGGAGCGAATGCGGCGCAGCCAGCCTGCCGTGTCCGACTTCGAGCGGGTCGGCGGCGACCCCCGCATGTCCACGATCCGCCGCTACGCGCTCGCGATCGGTGCCGAGGTGTTCCACGTCGTGAAGGCGCCGGGCGCGGTCTCCGGCACCGCGTCCACCTCGGCGCAGATGGTGATCCAGGGTGTGGCGCCCGCGCCCACCCGCGGAGCCGGCGCGGTGGAGCTCACGAGGTCTGTGCTCTGATGCAGGGCTTTCTCCTGTTGAGCGACTCCGCCAGCACCGACGTGGCCACCGGCAAGATCAATCTGCTGGGAGCAGGCTGGTCGGTGACGGGGCCCGCGGTCCCGATGTCGGCCGTCGCCGGATTCATCAGGATTCCGTGGGAGGAAGTGGGGGAGAAGATCTGCTTCTCCGTACGGTTGATCGACGACGAAGGCCGGCCCGTGCGCCCATCCCCGGATGACGACGGGATGTTGTCCTTCGACGGCGAGATCTCCCCGGACGTCACGGGCCTGGAACCGGTGGCCGGACGGGTTCCGCTCACTTTCAGCTTCGCCATCCCGATTCCGCCCCTTCCGCTGGAGGGCGGCCGTGTGTACGAATGGGTCCTGGACGCGGCCGGGGACAGGGTCGCCTCCGTGCAGTTCGTGGTGCGACCGCCGGTCTCCTCACCGTGATGCCCGGGGCGCGTCGTCGAGCGGCGCGGCGGCGGCGAGTGCTCTCGTGGAGGCCGACGTCAGCGTGAGCGCGCAGCCGATCAGCACCACTCCTGCCACGATCATCAGCCATCGGTAGTCGACGACGGCGACGAGCGCGGCGCCGGCCGCGATGGAAGCCGTCTGCGGCACGGTCATGGCGACGTCGGCGGCCGCGGCGGTACGTCCCTGCAGCCTGGCGGGCGTGAGCCGTTGCCGGGTGGTCACCAGCGCGACGATCAGCCACGGGACCGCCACCCCGCACGCGAACAGCGCCGTCACCGCGAAGGCGAGCAGCGGAGCGCCGACGAGGTCGGCCGCCATCGCGACCCCGGCCACGCCGACCAGCGCGAGTGAGGTCGCGACCACCACTGCGGACCCCCACCGGCGCAACACCGCGGCCGCCGTCAGGCCGCCGAGCACGCTGCCGGCCCCCTGAACGGCCACCAGCACCCCTAGAACGCGGCCTCCTTCCCCAGCCCCTTGTCCACGAGTTCGAACAGGGCCGTGTCGAATAAGCCGAGGACGCCGAACGCCGCCGCGCTCACCATCACCATGCGCCACAGCAGCGGGACCCTCCGCAGGTGAACCAGGCCGGCCTTGCGGGGCTCAGTTCGCTTCGGGCGTCCCGATGAGGCCGCGGTGCCTCAGTGCGGGCAGGACATGGTGTCTGACCGCGGGGGCGAGGTGCAGGCCGGGCTCGTGGCCGGTGATCCACTTGAGGCGCGCGAGCTCGGCGGCGGGCTGGGGCGTCCGGTCGATGCGCGCGTGGAAGACCGTCATCCTCATCGGGACGCCCTCCAGCGCCGCGGGGGCTTCGACGTCTCCCAGGAGACGGGGCTCCAGCGGGCTGACGCCGAGTTCCTCGGCGAGCTCGCGGGTCAGCGCCTCCAGCGGCTGCTCGCCGGGCTCGGGTTTGCCGCCCGGCAGGTAGAAGACGTCCGGGGCGGCCTGCTTGCTCACCACGAGCAGGCGCTCGCGCTGGACGATCACGGCTGCCACGACGACGAGCGGGTGGTCCGGGCAGGTCACCGCTCCGCTCCGAGGCGGGCGTCGTACGT
>NZ_SMKQ01000215.1 GCF_004348995.1 Nonomuraea terrae
GGACGACGCTGGCGTACCTGCCGGCGGCGCTGGCGGCGTCGGGGTTCGGGGTGGTGGCCCTTTGGTGCGCGCTCGGCGTGTGGATGCTGGCACGCCTCATCACGCTGGCACGCCGGGCCGCCGGAACGGCGTGGCTGGTGACCGGGGCATAGAACGCGCAGACCCACTGGACCACTATGGGGCGACAAACCCTGACTGCGGCGGGCCGCCGTACGCAGGGTGGGCCCATGTAGGCGCGGCGTTGCCACTGCCTGCAGTGGTCGGCTGAACGCGCACCATGTAGGCGCGGCTTTGCCGCTGCCTGCATTGGGCCGCTGAACGCGACCCAATGTAATCGTCTTGTGCTTGCTGTTGTAACAGTGGTGGGAGATTGTGAACGAGTTCCCTGAGCGGGGTGTTCCGTGTCCACAATTCTGCGACGACTGCCGCCTACCGAGGCGACCGGGCTGCGTACCGGCGCCCGGCACAGCCTGGCCGAGGTCTACCGTCCGGCCGACCTGATCATACTCGGGCTCGGCGTGATGATCGGCGCGGGCATCTTCAGTATCGCCGGTCAGCAGGCGGCCACCACCGCCGGGCCGGGTGTCATCCTCTCCTTCATGATCGCCGGCATCGCGTGCCTGCTGGCGTGCCTGTGCTACGCCGAGCTGTCGTCCACCATGCCGACCTCCGGCAGCGCCTACACCTTCACGTACGTCATCTTCGGCGAGGTCTGGGCGTGGATCATCGGCTGGGCGCTGATCCTGGAGCTGCAGTTCGCCGCCGCCGTCGTGGCCAGGGCCTGGGGCGCCATCGCGGTCGGCGCGATCGAGAACTTCGGCGTCGAAGTGGCGCAGAAGGAGCTCGTCCAGGACGCGCTCGTCTTCGTGATCCTGGTGCTGCTCACCGGCGTCGTGGCGCTCGGCGCGCGGGTCGGGCTGCGGGCACTGTGGATCATGGTGTCGGCCAAGCTGCTGGCCATCGGCGCGGTCATCGTGGTCGGCCTGCCGCACATCGACGTGGCGAACTTCGGCGAGTTCTACGTGCCGCCGAAGGTGATGGACACCGCGCCGGCGACCGTGCTGGAGGTCTTCGTCGGGCAGGGCCAGGCGTTCGGCTGGTTCGGCATCTTCGCGGCGGCCTCGGCCATCGCGTTCGCGTACATCGGGTTCGACATCGTGGCCACCTCCGCCGAGGAGACCGCGAACGCGCCGAGGGCCGTGCCGAAGGGCATGATCCGCAGCCTGATCATCGCCACGGTCATCTACATCGCGGTGGCGCTGGTCATGATCGGCATGGTCTCGTACACACGGATCTCCGTGGAGGCGCCGCTGGCCAGCGCCTTCCGTGCGGTCGGCGTCGGGTGGATGGTGCACGTCATCGACGCGGGCGCGGTGCTGGGGCTGTCCACGGTGATCCTGGTGCTGATCGTCGGGCAGACGCGGGTGCTGTTCTCGATGGCGCGCGACGGGCTCATCCCGCGCGGGCTGGCGTCGGTGAGCCGCCGCTACCACACGCCCACGCGGGTGACGCTGGTGATCGGGCTGGTGGCGATCGTGCTGGCGGAGTTCGTGCCGGTGCTCACCATGCAGGAGCTGGTGGTGATCGGGACACTGTTCGCGTTCGCGTTCGTGGCCGCCGGGGTGATCGTGATGCGGCGGCGCATGCCGCACCTGGAGCGGGGCTTCCGGGTGCCGTTCTCGCCGCTGCTGCCCGCGTTGTCGCTGGTCGCCACGCTCTGGCTCATGGTCAACCTGCGCGTGCTGACGTGGGCGTGGTTCACCCTGTGGATGGCCTTCGGCCTGGGCGTCTACCTCGTGTACGGCCGCCGCAACAGCATCCTCGCCCGCCCGCACGCCCCCGAGCGGCAGCCCGCCGCCGGCGGCCGGCACCGGCGCTAGAACCGCCCCGACTCCAGCACGCTGCGCAGGAACTCGCGGGTCCTGGCGTGCTCGGGCTCGGAGAAGATCTGCTCGGGCGGTCCCTTCTCGAGCAGCACGCCGCCGTCGAGGAAGCACACCGTGTCGGAGATGTCGCGGCAGAACCCCATCTCGTGGGTCGTGAGGATCATCGTCATGCCGGACTCCTTGAGCTCCCTGATGATCCCCAGCACCTCCAGCACCAGCTCGGGGTCGAGCGCCGAGGTGACCTCGTCGAGCAGCATGAGCCGGGGCTGCGTGGCCAGCGCCCTGATGATGGCCACCCGCTGCTGCTGCCCGCCGGAGAGCTGGTCGGGGTACGCCTTCGCCTTCTGCGCCAGCCCGAACCTGGCCAGCAGCCCGTGCGCCTCCTCCTCGGCCCGCGCCTTCGGCACCCCGTGCACCTGGCGCGGCGCCAGCGTGATGTTGTCGAGTACGGTCATGTGCGGGAACAGGTTGAACGCCTGGAACACGATGCCGAGCCGCTTGCGCACCCCGTCGACGTCCACCCGGGGGTCGGTGATCTCGTCGCCGTCGAGGTAGATGGCCCCGTCGTCGACCGTCTCCAGCAGGTTGACGCAGCGCAGCAGCGTGGACTTGCCCGAGCCGGAGGCCCCGATCAGGCTCACCACCTCGTGCGGCTCGACCGCCAGGTCGATGCCGCGCAGCACGCTGTGGCCGTGGAAGTTCTTCCACACGCCTTCCATGGTCAGCACGCTCATGCGCCACGCCTCCTGCGCGTACGGGCGGCCAGATGGTCGGTGAAGCGGGCCATGGGGATGGTGAGCAGGATGAACAGCAGCGCCGCGACGAGGTAGGGCGTGTAGTTGAACGTGCTGGCCGCGTGGATCTGCGCCTGCCGCAGCGCCTCCAGTGGCCCGATGGTGGCCACCAGCGCGGTGTCCTTCTGCAGCGAGACGAAGTCGTTCAGCAGCGGCGGCACGACCCTGCGGGTGGCCTGCGGCAGCACCACGAACCGCATCGTCTTGACGTGGCTCAGGCCGAGCGAGCGCGCCGCCGCGACCTGGCTCGGGTGGATCGACTCGATGCCGGAACGGAACACCTCCGCCACGTACGCGCCGTAGGAGAGCGTCAGGGCGATGATGCCCAGCGTCGCCAGGTCGGACGGAATGCCCTGCAGCCGCAGCGCTGGCAGCCCGAACCCGATCAGGTAGATCACCAGGATCGTCGGCACGCCGCGGAAGACGTCGGTGTAGAGCGTGGCGAGGGCCCTGATCGGGAAGAACGCCGGAGTCGTGATGCCTCTGGCCAGCGCCACCAGCAGGCCGACGACGAGGATCAGCGGCTCGGCGATCAGGAAGATCTTGATGTTGAGCAGGAACCCGTTCAGCACGTCGGGCAGCGCCTCGACGAGCTGCTCGCCGTCGAAGAAGGTCTCCTTCACCCGCGGCCAGCCCGGCGACTGCGTGATCACCCAGACGACCAGGACGATGAAGACCACCGTCGAGATCGTCGCGATCGAGGCCGAGCGCCGGGCGCGCGCCGCGCGGACGCGCTCGCGCTCGGCCTGCCGCTCCGACTTGACCCACTCGCTCATGTGCGGGTCACTGCAGCTCGGGCGCGCCCGCGGCCGAGCCGAGCCATTCCTGCTCGATCTTGGCCAGCTCGCCCTTCGACTTCAGCGCGTCCACGGCCTTGTCGACGCAGGTCTTGAGCGGGCTGCCCTTCTCCATGACGAGCCCGAACTCCTCAGGCGTGCCACCCGTCGAGCTGAACTGGCCGACGATCTTGGAGTTTTCGACCTGCGCGGCGGTGACGTAGAACGCCGTCGGCAGGTCGACGACCAGCGCGTCCACCTGCTCGTTCTTCAGCGCGTTGACCGCGTCGATCTGCTCGTTGTAGACGTTGGGCTCGTCGGCGGGCTGGATGACGTTCTTGACGGCGTCGAGCGAGGTCGTGCCGACCTGGACGCCGATCTTGGCGTCCTTCAGCGCGGCCAGCGTCGTCGCCCCGGCGAACTCGCTGCCCTCGACCGCCACGATGGCCTGCTTGACCGTGTAATAGCCCTTGCTGAAGTCGACCGCCTTCGCGCGGTCAGGGGTGATCGACACCTGGTTGATGTCGAAGTCGAACTGCTTGTCCCCCGGCGCGAACGCGGCGTCGAACTTCACGGTGTTCCACTGCACCTCGGTGCGGTCGAAGCCGAGCTCACCCGCCACGGCGAACGCGACCGCGCTCTCGAACCCCTGGCCGTTGCTCGGGTCGTCCTCCTTGAACCACGGCTCGAAGGCGGGCTTGTCGGTGCCGATGGTCAGCTTGCCCGCGTTGACCAGCTGGAGCTGGTCTTTCGTGCACGCGGTGGACGACGTGGGGGCCGCCGCGGCGGTGGTGGCCGGGTCGTCGACCGGTGCGCAGCCCACGACCGCCACGGCCAGGGCTCCGGTCGCGAGCAGCATCGAGGGACGGGCCATGGCCTTGCCTCCAGGGGGAAACGCGCGAAAGAACGAACGGCATTCTACGCCGCCCTCATTGCGGCTCTATGTCCGCGGTACCCGCGCTGTCCTGGGCATCCAGGAGCGACGGCGCAGCCACCGCCCGGGGCTGGCGCTTTTGCGATCGGGAAAGGCGTAACACAGGAAAAAGGCCCCGCTCCCAAGGGAGAGGGGCCTGATTCACAGAGATCAGTCGGCGACGACCTCGACGTCCACGGAGGCGGACACCTCGGGGTGGAGCTTGACGGTGATCCGGTGAGAGCCGACGCTCTTGATCGGGTTGACGATCTCGATGCGGCGGCGGTCGAGCTGCGGACCGCCGGCGGCCTTGACGGCCTCGGCGATGTCGCCCGTGGTGATCGAGCCGAACAGCCGACCGGACTCACCCGCGCGGGTGGTCAGGCGGACGCGCAGCGCGCCGAGCTGGCCGGCGACCTCTTTGGCGGTGCCGAGGTCGCGGATCTCGCGGGCGTCACGCGCCTTACGGATGGTCTCGATCTGCTTCTCGGCGCCCCGCGTCCAGCGCATGGCGTAGCCGCGCGGGATGAGGTAGTTGCGGCCGTAGCCGTCCTTGACCTCGACGATGTCGCCGGGGGTGCCGAGGCCGGAGACCTCGTTGGTGAGGATGAGCTTCATGTCGCAAGGCCTCCTTAGCGCGCGGTGCTCGTGTAGGGCAGCAGGGCCACCTCACGGGCGTTCTTGATCGCGGTCGCCACGTCGCGCTGGTGCTGGGTGCAGTTGCCCGTCACCCGGCGAGCACGGATCTTGCCGCGGTCGGAGATGAACTTCCGCAGCAGGGCCGTGTCCTTGTAGTCGACGTAGGAGATCTTGTCGTGGCAGAACAGGCAAACCTTCTTCTTGGGCTTGCGCAGTGCCGGCTTTGCCATCGTGGTGCTCCTTTCAGAGCCCCGCCGTCAGAGCGGGAATGGACTCGGGCTTGTGGACTGGATTTAGAAAGGCGGTTCGTCGCTGAAGTCGCCACCGCCGCCGCCGGCGAAGCCGCCTGCCTGCTGCTGGCCGCCGCCGCCGCCGAAGCCGCCGCCACCACCCTGGAAGCCGCCGCCCTGGGGCGAGGCCGGGGTCGCGGACGCCCACGGGTCGTCGGCCGGGCCGCCGAAGCCGCCACCGCCGCCACCCTGACGGGAGGTGCGGTTGACCTTGGCGGTCGCGTTACGCAGGGACGGGCCGACCTCGTCGACCTCGACCTCGTAGACCGTGCGCTTCTCGCCTTCCTTGGTCTCGTAAGACCGCTGCTTGAGCCGCCCCTGCACGATGACCCTCATGCCGCGCTGGAGGCTCTCGGCGGCGTTCTCCGCCGCCTGCCGCCAGACGTTGCAGGTCAGGAAGAGACTCTCGCCGTCTTTCCACTCGTTGGTCTGGCGATCCATGAACCGCGGAGTGGACGCGATGCGGAACCGAGCCACCGCTTGCCCCGTCGGGGTGAAGCGCAGCTCCGGGTCGTCGACCAGGTTGCCGACGATGGTGATTACGGTGTCGCCTGCTGCCATGGCTTGCGCTCGCCTTCCTGCACGCCTTCGCTTGGGTTACGGCTCAGAGTACGGGGCTCCTCCGACAAAAGCCGGAGGTTAGTGCACGTCCGGACGGAGGACCTTGGTGCGCAGAATGCCCTCGTTGAGGTTCATCTGCCGGTCGAGCTCCTTGACCGTCGCCGGCTGAGCCGACAGGTCGATGACGGCGTAGATGCCCTCGGACTTCTTGTCGATGTCGTAGGCGAGACGGCGACGGCCCCAGACGTCGACCTTCTCCACGGTGCCGCCGTCGTTGCGGACCACGGTGAGGAACTGGTCGAGGGACGGCGCGACGGTGCGCTCATCGAGCGAAGGGTCCAGAATGACCATTACTTCGTAACGACGCATGCGGGACTCCAACCTCCTCTGGACTCTTGCGGTCACGACACTCTGCCGTGACAGGAGGACGCTGACGTCTGAGCCCGGGTGGCCCCTTTCGGCACCCCGGGGTGACGGATCAATCGACCGTCACAACGCAGCGGTGCCCAGGTTACCAGCCGCCAGTACCTGGGCATGCCCAGGAGAAGACCAAGGGGGTGGTGGCAGTGCCACATGTTCTCCAGCCCTCCGAAAGGGGGCGGTTCAGGCTCACGCTCAATGCCGACGGGCGTGCGCACCCGGTCGAGAACGGCTTCGCCGTGGCGACCATCGTCTGCGGCGTCGTGGCCTTCGTGGCGGCGTTCTGGCCCGCGGCTCACGTGATCTCGTCGTGGTTCGGCACGCTCGGCTTCGGCATGGGGCTCTACTCGCAGTACATCTCGGCGACGACACCGCAGCGCGCGCTCAACGTGGTCGGGCTCGTGGGGTCGTTCGTGGGAGCCGCGCTCGGCATCGTCCACGGCGGCTTCCTCCCACACTGAAGGACGCCGCCCGACGCAGCGAACGGCCCCGGCCGCCGGGGCCGTTGCGGTATGCGGCTCACCCGATGTGCAGGTCGATGCCGAGCAGGACCAGGAACCACAGGAACACGGCGAGCAGCGCCTCGGCGAGGTCCCGCAGCAGGCCCGGAGTGATGTAGTCGTACACCCAGGCCACGTAGATCCCGATCACCACGTAGACCAATAAGATCAGCGCGCGTAAGCGCCAGCGTGACATGTCGTTTCTCCTCGCATAGGGGGCGGTTGGCGACTGCCCTGAGCAGTGCCTGCGAAACGGATAAGCTCGATGACATGCTGCGCATCGGAGCTCATGTCGACCAGGACGACCCCGCCGCCCACGCCGCGACGGTCGGCGCCGAGGTGGCGCAGTTCTTCCTCGGCGACCCGCAGGGTTACGACAAGCCCGTGCTGCCCGCCAAGCCGGTCGAGGGCGTCGACATCTACATCCACGCCCCCTACCTGATCAACGTGGCGACCACCAACAACCGCATCAGGATCCCCAGCCGCAAGCTGCTGGAGCAGCACCTGAAGGCGGCGGCGGGGCTGGGTGCGAAGGGCCTGGTCGTGCACGGCGGCCACGTCAACAAGAACGACGACCCGCAGGTCGGGTTCGACAACTGGCGCAAGGTGTTCGAGCGCATGGAGTGCCCCGTTCCCGTGCTGATCGAGAACACCGCGGGTGGCGGCAACGCGATGGCCCGCAAACTCGAGCGCATCGCCCGGCTCTGGGACGCGCTCGACGGCTTCGACGTCGGCTTCTGCCTCGACACCTGCCATGCCCACGCCGGCGGCGAGGAGCTGGTCGACCTGGTCGACCGGGTCAAGGCCATCACCGGCCGCATCGACCTCGTCCACTGCAACGACTCGCGCGACGCGTTCGACTCCGGCGCCGACCGTCACGCCAACCTGGGCAAGGGGAACATCGACTCCGAGCTGATCCTCGCGGTCTGCCGGGCGGCCGGTGCCCCGATCGTGGTGGAGACGCCGGCCGAGGGCCAGGCCGACGACATCGCCTTCCTGAGGAAGAACCTCTAGCGTTTACACACAGGCTGTGGATAACTTCCTTGGATTACCGAGAAACGAAATCGGGTATAGAAATCAGCCTGCCCAGGCGCCACTCAGGAACCGTCCGGCGTTCAGCAGCATGAGCGGCCCGCAGACCGCCGCGTAGAGCACGAACACCCACGCCCTGCGCGTGGCGAGGCGGGCGAAGACCACCCACAGCGGAAACCACAGCAGCAGCGAGCGCGGGATCGACAGGTAGTACGCCGAGGTCATCAGCGCCGCCGCCTGCGTTCCGCAGTAGACGGCCTCGCTCCACCGGCGCAGCACGAGCAGCCAGACCAGCGCGGCGGCGACCGCCACGGCTCCGGCGAGCTCCATCCGGAACGCCACGGCGAAGTCGTCGGAGCCCATGGCGGAGTGCCACGTCGTCCGCCACGCCTCCCACGGCCAGGCGAAGTCGCGCCCCCACCCGGCCTCCTGAGCGTGCTTCCACGCCAGCCAGTCGCCGGTCCTGCGGTACTGGTAGATCGAGTACGCCACCAGCGGCACGAACGGCACCGCGAGCCAGCCCGCCCGCCGCGGCGACTCCGCCCGCGCGGCGAACTCCACGACCAGCGCCGCCGCCAGGAACAACCCGGTGATCCGCACGCACGACGCCCCCGCCGCCAGCAGCACCGCGACCGGCCAGCGTCCCTGTCGGGCGGCCAGCCACGCCGGGATCGCGAAGGCCAGGAAGAGCGACTCGCTGTAGCCGGCGGCCAGGAACACCGCCATCGGGAAGAGCAGCAGCGCCGCCACCGCCATCCAGCCGGAGGCGCCCTCGACCTCCGCCAGCCGGGCCAGCGCCACCATGGCGACCGCCCCGGACACGAGCGAGACGATCAGCCCGGCCGCCGCCCAGTCCGGTACGAGGAGGTGCACGATCCGCAGCGCCATCGGCAGGCCGGGGAAGAACGCGGGAAGCCCGTCGTCCACAGGCTTGCCGGGCTCGCCGTCGTAGCCGTACTGGGCGATGGTGATGAACAGGGTGGCGTCCCACTTGCGCCACCTGTCGAGATAGTCGGCCAGCGTCACGCCGAGCAACGTCACGACGAGCAGCCCCGCGCGCGAGCCGAACCAGAGCAGCAGCGCGTCGAGCCGGGTCGAGCGAGTGATCATCTCAGGGCGGACGTCAGCGTGAACCGGTCGGGGGCGTCGTCGAACACGCCCCCTGTCTGGTCGTCGACGCCTGTCCGTCGTACGACGTCCTTGTCCGGGCGCAGGATGTCGCGCACCACGAACGCCATCATGATCCCGATCGTGATGACCCGCCCCCACACGGCGGTGAAGTACGTGTCGTCGCTGATGCCGAGGTCGTCACGGCTGAGCGGCGGCTGGGCGAGCAGGTAGAGCCAGATGGCGACGAAGTACCAGACCTCCGCGAGCTGCCACAACGCCAGCGGCTTCCAGTTGGGCCGGGCCAGCACCGCGAACGGCACCAGCCAGAGCACGAACTGCGGCGACCACACCTTGTTCGTCACCATGAACGCGGCCAGGGCCAGGAAGCAGATCTGCGCCAGCCGCGGCCGGCGCGGCGCGGTCAGCGTGAGCACGGCGATGCCCAGGCAGAGCACCGCCAGCGACACCATGCCGAGCGTGCTCACGTCGGCCTCGCCGACGACCGGCCAGCCCTTGGTCTGGAAGAACAACCACGGCGAGCCCCAGTCGACCCCGCGTTCCTGGGAGAAGACGTAGAAGCGGCGCCAGCCGTCCCAGGCGAAGATCATGAACGGCAGATTGACCACGAGCCACGTGGCCAGCGCCGAGCCGATCGTCACCAGGAACGGCCGCCACCGCGCGGTGCGCAACGTGAGCAGGAACAACGCGCCCACGAACATCAGCGGGTAGAACTTGGTGGCGATCGCGAGGCCGAGCAGCACCCCTGCCGGCACCAGCCGGCGCTGCTTCCAGGCCAGCAGCATGCCCATGGACAGCGCGCCCGCGACCAGGTCCCAGTTGATGTACGCGGCCAGCACGACGGCGGGCGAGATGGCGTACCAGAGCGGGTCCCACCGGCGCGAAGGCCCGGCCACGGCGGCCATGAGCAGCACACCGGCCACCAGGCAGACGCCGAGCAGGATCACCGTCAGGTCGTAGAAGCGGACGGCCTGCGCGACCGCGTCGGGCTCCAGCCACCGGGCGATCCAGCTGATCACCTGCATGACCTCGCCGAGCACGACGGGGTATTCGACCTGCTTGTCGAACGGCACGTCGGCGAAGTAGGGGTTCTGGGTGGCCAGCGCCCGGTCGAAGTAGAGCGGGTAGATGTCGGTGTAACAGAAGTTCGTGTACGTCGCGACCTGGTCGTTCCAGCCGCCCGTGCGGCACGGCAGCCGCACGACGTACGCGAGGGTCGCCCCCAGGGCCGCGATCAGCCCCAGGGGCAGGTACGGCACGGCACGCGCCCCCCAGGGGGCGCGTGCCTCGGTCACCGTCACTGGTCCTCGGGCCTGGTGGACATCGGTTCCTGCCCGCTCGGCCGCGCCTTGGGCGCTGAGCCGCCGCCCGCCAGCCCGACCTCGTCAGGGCTGTCAGAGAACTCCTCGACCTGGCCGTCGTCGACGGTCGAGTCGTCCTCGGTCGTCACGTCGTCGTCACAGTTGACGAAGCACTCCTCGTCGGTGCCGTCGCCGAAGGGATTGTCCTCGCCGAACGGGTCGCCCTCGCCGAACGGGTCGTCCTCGGGGGACTTCGTCGGCTTGGGCGTCGGGCTCGGCACGATGTTCTCCGGCAGGCCCACCTCGGCCGGCTCGGGGAACTGCTCGACCGGCAGGCCCTCGTGGGCGAGCTGCATGAACTTCTGCCAGACGATCGTGGGCGGACCGGCACCCTCGAACCCGAGCGAGGTCTCCTTCGGCGAGGTGTACGGATTGTCCCAGCCGTACTTCTTGCTGCCCTTGCGGAAGACCGGGCAGTTGGAGTGCTCGGGCGGGACGACCTTGCCCGACTTGGTCACGCACTGCTCGCGGTAGAAGCCGACGGCGGTGGAGATCTGCGGCGTGTAGCCGACGAACCAGGCTTCCTTCTCGTCGTTGTTGGTGCCGGTCTTGCCGGCGGCCGGCCGGCTGCCGAGGCCCTTGCCCGCGGCGGTGCCGGTGGTGAGCACCTCCGCCATGGCGGTCGTGGCGTCGGCGGCCACGCCCGCGTCGATGACCTGCTTGGCGTTGGCCACCTCGGGGTAGGCCACCTGGCTGTTCTGCCGGACCTCGCGCACGACGTGGTAGCGCGTGTACTTGCCGCCGTTGGCGAACATCGCGTAGCCGGCGGCCTGCTCGACCGGCGTCACCAGCGCGCTGCCGATGGCGAACTGGTAGTGGTGCTCGGCGATGTCGTCTTCCATGCGCTTCTGGTTGAAGCCGGCCGCCTCGACGAGGTTCTTGACGTCGTCGAGTTGGTTCGGCAGCGCGTACGCCATCGAGACGAACGCGGTGTTGACCGACTGCGCGGTGGCCTTGACCACGTCGACGGCGGCGCCGACGTTGTGGCTGTTGGTGATGCCGCCCTCCTGCTGGCCGGGCAGCTCCTTCGGCACGGTCTCGTTGCCCGGCACGAAGCTCTTGAGCGAGTAGCCGGCCTGCAGCCAGGCCGCCAGCACGTACGGCTTGAACGCCGACGCGGCCTGCTTCTGCGACTGGAACGGCTCGTTCCACGGGTCGCTGAGGTAGTCGTCGCCGCCGTAGAAGGCGAGCACGCGCCCGTTCTTCGGGTCGACGGCGGCCAGGCCCGCGTGGAACTCGTTGGACATGCCCTTCGTGGTGCTGGTCACCGCGGTCTTCGCGGCCTGCATCAGCTTCTTGTCGAAGGTGGAGATGATGTCGTAGCCGCCGCTCTTGACCTCGTCCTCGTCCAGGCCGCGCTGCTCCAGCTCGTTCAGCACCTCCTTGACCATGTAGCCCCGCAGGCCGCCCAGCTCGTTGGCGTCGCCGCTCTTCACCGTCTTGGGGAACTTGGCCGTCTGGGGCAGGTCGCCGTAGCGGTCGGGCCACTGCTCGGCCATGTTGTTGATGACGATCTTGAAGCGCGCCTGCAGGGCGGGCTCGTCGGCGTCCCAGGCGGGCTGCTGGATGCGCGCGGCGAGGTAGGCGCCCTGCTCGGGGGTGAGCTTCGCGGCGGTGACCTTCTTGCCGAAGTACGCCTTGGCGGCGGCCTCGACGCCGTACGCGCGGCCGAAGTTGATGGTGTTGAGGTAGGTCTCCATGATCTGGTCCTTGGTCATGCTCTCGTCGAGCTTGACCGCGACGAAGATCTCCTTGACCTTTCGCTGGATGGAGACTTCCTGGCTGAGGCCGTCGTAGTAGCCACGGGCCATCTGCTGGGTGATGGTCGAGGCGCCCTGGACCTGCTGCCCGGTGGCGGTCATCCACACCGAGCGGAACATGGCGGGGATCGAGATGCCGGAGTCTTCGTAGAACGACTGGTTCTCGATGGCCACCGCGCCGTCACGCACGCTCTGCGCCATCTTGGAGATCGGCACGATCTCGCGCTTGAAGCCCAGATGCGCGATGACGGTCTTGCCGTCGCGGTAGTAGATGGTGCTCTGCTGCGCCAGCGCCTCGGCCTGCTTGGCGTCCGGCACCGGGGTGTTGGCGTACGCGACCATGACCATGCCGAAGAGGCCGGCGGCGAGGATGACGACGCCCGCCACGACGATCTTCCAGCTGGGCACGAACCTGCGCCAGCCGCCGCGACCGCCGCCGCCCTTCTTGACCGGAGGGCCGGGGGGCTGGGGCGGCCCGCCTTCACCGCGCCGGCGCGAGCGGCGCGGGCCGTCGCTGACGATGGTCTCCTGGTCGCTCATCGCGCGCGCCTCCTGGCGGGCGCGCGTGCGCGGCCCCTCCTGGGTGACGTCGCGGCGGGGTGCGGGCTGTGCCGGCCGGCGCGGCGGCTCCTCGTACGGCTGCGCGGCCATGGCGCCGGTCTGCTCGTAGGCGGCCTCCGGCCTGCGCTGCGGCGGGGCCTCGCCCCAGCCGGATTCGCCGGTTTGAGGCGGAGAACTTGGGGGCACAGAACGGGATGAGCTGGAACGACGGCGTCTCCCCGGACGGGGTTGGTGCGCTGTCCCCTCATTCATGCTGTTACTCACACGTCCTCGCAACGTCGTCGGAACAAAAACGGCGGTTGGGCGTGAGGCTCCTCGCCGCCCTCGGATATCACGCTTGGCCGACGAGGTCAGGCGGTCCGTTCCCGAGGACGTACGACACCGTCAGGTGGTTCCAGGAACAACCTTGGCAGACCTCGACAACGTACACCCGGAACTCATCGTAATCATGAGCCATGACAGCGAGTTCTGACGTGACCTTTGCCCGACCGGCATGCCGCCCCAGGGAATCGCCATGAACATAGGTCACGTTGGTGACGTTCTCCTTCTCGCACACCGGGCAGAGGCGTTCGGTCGGCTCGCCGAAGTGGCGGGCCGCGCGAAGGAGGTACGGCTGTGCGTCACAGACTTCGCCGCGTAACGTGCGGCCGGCACGCAGACAGTGGACCACCGCCCTTTCGGCGAGGCCGTAATCCACCACCCTTCGCTGTGACCACATGTGCGCCAGACTACGGCGTTTCTCCGGTTCATCCCAACGACTTGCCCGATTTGCCGATTGCGGCCATATAGCGGGCGGACGTATCCTCGGGATGTATCGGCTCGATACATCGACGCGAGAGGGGGGCGGTTCCGATGGCCGGCGGACAGGGCAGGGTCTTGGAGCTGGCCGTGCTCGGGTCGCTGCACGAAACCCCGCTGCACGGCTACGAGCTGCGCAAACGGCTCAACGCCCTGCTGGGGATGTTCCGTGCGTTCTCCTACGGATCGCTGTACCCCTGTCTGCGATCACTTCTGGCCCGAGGCCTCATCGCGGAGGAGCAGCCCGCTCCGACCGCGATCGTCGGCGGCAGGTCGAAGATCGTCTACAAGCTGACCGCCGAAGGCAAGGAACGACTGCAGGAGCTGCTGACCCAGGCCGGTCCTGCCGCGTGGGAGGACGAGAGCTTCGGTGTGCACTTCGCCTTCTTCCGGCACACCGAGGCCGAGGTGCGCCTGCGCATCCTCGAAGGCCGCCGCAGCCGGCTGGAGGAGCGGCTCGACGCGGTGCGCACCGCGCTCGCACGCACCGCGGAGCGGCTCGACAGCTACACGCTCGAGCTGCAACGTCACGGGCTCGAGTCGGTGGAGCGCGAGGTGCGCTGGCTGAACGAGCTGATCGCAACGGAACGTCGGGCCTCTTCAGAGGAGAGGCCCGAAAGAGATACCACGTCAACTGATGAGTAAGGGAGCGAGTGCGATGGGTTCGGTTCGCGTGGCCATTGTCGGTGTCGGCAACTGCGCGTCCTCGCTGGTCCAGGGCGTTCACTATTACAAGGACGCCGACCCGGACATACGGGTCCCGGGCCTGATGCACGTGAAGTTCGGCGACTACCACGTCGGCGACGTCGAGTTCGTCGCGGCCTTCGACGTGGACGCCAAGAAGGTCGGCCGCGACCTGTCCGAGGCGATCGTCGCCAGCGAGAACAACACCATCAAGATCACCGATGTGCCGCCCCTCGGGGTGACGGTCCAGCGGGGCCACACCTTCGACGGCCTCGGCGAGTACTACCGCGAGATCATCGAGGAGTCCGACGAGGCTCCCGTCGACGTGGTCAAGGTGCTGCGGGACAACCAGGTGGACGTCCTGGTGTCGTACCTGCCGGTGGGGTCCGAGGAGGCCGACCGCTTCTACGCGCAGTGCGCCATCGACGCGAAGGTCGCGTTCGTCAACGCGCTGCCGGTGTTCATCGCCTCCGACCCCGAGTGGGCGGAGAAGTTCACCGAGGCGGGCGTGCCGATCGTCGGCGACGACATCAAGTCGCAGGTCGGCGCCACGATCACGCACCGCGTGATGGCCAAGTTGTTCGAGGACCGCGGCGTCGAGCTGCTGCGTACGTACCAGCTCAACTTCGGCGGCAACATGGACTTCATGAACATGCTGGAGCGCACCCGCCTCCAGTCGAAGAAGATCTCCAAGACGCAGTCGGTCACCTCGCAGATCCCCCACGAGATGGCCAAGGCCGACGTCCACATCGGCCCGTCCGACCACGTGCCGTGGCTCGACGACCGCAAGTTCGCGTACGTGCGCCTGGAGGGGCGTTCCTTCGGTGACACACCGCTCAGCCTGGAATACAAGCTCGAGGTCTGGGACTCCCCCAACTCGGCCGGCATCATCATCGACGCGGTGCGCGCCGCGAAGATCGCGCTCGACCGGGGCATCGGCGGTCCGATCCTGTCGGCGTCCTCCTACTTCATGAAGTCGCCGCCGCAGCAGTACTCCGACGACGATGCCCGTGACTACGTCGAGAAGTTCATCCGTGGCGAGGTCGACCGCTGACCCCGCTCTTGTGAGGCGCCGTGTCCCCGCAGGGACGCGGCGCCTTTCCTTCTACGGTGACTACGGCCGGTTACGGGTTACGGCGGTTACGGGCGGGCCGCGGGCGGGATGGCGGTCGTCGGGGCCGC